>JAILAO010000036.1 GCA_024681565.1 Bacteroidales bacterium
TCCGGGACCGGTGCCATCGCCGCATGGGAGAATGCTGAACGGCTGGCCGCTGACGGACGTTTCGGAGAGAACAAGATGCGCGTCTATGTGGCCCAGAACACGCCGTTCACGCTGATCCATGATTCCTGGAAGTCCGGAAAGCGGGAGCTGGCTCCCCTTGATCCGATGGTGGGCCGGCGCAATGCCGAAGTGATCCTGGCGAAGGTGCTGGCTAACCGGAAACCGCCTTACGGCCTGGCCGGCGGCCTTTATGATGTGCTGAAGGCGAGCGGCGGTGATACCTTCTGCTGCACCAATGACGACATCATGTACTGGCTGCTGCAGTTCCGCAATCTGGAAGGATATGATCTGCTTCCCGCCTCGTGTGCTGCCGTGTCCGCCCTTGCGCAGGCCGTGGCGGAGGGCAAGGTCGGTCCGGATGACTGTATTATGCTCAATTGTACGGGCGGCGGTTTCCTGGCCTCGATGGCCAAGGGGTATGTCTTCAAGGAGCCGGATCTTACGATGGATCCCGATCTGCCTGCCGAAGAGATCATTGCCGCAGTCAGCAGCCTGTTCTAGAAATTGACGGCCAACGTCAGGTCCAGGGCGCAATATCCCGCATTGTTTTTGCGGATATTGCGCCTTGGCACATATCCGGGACCCTCCGGGTTCGGGATGAGCGGGTGGTCATAGAGATATTTGATCCCGAGGAGCAGGTCCAGGTTGCAGTCCAGGCTCAGCGTGATGCGGTAGCCAGCTCCCAGCGAGGCCAGCCAGGCCGCTTCCCGCTCTCCCGGGAAAATGTGCAGGCCCGGTCCGGCCTGGGCGAAGGCAAACATCCCGTCTTCCGCGGCAGTCCGCGGGTAATAGCTGAAACGCAGCAGGAAGGGAATCATCTGGTTGTTCTCCCCCACTCCGATATATCCGGAAAGAAGGGAGAGGTTGAAACGGTCTTTGTTCATGTTGAAGCCGATCTGCCCCAGGACGATGCCATTGGCCTTGAGGTGCAGTTCGTAGCTTCTGTCATAGAAACGGGAGCCCTCTTCGCTGATGAAATTGTAGTTCCACCCCCGGTAGAAACACTGGCTGTATCCCCACTCCATCCCGATGCGGAAACGGCTGAAAAACCAGTTGTCCGGCATCTTCGCAGACACAGAAACTGCTTGAAGCAATAGTATGAACAACAGTAGTTTCCGTTTCATGATCAAAAGCGGTACATTAGGTTAACCTGCGGGTAATAGGCATTGTAGATTCCGGCCCGGTAGAAATTGACCAGCAAAGCGCCGGTCCTGTTGTCCGTCCTTATGTGGATGCCGGGGAGCGCCGATAAACTGAAATCCAGGGACAGCCTGCGCCGGAAATCGATGCGCAGACCGACATTGCAGTCCAGGGCTCCGGTCCAGCCGGGCTTCCGCTCCAGCTGGCGCTCATATTTGCTGAAAAAGCCCTTCTCGAAATCGTGCGTAAAGCCGAACAGGCCGCCGGCACCGATATGGAAACGGAGGAAATAGTCTTCTCCGTTCAGCTGATACAGGACATAGTCGTGCGTGTAGGAAACGCATGCACCCACATCTTGTGTCCGGCCGGACAATACACCGTAAAAATCCGTTCTCACGGTCAGGATGTTCATCTCCAACCCATCTTCGGTTTCGATGACGGCGGAGATTCCGACGCCCCGGGGAGACTGGTACAGCCCCAGCAAACGTTCCTGGCCCGGCAGCACCTGGCAGAGGTGCAGCAGAACGAGGGGCAGAAGCAGTCGGAGGGCTTTATGCATGATACGAAGATAGCCAATTTTCTTTGATTATTTCCTATGAAATCGCTATCTTCGCATTACTGTAACTAAACCCTTTCCAACATGTCAGTTGAAATCAGACCCGTCCGCACGCGGACTGAACTGCGCAGATTCGTCAATTTTCCCGAGAAATTATATCACGACAATCCCTACTACGTCCCGCCGCTTGTCTTCGACCAGATCGATACGCTGGATCAGGAAAAAGGCGCGGCGCAGGAGTTCTGCGACTCCGAACTTTATATGGCCTATAAGGACGGCGAGCCGGTAGGCCGCGTGGCGGCGATCGTCAACCACAAGGCCAACAAACAGTGGAACCACCAGGAAGTACGCTTCGGCTGGCTGGATTTCATCGACGACCGGGAGGTCTCCAAGGCCCTGATGGACAAGGTGGAAGCCTTCGGACGCCAGTATGGGATGGATTCCGTCGTCGGCCCGCTCGGTTTCACGGATTTCGATCCCGAGGGTATGCTGATCGATGGTTACGACCGTCTGAGTACGATGGCGCTCATCTACAATTTCCCGTATTACAACGATCATCTGGAAGCCCTGGGCTTCGGAAAGGACGCCGACTGGATCGAGTACAAGGTTACGGTCCCGACCGTGATGCCGGACCGCTGGGAGCGCATGGCCAAGATCATCGAGCAGCGCGCCAATGTGCACCTGCGACCGCTGACGCGCAAAATCATCCGGAAGGAAGACTACGGCCACAAGGTGTTCAAGTGCATCAATGACTGCTATAAGGACCTTTACAACTTCACGGTCCTCCCCGACCACATGGCGGAGAAATATCTGGGCTTCTATCTCAGCATCCTGGATCTCCGTTACCTGTCGATGGTGGAGAATGAGAAGGGAGAACTGATCGCCTTCGGCATCACGATGCCCTCGATCGCCCGGGCGCTTCAGAAGAGCCGCGGGAAACTGTTCCCCTTCGGCTGGTTCTGGCTGGCGAAGTCGATGTTCATCAAACATGAGGGTACGGCGGAGATGCTGCTGGTCGGAGTCCATCCGGACTATCAGAACAGCGGCGTGAATTCGCTCATCTTCATGGACATGTTCAAGAAATACAACGCTTTTGGCATCAAATACGCGGAAACCAACGCCATCCTGGAGTCGAATCTCAAGAATCAGGGCCAGTTCCGCGAT
>JAILAO010000085.1 GCA_024681565.1 Bacteroidales bacterium
CTTGCCGGGAATGCGGAATCCCAGGGCCTCCAGCGCGGTCGTGGTGCGCAGGAGGCTTTCCTTGACGGCCACGTCGGCCAGTCCGACCAGATGGATGCCGATCCCCCGGTCGATGTCGATCTCCACCGTGACCTCGACGGCGTCGATCCCGATGCATTTGGCACCGTGAATGTGTGTCAGCATAACAGTATCATAGTTTTTCGTATCTTTGTCAGGTATTATGTCGCAACAAATCGTCATAGCTTCCCTGTCGGAGATCGATGCGGCCGCCGGCGAATTCCTCCGCCGCCTGGGTGACCGCCGTCTGGTGGCGTTCTATGCTTCGATGGGGGCGGGCAAGACCACCTTCACCACGGCCCTGTGCCGGCAGCTGGGCGTCCGTTCCGACGCCGTCAGCTCTCCGACGTTCGCCATTGTCAACGAGTATCGGACCGGGACCGGGGAACCGGTCTTCCATTTTGACTTCTACCGGATCACCAAGTTGGAAGAGGCGCTGGACATCGGCCTCTACGATTATCTGGACAGCGGTGCCCTCTGCCTGATGGAATGGCCGGAGAACATCGAGGCACTGCTGCCGGAGGAAACGCTCAAGGTCCATATCTCCGTGGAACCGGACGGTTCCCGGATTCTCAGTTGGGCGGACTGATTTCCAGGGTCACCCGGCTGACATAGCCGTATAGATCTGTTTCCAGCGTCCGCGTTCCGTCCAGGATCCGCGGCGGCCGGGCGATGTCCCTGGGGTTCAGCGCCAGCGCGAAACGGGAGCCGGCCAGCGTCGCGCAGGCGGGCGAGAAAAAATGGCAGGGGTCCGGGCTCTCGCCGCCCCCGTCCGGCGTGTGCCAGCGGAGCATCCCGTCCGTCCCGGGCGTCACCCCGCAGGTCGCTTCCGGAGAATGGTACAGAACGGCTTCTGTCCGGCACAGTTCCCGTTGGACCGTCCAGTCGTTCGCTGCCAGCCAGCCCTGGAAGGATCCGCCCGTTCCGTCGGAGAAACGCCCGGTGATGGCATAACTGTCTCCCTCGGGCCAGATCCTGCCTTCATACAGCAGGTTCTTCAGAAAGGAGGGATACAGGACAAAAGCCCGGCCGCCGTGCTGTTTGAGATCCAGGATGTGCCGTCCGGGGAGGATATCGCCGAGCCGGGTTTCCACCCCGTCCCGGACCAGGTAATAGGACGTACTGGTGATGTATCCGGCCCGAAAGGCGAAAACGGTCTGGCCGTTATCCCGGTAGAGGGCGCCGCCCGGGCTGTAGGAGGGATCGGTGAGGTTCCCGAACGGATCTCCGTCGGCCCGGGTGAGCAGGGGCCTGCCGTTCAGCCGGAAGGAGAATCCCCTGCCGGAAACGGGCCGGGAGAGGGTGTACAGGTCCTCTCCGTCGGCAAGCAGGCCGAGCAGGAATTCCCTCCCTTCAAAGCGGAACAGTTCCACCCCGTCCCGGCCGATGAGGGTCTCTTCTCCAAGCATCCGTTCGGTATACAGCCGCCCGTCGAGGATATGGTGGCGGTCCGGGTCCGCGCAGAACGGGACCTGAGGACCGGACGGGAGGGTCAGCAGTGTCGTGCCTTCCCGGCAGAGGAGCAGTTCGAAACCGGCGTTGCCATAGGCTGTGTCCCGCTGCCAGTCATAAGAGGGAGGGAAACGGACCGCTGAATAATACAAGGTCGTGTCCGTTCCGGAACAAGCCGGGGCGTTCTGTGTCTGTCCGGGCCGGGTGGCCGGACCGCCCCGGCCGGTGTCGTTCCGGTTCGGCCCTGTCCCCAGTCCGCCGTCCAGGGGGATGCAGGCGGAGCAGACTGCCGCCAGGCACAGGAGGATGATGAAAGTCTTCATAGTTTTTTTCCGGCAAAGAAGCACAAAAAAAGAAAACCCCGCGAAAAGAATCCTGTCTTTTCACGGGGAAATTCATCACAAAAATACGTTTTTTTCTGTTTTTGCTTTTTATTGTCAGAAGTTGAAGCGCAGACCTGCGTCGAAGTTGAGCAGGAACGGCTTGTCCGTCCGGATATTTCTGGGTTGGTTGCCCGGGAAGTAGTAGTTGACACCGGGATCCAGGTACAGACCCACGCGGCGCCCGAGCATGAATTCGACACCGATGCCGCCGCCGACGGAGAACTGCAGCCCTTCCACGGGATAGCTGCGGATGATGTCCGGGTTGGCGAACAGGCGGTATTTGTTGGAGATGCAGTATTCCATCTCTCCGCCGCCATAGACGTAGAATTTGATCTTGTCGGAGGACAGGATGTCATAGTAGAGATTGATGGGAATCCCGAGGTACTGGAGCGAATGGGAAACACTTCCCGAAACGTCACCGTAACTGCCGGTGAAGCTGCGCGTCAGCAGGGAGTAGTCCAGGCCCGTGCCCAGGGAGAACCGGGGCAGGAGATAGATCCGTACACCGAGACCCAGGGTGAAGGGGATGCCGTAGGAGGAACTGCCCAGTTCGGAGAATCCGCTGGACTTGCCGGGGGCCATCATGGCTCCGGCCGGCCGGAAATCGGATTCGTTGCTGCCGATCGCCCCTTGTGCATAGAGGGCGACACGGGGTTTGAAGCTCTGCCGGGCCGTGACAGGTTCGGCGAACGGGTCGGCCGTCACCGTGCGGACGGGCTGCCTGGGCTGCTTTTTGGCGGGAGCGGTCTGCTGTTCCTGAACGGGAGCCTCTTGTTTCTGGCTCAGGGCTTCCTGTCCGTCGGAGGACGGTGCCGTGGCGGCTTCCGGGCTCACGACCGGCTCGCCGGCGGGACGCACAGGGGCGCTGCGCCGGCGAATCGGGGTGGCGGAGACAGCCTCGTCGGGCGTTTCTCCGGCCGGGACGGTTGCCGGTGCCGCGACCTGCGTCGGGGTACCGGCATCGCCGCCGGCTTGTGCAAGCATGGCTTGCTCCTGGTTATGAATTTTGGTTGGAATAGAATGGCGTGTACCGGTAAAGAAAAGAGTGGCGGCCACGGCGGCGACGGCAAGGCTGGCGCCCGCCCATCTCATCCAGCCCCAGACCGGGGCGGCGGAGGCTTCCGCGGCATCCAGACGCGCGGACACGGCTTTCCAGACGCGGCGGGATGGCTTGATCTCCGCGTCTGCAAGCATCGACCTCATCTGTAGGTCGAAATCCTGGGTATGCTTGTCCTGCATCTTAATACCTTTCTTTAATCTTTGACTGCAACAATACCCTCGCACGCTGTAGCTGCGAGCGGGAGGTGGTCTCTGAAATGCCGAGCGCCTCGGCGATCTCCTTGTGTGAATAGCCTTCGATGACATACATGTTGAAGACCGTCCGGAAACCGGGCGGGAGGGCGGCGACCATCTTGAGCAGGTCGTCGTAGCCGATCTGCTGGATGGCGGTCGGGGCATCGCTGGTGATGTTCCAGGCGGCGTCCACGTCCTCCGAGTTCTTGAGCGCATCTTTCTTGCGGAGACTCATCAGTGCAGTATTCACAAAGATCTTGCGGGCCCAGCCTTCGAAAGAGCCTTCTCCCGAAAAGCTGTCCAGTTTGGAAAAAAGGGTCACGAAACCATCCTGGAGGATGTCCTCCGCGGCGTCCCGGTCGCCCATGTACCGCAGGCAAACTGCGAACATCTTGGCGGACAGGAGGTCGTAAATGGCTTTCTGGCAACGGCGTTCGCCGCGTTTTGCCCCTTCAATCCATTCTGCTTCCCGAGTGTTAAGATGCTTTTTATTTCCGAAAAGTTGCATCCTGCTACCCGAAAAAATATTTCCTGCGAAAATAGCCAAATTTTCTCATAAAAACACTTAATTTTGTGACCACTATGCGTAAGCTCATTCTATATACGGTCCTGCTCCTGCTCGGCTGCTCCCTCCGGGCGCAAGAGACGGGAAGTACGGACCGCTTCCTCACCGCGACGGCACAATACGCAGAAGGGCATTATGCGCAGGCAAAGGAGATCCTGCAGCAGCTGAACCGGGAAGATCCTGCTGACGACGCGGTCAACTATTATCTCGGACTGAGCGAGATGGCCCTCCGCGAACTGGACGCCGCCGAGCAGCACCTTTCCCTCGCCGTCCAGGCGGATTCGACCAATACCTGGTATGTCTATGCCATGGCCTCCCTTTACGACGCCCGTCAGGACCAGGTCCGTGCAGGCCGCTATGTCGAGAAACTGATCAAGATGAACCCCGGGCTTTACAATACGCCCAATACACTCTCCATGGTCGCGGATTCGAAGGTGGCGGCACGCCAGGATTCCGTGGCGCTGCGCTACTACAACCAGGCGCTGGAGCTCGATCCGGAGTATGCCCCGGCCCAGCTCGGCCGGACCGAGCTGCTGCGGCGGATGGGCAATTTCCCCGCCTTTTTCACGGGGCTGGAAGCCTTTATCCGCAATGAGGATGTCCGCCCGCAGGTCAAGAGCAATTACCTGACGGTGATGATGGACAACATCGACTCCCCGTTCTACTGGGTCTGGGGCGACACGATCAACCGCCTGGTGGATATTGACCGGGAGATGCATCCCGAAGACTATGACATCCAGCTGCTCAAGCTCAGGATGCTCTATATCAAGCAGGATTGGGAGGCCGTGCTGCAGCAGTGCGACGTGATGGCGGAACTGGCCCGTTCGCAGGAAAACATGGATCACCTGGCCGAGGCCCTCTCCATCGCAGGAGATGTCTGGTACCAGCAGATGGGCGACAAGGCGAAAGCCTACGAGACCTATGAACTGGCGCTGAAAGCCGATCCCGACCGGACCTCCGTGCTCAACAATTACGCCTATTACCTCTCGCTCGAGGGCAAGTCCCTGCGCAAAGCGCTCAAGATGAGCGCCCGCACCGTCGAACTGGAGCCTGACAATGCAACTTACCTCGACACGTACGGCTGGCTGCTGTATCTGCTGAAGCGTCCCAAGGACGCCAAGCCGTATTTCAAGCATGCCATGCTCTACGGCGGCAAGGACAGCGCCACGGTGCTCGAGCATTATTCCAAGGTCCTCGAAGCCCTCGGAGAGTCGGACCTCTCGCTGTATTACAAGAACCTGGCAGAACAGAAAAGTAAATGATCCGCCGGCTCCGCATATTGGCCTCCGCCGCCGTCCTGCTGCTCGGCGTCCTGGGAATGCAGGCGCAGGATACGGCCCGCCAGGAGTCCCGTCGCTCCGCCCTGCAGAAGGAGATCGCCCAGCTGGAGCGGCAGATCAAGGAGAATGCATCCAAAAGCAAAAATGCCCTCAACGAGCTGACCCTGGTCCGCAAGCAGATCGCCACGCGGCGCAGCCTGGTGCAGGAAAGCGCCCGGGAGATCCGTCAGCTGGATGACTCCATCGCTGCCGGACAGGCGGAGGCGGAGCGCCTGCAGCAGAAGCTGGAGACCATGGAGCAGTATTTCCGGCGCCTGGTCCGCAGCGCCTACAAGAACCGGGACGCCCGCGTGTGGTATTCCTACCTGCTGTCCAGCAAAGACCTGGGGCAGGCTTCCCGCCGGTACACCTATCTTCGGGACCTCTCCGGGCAGATGAATACCCAGGGGCAGAAGATCAAGGACCTCCGCGCGGGTCTCGAGGAGAATCTCGCCCGGCTCGCCTCCCTGCGGCAGGAAGCGGAAGCGGTCCGGCAGGAACACGAGCGGGAACTCCAGGGACTGCACAAGGAAGAACTCCGCTCGGACCAGCTGGTGACCAGCCTCAAGAAAGACAAGAATCTGTATCAGCGGCAGCTCGAATCCAAGCGCAGGCAGGTAGAAGCCCTCAACCGCGAAATCCAGCGCATCATCGCGCAGGCGATCGAGGAAGAACGCAAAAAGGAAGAAGCCGCCCGGCGGAACAAACAGACCGCCGGCAAAGCGGCCAGGCCCGTCGATTATAAACTGTCAGCGGATTTCGCCGCCAACAAGGGGAAACTTCCGTGGCCGGCGGACGGACCGGTCGTCGAGGGTTTCGGCAGACACAACCATCCTGTCTATACGACGCTCGTGATGCCGGCCAACAACGGAGTCAATATCGGCCTGTCCGACGGGGCGCAGGTCAAGGCCGTATTCAACGGGGAAGTGAAGCATGTGATCGTGATGCCGGGTTATGGCCGCTGTGTGCTGGTCCAGCACGGCAGCTATTTCACTTTCTACTGCAAACTCGGGCAGGTGAATGTCAAGGCCGGAGACCAGGTCGGGACGGGTCAGGTCCTGGGGCTGGTGGATACGATTGACGGCCAGACCCAGCTGCATTTCGAGGTCTGGCAGGAAAAGACACCGGAAAATCCTGAAAACTGGCTCAGGCCGCGGCCTTAGCCGACGACCCAGACAAGTACGTGGCGGTCGAAGGTGATGTACTGCAACTCCAGTTCCTCTTCGAATCCGTCCTTGTCCGTGAAGGTGGCGTCGAGTTCTCCCTCACCGCGCATCCGGAAATTCTCGATCTCGATCTGTTCGGCGAAGTCCACCTTGTACTGGGACATCTTTTTATAGACGGCTTCCTTGGCGCACCAATAGATGGCGAGCTGCTCGTTGCGCTGTTCTTCGCTGATTTCTTCGACCTCTTCGATCTCTTCTTCGGAGAGGGCTTTTTTCTTGACGGCGGAGAAGTCGCGGTCCAGTGACTCGCAGTCGATTCCCACTTCGTCGGTCGGGTTGAGGATGACGGCGACGTAGCGGTTGGTGTGCGTGATGCTGATATTCATGGCGGAGTTCTCGATGTACGGCTTGCCGTTGTCGTGGTGGCTCAGGTACACCTTCTCCTCGAAAAGCGCATCCAGAAGGGCCCGGACGGCCAGCTTCTGCTTGCGCAGGGATTCACTTTTGATGTAGGAAATTTCCTCCAGTTCGTCGGAAGGGATGGAGGAGAGTGTTCGGAGTTCTTCTTCTGTTTCCGTGATCTGCCAGACACCTACCCGCGAGTGGTAGTCGTCATCCAGGTCTTTGATGAGATATAGGGCCATAAAAACTTTATAACTTCGCAAAGATAATGATTTTTTGTATATTTGCGAGACTTTTCCGAGAGACGTCAATTTATACATTCAATATGAACTACCTTTCCAACGAAAAATTGGTCATTGTCGGTGCCGCAGGCATGATTGGATCCAACATGGCCCAGACTGCACTGATGCTTAAACTAACCCCGAACGTGTGCCTTTACGATGTGTATGAGCCCGGTCTGCTCGGCGTCGTCGCCGAGATGGACCACTGTGCTTTCGAAGGCGCCAACATTACCTGGACGACCGATCCCGCCGTCGCATTCAAGGACGCCAAGTATATCATTTCTTCCGGCGGCGCACCCCGCAAGGAGGGCATGACCCGCGAAGACCTGCTCAAGGGCAATTGCCAGATTGCCGAGGACTTCGGCAAGAATGTCAAGACCTATTGCCCGGATGTCAAGCACATCGTCGTGATCTTCAACCCCGCCGACCTGACCGGTCTCGTGGTCCTGCTTCACTCCGGTGTCCGTCCCGAGTGCGTGACCACGCTTGCTGCCCTGGATTCCACCCGTCTTCAGGAAGCTCTCGCCCAGGAATTCGGTGTCCAGCAGTGCAAGGTGACCGGCGCGTACACGTACGGTGGTCACGGTGAAGCGATGGCCGTTTTCGCCTCCAAGGCCGTCATCGACGGCACTCCGCTCTCGAAAAAGCAGCTTTCCGAGGAAAGATGGGCCGAGATCAAGCACAACACGATCCAGGGTGGTTCCAACATCATCAAGCTTCGTGGCCGCAGCTCCTTCCAGAGTCCGGCTTACAACGCTGTCAAGATGATCGAGGCGGCCATGGGCGGTGACAAGTTCACCTGGCCTGCCGGTTGCTATGTCAACACTGCGGATTACCAGCATGTGATGATGGCCATGCCGTCCGTCATCGACGAGACCGGTGCCCACTTCTGCGCTCCTGCCGGCACTGCCGGAGAGCTTGCCGACCTCAAGGCTTCCTACGAGCACCTCTGCAAGATGCGGGACGAGATCATCGAGCTCGGCATCATCCCGCCCGTCAGCGAGTGGAAACAGTGCAACCCGAATCTGTAGCACGCTCCGGAGAATACGATCAAGAGCCGCCCGAAAACGGGCGGCTCTTTCCTTTTAATACAGTCGGGGTGATGTGACTCGAACACACGACCCTCTGGTCCCAAACCAGATGCGCTAGCCAACTGCGCCACACCCCGAAGCGGTGCGCAAAGTTATCCCGTATTCAGGAAAAAACAAAATTGTCCCGAATAATTCCTATCTTTATATCTTGGATTATGATTGTCGAAGCAAAAGGCATACACAAGCGTTTCGGGACCCTGGAGGTCCTGAAGGGAATCGATTTCTGCGCCGAGGCGCATGAAGTCGTCGCCATTATGGGCGCGTCGGGCGCCGGCAAATCCACCCTCCTGCAGATTCTCGGCACGCTGTCCACGCCGGACAGCGGCAGCCTGTGCATCGACGGGGAGGATGTGCTGCGTCTGAAAGGGGACCGGCTGGCCGCCTTCCGGGGCCGCCGGATCGGATTCGTTTTCCAGTCGCATCACCTGCTTCCGGAATTCTCCGCCGTGGAGAACGTCCTGATTCCGGCGATGATCGCCGGGGTCCCGATGAAGGAAGCGCGTGCCAGGGCCGTCCGCCTGCTCGGCGAAGTGGGCCTGGAGGGGCGTCTGGACCACAAACCGGCAGAGTTGTCCGGCGGAGAACAGCAGCGTGTCGCCATCGCCCGCGCCCTGGTCAACGACCCGGCCGTACTTTTTGCCGACGAACCTACCGGCAATCTGGATTCCGCTACGAAACAGGAGATCCACCGTCTCTTCTTCTCGCTGCGGGACCGCCTGGGCCAGACCATCGTCATCGTTACGCACGATTCCGAACTTGCCGGTCTGTGTGACCGTTGTCTGGTCATGCGGGACGGCCAGTTCATCTGATAGACACCAAAACCAATCACCACGTATGAAATATTATCTGACAGTGTTCCTTGCCGCGTGCGCCCTGATGGCCGCCGCACCGGCTGCTTCAGCCCAGACCTGCCGCTTTGATTTCGGCGCTGCCGAGACCGCGGACGGTTTCACTCCCGTAACGGCCGCCACCCTGTATTCCGATGCACTGGGGTACGGATTCGAACCCGGGGCTGCCGTAACGGAAGTGACCCGCAAGAAAGGAACGGCCCTTACCCGTGATTATGTCACCTCCGCCGATCCTTTCCGTTTCTCGGTCAAACTTCCAGAAGGCAATTATAAAGTCACGCTCACCCTCGGAGATACCCAGGGCACATCCCGGACGACCGTCAAGTCGGAGGTCCGGCGTCTGATGCTCGAGAGCGTGGAGACCGGAAAGGGTGAAGTCCGTACCGTTTCTTTCAATGTCAATATCCGCACGCCGAAACTTTCAAAGGGAAATGAGATCAAACTCAATTCCCGCGAACTGGACTATGCTACGGGGCAGATCAAGTCCTTGACCTGGGATGATAAGCTCACCCTGCAGTTCCACGACAGCATGCCGGCTGTCTGCGCCGTCGAGATCGAGCCGGCCGCGGACTCGGTCGTTTCCGTTTTCATCATCGGAGATTCCACCGTCACCGATCAGGGCGGCGGCGGTACCTGGGGCCAGTATCTGCCCCGTTGGTTCGATACCCGCGTGGTCGTATCCAATCATGCCGAAAGCGGGATGACCATCAAGGGTTTCCGCTTCGGACGCCGTTGGGACAAGATCATGGAAAGCGCCAAGCCGGGGGATTACCTGCTGATCCAGCTGGGCACCAATGACGAGAAATCCAAGGGGCACGACCCGATGTGGGATGCGGAAGACCATGCCGGCGACTGGGTCCGTACGCATTCGGATCCGGAGAAGGATTATGTGTGGGGACTGGCCACGATGGCCCTGGAAGCCAAACGCCACGGGATGATTCCGGTGATCGTGTCTCCGATGACCAAGATCGACCGCCGTACCGCCACGTCCACGGAACTGATGACGCCCTACGGCATCAATGCCCGTCGGGGCGCCGAGCTGGGCGAATGCGCCTATATCGACCTCTGGGGAATGAGCCGGGACATCGTCTCGACGCTTGGACAGGATGCCCTCGCCGTTTACTCCGACGGTACGCACACCGACAACTACGGGGCCTATCTCTTCTCCCTCTGTATTGTCAAGGGGATCCGGGAGAACGGTCTGGGGCTGCAGGAATTCCTGCTTCCGGGTACGCCTTCTTTCGATCCGAAGGCTCCGGCGCCCGCGTTGAAGGACTTCACCTGCCCGATCGAGCCGCGCCGCGCGCCGCAGCGTCCGGTGGTCCGGCCGAACGGCCAGACCGAGTTCGGTCCGCTTTAGCCGGGCAGGGACTCCAGCAGCAGTTCGAAGAGGCGGGGCTTGGCGTAACGGTCGAGCTCCGCTTCTTCGATCCAGACGTATCCTTCCGGGAGGTCCGGTTCTTCCTGCGGTGTCCAGAGATAGAAGTCGGCCAGCAGCGTCCGGTGGGTCAGCTGGTGTTTCACCCCGGCCCGCAGCAGAAGCAGGTCCTTCTCCCCGGCTCCGTCGCGGGGCCCGGGTTCGCGGACTACCGGTTCATACAGGCCTTGCCAGATGTCCCCGGGGCCGCGGCGCCGGATGGCGGTCCGTCCCCGGAAACGCAGATAGATATAGTCGAAGCGGCGCGTCTGCACGGCCGTTCCTTTTTCCTTGACCGGCAGCCGGTCCACCTGTCCGGTGGCAAGGGCGGTGCAACTGTCTGCCAGCGGGCAGAGCAGGCAGGCCGGGGAGACCGGCGTGCACTGGACGGCGCCGAAATCCATCATGCCCTGGTTGAAATCCCCCGGGCGGTCCGTGGGCAGCAGTTTCCGGGCCAGTTCCGAGAACTCCTTTTTGGCGGCGGTGGACCCGACCGGGGTCACGATGCCGAAATGCCGGGCGAGCACCCGATACACATTTCCGTCCACGACGGCGGCCGGCAGGCCGAAAGCGATGGAGCCGATGGCGGCGGCCGTATAGTCTCCGACCCCTTTGAGGCGGCGGATTCCCTCGATCGTGTCCGGGAAAGCGCCCAGTTCCACGATCTGCCGGGCGGCGGCGTGGAGGTTGCGGGCACGGCTATAATAGCCGAGGCCCTGCCAGAGGCGCAGGACTTCGTCTTCGCTGGCGGATGCCAGTGCCTTCACATTCGGAAATGCCGCCATGAAACGTTCCCAGTATGCCTGCCCCTGCGCGATGCGGGTCTGCTGGAGGATGATCTCGCTCAGCCAGATGGCATAAGGGTCCCGGGTGTGGCGCCAGGGGAGGTCCCGTCCGTTGGCGGCATACCATTCCAGGATGGTTTCTGAAAAGGGAATCATGCCTGCAAAAATACGAAATTGCAGGGTATATCCGTTTTTTTTCTAATTTTGTAGATGATAAAAATGATTGATGTGAGAAAGTTCAAGATTATCCTGGCGCTGGCGGCCCTCTTTTCCTGTGGTGCCGTTGCCTCTGCGCAGGCGGAATGGAACGCCAATTTCGGCTACGCGACGACCAGTTTCCGGGGAACGGAGTGCTCTTCTTTCCTGTCCTCCCATCCCCTTCACGGCTTTTATGCCGGCGTGACCCATGAGTTTTATTTCTCCGCCCTCGCGGGCCTGACCTTCGAGCCGGGACTTTATTATTATTACCAGTCCGCGCAGAACGACGCCAATATGACTCCGAAGTTCATCCGGATGCACTACATGTCCGTTCCGTTCAACGTGAAATATTCTTTCGAACTGAGCCCGAGCCTGATGGCTTCTTTCTACAGCGGCCCCGTGGTCAATTTCGGTATCCTGGGCAATCTCTACCAGGATAACACCTTCCATACGAATGTCAACCTGGAGGACCCGATGCACCGGCTGACGCGGGTGAACGCCCAGTGGGATTTCGGGCTGGCGGTCACGCTGGCCGGGGCCGTGCAGCTCCGTGTAGGCTATGCCCTGGGGCTGAGCCGGCTCATCACCGAACAGAATGTCTATAACAACAGTTTCAGCGTCGGTGCCGGCTTCCTGTTTTAAGGAAAAAAAGGTCCGGGGTAGCATCCCGGACCTTTTCGTTTAAGCTTCTTTCTCTCCTTCTTTCTTCTGGAGTTTTTCCTTGGCGTCGGCGTAGAGTTCCTTGACCTCCTCTCCGATTTCAGCCGCTTTCTCCTTGGCTTTCTGGGCCACTTCCGCAGCGTCCTCTTTCAGCTCCGCGAATTCTTCTTTTGCTTCTTCGCTGATCTCGGCAGCCTTTTCCTTGGCTTTCTGGGCCAGCTCGGCAGCTTTTTCCTTGGTGTACTGTACGGCTTCGTTGAAGCTTACCTTGCCGTCTCCGTCAAGGTCCATTGCTTTCTTTTTGGTTTCGTCGCTCATGGGAATATGTTATTAGTTTATGTACAAATATAATAAAAAGCGGGAATTTGCAGCATAATCCGAATTCTTTGTATCTTTAAGGTATGAATACCGTGATGATTGTCATTGCCGTGATCCTCGGTATCGTAGGTATCATCGGCAGTATTGTTCCCGGATTGCCGGGCCCGCCTCTCAGCTGGGTCGGGATCCTGTTGATGTATTTTTTCGGCGGTACGGACAAGGCCGGCGACACCATGTCTCTGACGCTTCTGTTCGTCCTGCTGGCCGTTACCATCGTCGTGACGGTGCTGGACTACATCGTCCCGGCCTGGTTCACGAAACTGACCGGCGGGAGCAAATATGCCTCCTGGGGTGCGGTTCTCGGTCTGCTCGCCGGGTTGATTTTCCCCCTGCCCGGGGGCATGATCGTGACTTCGCTGCTGGCGGCGTTCCTGGCTGAGCTGCTGTTTGCCGGCAAGGATGCCGGTTCGTCGCTCAAGTCCTCGCTGGGAGCCTTCCTGGGCTTTTTGTTCGGGACGGGGATCAAACTGATCTCTTCGGCGGTGATGCTCTATTACATCATCGTGTTCATCTAGAACAGACCGACGATTATATTCCAGAACAGGTAGCGGATGGTCTTGCCGATCAACAGCATCAGGAACGTCCAGCCGCGGGGCGCTTTGTAGAAACCCAGGGCCAGGACCGACAGGTCCCCGATGATGGGCACCCAGCTGAACAACGCCAGCCAGACTCCGTATTTCTGCACCTTTTCCTGCTGTTGCTCCAGTTTTTCCCGGGTGACTTTGAACCATTTCTCGATCCACTCCCATTTCCCCAGCCAGCCCAGATAATAGGTGAACAGGCTGCCCAGCCAACTGCCGGTGGTGGCAGCAATCAGGCAGCCGACCGACTGGCCGGTGGTTGCAAGGATGGCGATGTAGAGCACATCCGAACTGAACGGTACGATGGACGCGGCGAGGGCGCTTCCGAGGAACAGACCCAGCAGACCGAGACTCTCCAACCACTCCATGGGCTACCGGGTCAGGAGTCGAGTTTGAGGACGGCCATAAAGGCGCTCTGAGGTACTTGGACGCTGCCGATCTGGCGCATCCGTTTTTTGCCTTCCTTCTGTTTCTCGAGCAGTTTGCGCTTGCGCGTGACATCTCCGCCATAGCATTTGGCGGTCACGTCCTTGCGGACCTGCTTGACGGTCTCGCGGGCGATGATCTTGGCGCCGATGGCCGCCTGGATGGGGATGTCGAACTGCTGGCGCGGGATGAGGTCCTTGAGCTTGACGCACATCCTGCGCCCGAAATCGTAGGCGTTGTCTTCGTGGATGAGCGTGGACAGGGCATCGGCCGGTTCGCCGTTGAGCAGGATGTCCAGCCGGACGAGCCGGGCCGGACGGAAATCCATCACGTGGTAGTCGAAAGAGGCGTATCCCTTGGAAATGGTCTTCAACTTGTCATAGAAGTCGAAAACGATTTCGGACAGGGGCATGTCGTATGTGAGTTCCACGCGGTCGGCCGTGATGTAGTGCTGGCCGATGAGCGTGCCGCGGCGGTCCAGGCAGAGCTTCATGATGGGACCGAAGAATTCGGACTTGGAGATGATCTGCGCCCGGATATAGGGCTCTTCGATGTGGTCGATGAGCGTCTGGGCGGGAAGCCCGGACGGGTTGTGCACGTCCACCACGTCACCCTGCGTCGTATAGACTTTGTAGGAGACGTTGGGGACCGTGGTGATCACGTCCATGTCGAATTCGCGGAACAGGCGTTCCTGCACGATCTCGAGGTGCAGCAGGCCCAGGAATCCGCAGCGGAAGCCGGAACCCAGGGCCAGCGAGCTCTCGGGTTCATAGACGAAGGACGCGTCGTTGAGCTGGAATTTCTCCAATACGGCGCGCAGTTCTTCGAACTTGTCCGCCTGTACGGGATACATGCCCGCGAAGACCATCGGCTTGACTTCTTCGAAACCGGCGATGGCTTTTGCGCAGGGATGCGCCACATGGGTGATGGTGTCACCCACCTTGACTTCCGTCGCGCTCTTGATGCCGGTGATCACATAGCCTACGTCTCCGCAGCCGATTTCCGCCGTGGGGACGAGTTTCATCTTCAGGATGCCCACTTCTTCGACCTCGTAGTCCATCCCGGTGGCGAAGAATTTGACCTTGTCTCCCTTGCGGATGGAGCCGTTCTTGATCTTGAAGTAGGCGATTACGCCGCGGAAAGAGTTGAAGACGGAGTCGAAGATAAGCGCCTGGAGGGGCCCCTGGGGGTCGCCCTGCGGCGCCGGAATCTTCTCTACGATGGCGTCCAGGATCGGCGCCACTCCTTCGCCCGTGCGGGCGGATACCTTGAAAACATCTGCCGGGTCGCAGCCCAGCAGGTCGCAGATTTCGTCCGTGACGACCTCCACCTGGGCGGATTCCATGTCGATCTTGTTGAGGATCGGGATGATCTCCAGCCCATGGTCGATGGCCATGTACAGATTGGAAATGGTCTGCGCTTGCACACCCTGCGAGGCGTCCACGACGAGGAGGGCGCCTTCGCAGGAGGCAATGCTTCTCGAAACTTCATAGGAGAAATCCACGTGCCCCGGAGTATCGATGAGGTTGAGTTTGTATTCCTCTCCCCGGTAGTGATGGACCATCTGGATGGCGTGGCTCTTGATCGTGATGCCCTTCTCCTTCTCCAGATCCATGTCGTCGAGCACCTGGTTCTCCATATCGCGCGCCCCCAAGGTACGGGTCAACTCCAGCAGGCGGTCGGCTAGCGTGCTCTTGCCGTGGTCGATGTGCGCGATGATGCAGAAGTTCCGAATGTTTTTCATCTAAATCAGAAGAGCTTGTTTACCTGCTCGTACACGTTCTCCGCCGTGTAGCCGAGCTTCTCGTCGAGGACCTTGTAGGGGGCGGAGAAGCCAAAGGACTCCAGACCCCAGATGGTGCCCTCGGCCTCGGGGACAAGGCCCTGCAGGGTGACAGGCAGGCCGGCGGTCATGCCGAACTTCCTGACACCGGCGGGGAGGACGCTCTGCTGGTATTCCTTGGACTGCTGGCGGAACAGACCCTCGGACGGGACGCTGACCACGCGGACCTTCTTGCCGTCGGCGCGGAGCAGCTTGGCACCGGCCTCCAGGGTGGAGACTTCGGAACCGGAAGCCACGAGGATGACATCGGGGTTCTCGTCGGAACCGGCCACGATGTATCCGCCCTTGGCTACCTGGCTGTAGTCATTGCCTTCGGGGAGGTTGGCGATGTTCTGGCGGGAGAAGAGCAGGGCTGTCGGGGTGGCCGTGTTGGCCATGGCGATCTTCCATGCTTCCGTGGTCTCCTTGGCGTCTGCGGGACGCAGTACCAGGACGGAGTTCCTGCCGTGATGGTTCTTGAGTTTCTCCATCAGGCGGATCTGGGCCTCCTGCTCGACGGGCTCATGGGTAGGGCCGTCCTCGCCGACGCGGAAAGCGTCGTGGGTCCAGATGAACTTGACCGGGATCTCCATGAGGGCGGCCATACGGACGGCCGGCTTCATGTAGTCGGAGAAGACGAAGAAGGTTCCGCAGGCAGGGATGACGCCGCCGTGCAGGGCCATGCCCATGCAGCAGCAAGCCATCGTGAGCTCGGCGACACCGGCCTGGAAGAAGGCGCCGGAGAAGTCGCCGGCCTTGAAGGCGGTGGTCTTCTTGAGGAATCCGTCGGTCTTGTCGGAGTTGGACAGGTCGGCGGAGGCGCAGATCATATTCGGCACCTGCTCCGCGAGGGCGGACAGGCAGGCCGCAGAAGCGGAACGGGTGGAATCATTGTCCTTCTGGACGACTTTGCTCCAGTCGATTTCCGGGGCCTTGCCGCTGAGCCAGTCGGCGAGCTGGGCCGCTTTCCCAGGGTTGGCGTCCGCCCAGGCCTTCTCTTCGGCCTTGCGCTCTGCCGCGATGGCGGAGAGTTCCTTGGCGCGGTTGGCATAGAGTTCCTTGACGTCGTCGAAGATGGCGAACGGATGCTCGGGATCGCCGCCCAGGTTCTTGATGGTATTGACGAAGGCTCCGCCGCCGAGGGGAGCGCCGTGCGTCTTGCAGTTGTTCTCGTAGGAACTGCCGTCCTCCTTGAGGGCGCCCTTGCCCATGATGCACTTGCCGATGATCATGGTCGGCTTGCCCTGGACCTTCTTGGCAGCGTCCAGCGCCTTGCGGATCTGGTCGATGTCGTGGCCGTTGATCTCGATGACCTCCCAGCCGAAGGCGCGGTACTTGGCTGCCGTGTCCTCGTTCATCACGACGTCGGTCGTCGTGGAGAGCTGGATGTCGTTGGAATCGTAGAAGACGACGAGGTTGTCCAGGCCGAGGATGGATGCGATGCGGGCACCGCCCTGGCTGATCTCCTCTTCGACGCCACCGTCGGACAGGTAGGCGTAGATGGTCTCACGGGAGAAAGTCGGGTTGCCGGTATGGGCGGCCAGGAACTTGGCGGCGATAGCGGCGCCGATGGCGAGGACATGCCCCTGTCCGAGCGGACCGGAGGTGTTCTCGATGCCGCGCTCGAGGTTGAGCTCGGGATGTCCGGTCGTGGGGGCGTCCCACTGGCGGAGGTTGGCGAGTTCGTCGAGGGTGAACTTGCCGGCCAGGCACAGCTGGCTGTAGAGCATCGGGGCCATATGGCCCGGATCGAGGAAGAAGCGGTCACGGCCGGCCCAATGAGGGTCCTTGGGGTCGTATTTGAGGTACTCGGAGAAGAGTACGTTGATGAAATCGGCTCCACCCATGGCACCGCCCGGGTGACCGGATTTGGCCTTTTCGACGGAAGCGGCAGCCAGGATTCGGATGTTGTCTGCTGCGTGATTGAGAACGCTGATAGGATTTGCCATATGATGTATTTTTAGTTAGTTATTTCAAATCGTACAAAAATAGCAAATATTTTTGTCATTCCCGGATAGAATCACCCGCCCTCTCCTCTTTTTTTCAAGAAAAGGGATCCAATGGCAGAAGATGTCATAATAGCTGCGCTGATCCTGTGCCGTGATCACGGCACAGGATCATAGCCGGACCCTCCCCACGGATGGCAGCGCAGGATGCGCTTGAGACTGAGCCAGAATCCTTTGAAAGGCCCGTATTTGCGGAACGCCTCCAGGGCATACTGCGAGCAGGTCGGCGTGAAGCGGCAGGTCGGCGGCTTGAGCGGCGAGATGCAGATCTGGTAGAATTTGATCAGCAGGATGAAGGGTGCGGAGAGCACCCGCTTGCACAGTTCCAGGAAATTCTTCATTGCCCGTCGGAATTGTCCCGGGGTGTGCCGGCGGAATCCAATTTGGCCTGGATTCGCTGCAGGATGTCGGCGACCTCCGCGTAAAGTGTTTGGAAATCAGCTATTTCGCTCTGCGAATAGGTCAGCAGCAGATCGATCCCGGTGGATGGGAGCAACGCTTTTTGCAAGCGGTATGCCTCGCGCATGCGTCGCTTGAGCAGGTTGCGCCGGACGGCGCGTTTGTAGAACTTCTTGGGAACGGAAACCATCAGGCGGTTGCACCCGGTGTCACGTCCGGCCGCCCAGCAGAAGCGTATGTGCGGCGTAATGCCCCATTTCCCATCGGAAATGAGTGCGGAGACGGTGGTCTTCCCGCACAGCCTTTCCTCCTTCGGGAGGGTATGGCCTTGCGGAGACGTCATCTAGCAGGACTGGATATAGAGTTCTACCGCTTTGCTGATGGAAGTGGCCTCGGGGGTCGGGGCCTTGAGGGCGATCTGGTAGCCGGCTTCTTCGAGCGAACGGACCACCGCCTTGCCGAAAGAGATGAACTTGAGGCTGTCCGGCTTGAAATCCGGGAAATTCTCGCGCAGGGATGCTACGTCAGCCGGATTGCACAGCACGGCGACGTCATAGGACGGGAGATCCACTTCGTGGAGGTCCTGGGAGACGGGTTTGACCAATACGCCGACGGTGTAGTCCAGCTTGGCTGCGGAAAAGAGCGCCGTGATCGGGTTGGTGTTGGACCCTTCCGTCGTGGTGATCAGGAACTTTTCACCTTTGTGCTTGGCTGTGATGAGGGCGATGATGGAGGCCGGGGTGCCGGTGCCGTAGAAGATCTTGCGCTTCCGGTAAACGATGTGCTTCTGGAGATACATGGCCACGGCCTCGGTCGAGCAGAAATATTTCATGGTTTCAGGAACCTTGAAACGCATTTCTTCACACAGTTTGAAATAGGCGTCGATGGCATGTCGGGAGGAGAAGACAATGGCCGTATAGTCGGGAAGATTGATATGCTCCGCGCGGAACTCCTTGGCAGAAAGCGGTTCGATGAGAAAGAAGGGGTGGAACAGAAGTTCGGCCCCGTATTCATTCTGCAGGTTCTCGTAGGGCGTGAGATTGGACGGGACTTGCTGGGAAATCAGGATCTTCATCTTGCTGCAAATTGATCAAAAAAACACAACAACCGCTACCATCAGGGCAGCCGGTATTATTTCGAGCCCGCAAAGATACAAAAATGTTGTGAATCCCATACCAAAACTGCCCAAAAATTGTCCGGAACGTATGAGCGCAAACAGGTAAATCACTGCAATTTCCGCCCACAGGACGGTGCGGATGACGGCGTCAGGGACGTGCAGCATCGAGAGAAAACCGACACTGAGAAGCATCAATGCGGTCAGCAGGATGAAATAGTTGTACGGATTGTGCCTGAGGGTGGCGAACTGCTCCGAACCCATCCTGCGGGGGCGTATCAGCAGGTAGAAGAGGGACCGGACCAGGATGAAGGCGACCAGCAGGCCCAGGGTGGCCGGAGCGCTCCATTGCGGTGGAATGCCCGCGAAGAAATCCGGACGCATCAACGCATAACGGTCCGCCATCAGGCAGAAGGGCAGGGTGCAGATCAGGGCTGAAAAGTTGCGCGAGCGGGCCGTCCCGATGCTGTGCTCCAGGGCCTCGGCGCCGCGGGTACGGTCGAAGCTGTACAGCAGGTGCGGGATCAGCCGGAGCAGGTCCGGCAGGCCGGACAGGAGGAGGAAGATGGCGACGACCGCCAGGATGCGGTTGGTCAACAGGTCGCTCCACGCGGGAATGCCGTCCAGCCCGGGAACCGGACCGGCGGACATGGCCAGGGAACCGCTCTTGAAGACCTCTTCCATCTGTCAGTTGCCCCGTTTGGCGTTGTAGCCCATCCCGGTGAGCAGGGTCACGAGTTTGTCGCGCAGGTCTCCCTGGATGGTGATCTCTCCGTCCTTGGCTGTCCCGCCCACCCCGCATTTGGTCTTGAGGGTCTTGGCGAGTGCGGCGAGGTCGTCGGCCCGGCCGACGAAGCCTTCGACGAGCGTGACCTGCTTGCCGGCGCGCTGACGCCGGTCGATGCGGACGGTCAGGCGTTGCTTCTGCGGCGGGAGCGTGTCAGCTTCGGGTTCTTCCGCCGCTGTCTGATATTGATAGTCGGGGTTCGTGGAATAAACGACACCCAGACGGTTTTTCCAGTCCTGTTGTGCCATCGGTGGAGTAATTTTTGCAAAGATAAGGATTTTTAATTGTACCTTTGCAGGTTATGGACAGTAAGAAATATACCCTGTGGAACAGAATCTGTGCGGCCCTGGCCTTTGTGGTCTCGACCGTCACCTATCTGTTGACCATCGAGCCCTCCGCATCTTTCTGGGACTGCGGCGAGTTTATAGCATCTTCCTACAAACTAGAAGTGGGACACCCGCCGGGAAATCCGGTCTTCCAGCTGTTCGCCCGTTTCTGTACTTTGTTCGGAGACAATATGCATGCGGCAATCCTCGTCAATGCGATGAGCGCCCTGTGCTCCGGTCTGACGATCCTGTTCCTGTACCTGACGATTGTCTGGCTGGCCAAGCGGCTGATCCGTCCTGCCGGAGAGGGGGGCTACACCACCGCGCAGGCCGTCGCCCTTTTCGGCTCCGGACTTGTCGGGGCACTGGTCTATGCTTTCTCGGATACATTCTGGTTCTCCGCCGTCGAGGGTGAGGTGTATGCGATGTCCTCCCTGTTTACGGCGCTGGTATTCTGGCTGATGACGGTCTGGTATGACCGGGCCGAAGAACCGCATGCCCTGCGCTGGATCGTGTTGATCGCCTTCCTGATGGGCCTGAGCATCGGTGTGCACCTGCTCAACCTGCTGGCCATTCCGGCGCTCGTCTTCATGTACTACTACAGACAGCGCGAGGACGGTCCCTTCACTTTCAAGGAACTGGTCAAGATCATGCTCGTGGGCGTACTGATCCTGGGCCTGCTGGTGTTCCTGTTCATCCCGTACTTGCCGAAGGTGGCGGCCTATTTCGACCTCTTCTTCGTCAATGTCCTGGGACTGCCCTACAACAGCGGCGCCGCCTTCTTCCTCATCGCCCTGCTGGCCCTCCTTTTCTGGGGGATGTTCCGCACCCTGAAGAAGGAGAAAGTATTCCTGAATACGGTCCTGCTCTGCACGACGACGATCGTAATCGGTTTTTCCGTGTTCAGCATCGATATCATCCGCTCCTGCGCCAAGACCCCGACCAACGAATATCAGCCGGACAACGCCTTTACCCTGGTCCGCTACCTCTCCCGGGAACAGTACGGCTCCACGCCGCTCTTCTACGGGCAGTATTACGGAGCCCCCTATGACCTGAAGACGACGACCTACTGGGCGCCGCTGGACGGCAAATACAAGAAGGTCGAAGGGCCGATCGACGCCAATTACGAAGCTGCGGGCAAGATGCTCTTCCCGCGTATGTGGAGCACCAGTCCGGACGGGAGCTACGAACGCTTCTATGAGACCTATACGGAAGGCAAGGGCCGGCGGGTCGCCGGCGCGACCGCCCGGAAACCGACGATGGGCGCCAATCTTTACTACTTTTTCGATTATCAGCTGAACTGGATGTACTGGCGTTACTTCATGTGGAATTTCGTCGGACGCCAGAACCAGATCCACGCCCCCAATCCGGGGGATATCTTCCACGGCAACTGGGAGAGCGGAGTCAAACCCATAGACGACCTGCGCCTGGGAGACCAGTCCGATGCGCCGTCCACGCTCGCCGACGACAAAGGCAAGAACCATTACTATTTCCTGCCCTTGCTGCTGGGGCTGCTGGGCCTTTTCTTCCAGTTCGACCGCGACAAGCGGGGCTGCTGGCTGACTTTCCTGATGTTCTTCATGACGGGCATCGCGATCGTCCTGTACCTCAACCAACCGCCTTTCCAGGTCCGGGAACGGGACTATGCCTATGCCGGATCGTTCTACTTCTTCAGTGCCTGGGCCGGTCTGGCCGTCGCGGCGCTCTTTACCTGGATCGATGATGCCCGCAAGGGCCGGGACGGTCTGGTGACCGCCGCCGCACTGACGGTCCTGTGCCTGCTCGTGCCGGTGCAGATGGCTGCCCAGAACTGGGACGACCATGACCGTTCCAACCGCCGGACGGCGGTGGAAATGGCCCGCAACTATCTCAATTCGGTCGGAGAACACGGCATCCTGATTACCCACGGCGACAACGATACCTTCCCGCTCTGGTACGCCCAGGAGGTGGAAGATGTCCATACGGACGTGCGTATCTGCAATACCTCCCTGCTGGGTACCGACTGGCACATCGACCAGATGAAGTGGGCGGTCAACGAGTCTGCGCCGCTGCCGCTGACCGTCGGTCAGGACCAGTATCTCTACGGGACCAACGAATGGGTCCCCATCTATGACACCCAGGAACGCGAGATGAGCATCCGGGATGTGATGGCCGTCTTCAAGCACCCCGAGATCAAGGCGCCGATGACGAGCGGGCGCAAGGTGGACTATATCCCCTCGCGCAAGATCGTGGTTCCCGTCAACAGGGAGAATGTCATCAAGTACGGCATCCTGGACGCCAAATATGCGGAGCAGATCCCGGATTCGATCGTGCTGAATATCTCCAAGGACAAAGAATACATCAGCAAGCCCGAGCTCTTCATGCTGGACCTCCTGTCCGGTTACGAGTGGGACCGCCCGCTGCACCTGCTGAACATGGGCGGCGACCTCAATATCGGGATCAAGGAGTATTTCGAATTCTGCGGCTATTCCTTCAAGTTCGTCCCGATCAAGAACAAGACGACCAGCACCGAGGCCGGATTCGTCGATACCGACGAACTCTATCGCCGGATGACGCAGGTGTACAGCTGGGACGAGCTGGCCCGGGACGATTATTTCATCGATTATCAGAACGAGTACACGCATCTCGGCGTGATGTCCGTGCGGAGTCTGTTCGTCACCTGCGCCGAGGCCTTCATGAAGGCGGGCGAGAACGACCGGGCCCTCGAGATGGTGGACAAGTGCTGCGAAGTGATGCAGCACTACCCGCTGGAAACGGTTCCGCTCGGCTTCTCCGGCAACGACTACATGGTCGTCACCCTGGTCGAAGATTATTACAAGCTCGGCCAGCCGGACAAGGCACGGCAGCTG
>JAILAO010000090.1 GCA_024681565.1 Bacteroidales bacterium
TCACCGCCCTGCTCGGCGCCCGCCTGGTCAGCGGGATCGACCTCGTTCTGGACCTGGCCGGCTTCGACCGCAAGCTGGCCGGCGCCGACCTCGTCATTACCGGCGAAGGCCGCATCGACGCGCAGAGCGCCCGGGGCAAGGTGCTGTCCGGCATCATCCGGCGCTCCCGGGCGGCCGGCGTCCCGGTTGTCGCCATCGGCGGCCGGGTCGAATCCGGACTTCCGACGGAAGCACTCCCCTTCGCACGTTGCTACGCCCTCTCGGACGAAACGGTTCCCGACCGCCTCGCCATGCAGCCGGACTATGCCAGGGCCCGCATCATCGAGACGGTCGGGAAACTGTCAGCGGAATGGCCGCTTATTGGATAAAAGAAGCGAAATAACCGTGGAACAGCACGTTCGTGATCAGGTAGCCCACCACCGTGGACACGGTCACGCAGATCAGCCCAGGCATCATGAAACTGTGGTTCAGCAAATACTTGCCGATCACGGTCGTACCGGAACGGTCGAAATTGACCGTGGCGATATCTGACGGATAATTCGGAATGAAGAAATAGCCGTACACGCTCGGCAGCACACCCAGCAGGACGGGACCGGCGATGCCCAGTTCATAAGCCAGCGGCAGCATGGCCACGACCACGGCGCCCTGGGAGTTGATCAGCACGGAGACAAGGAAGAACACGAAGGCGATGGACCAGGGATAATTGGTCACGATGTCCGTCAGCATCACCTTCATCTGGTCCATATAATTGCCGAAATAGGTATCCGCCAGCCAGGCGATGCCGTAGATGGCGACCACGGCCACCATGCCGGACTGCCACACGGCGCCTCCGACAGCTTTCTTGGGCTGGGACTTGCAGAACATGATATTGCAGGCGGCAGCCGTCAGCATGATGATCTGGATGATGATGTTCATCTTGGGCAGGCTGAGGGCCGTGGCCAGGGTAACGCTTTCACCGCCCCTGGTGACGTGGATCATCTGGCAGGAGGCGAAGAGCACGATGACGACCAGGACGCCCAGGCAGATGAAGACGGGCACCTTGGCCTCTTTGGTGATCACCATGTCAAGCGGGGACGCGCTGCTGCCGTACATGTACTTATTCTTCTCGGGGTCGGATTTGCGCTTCAGGAACTCGGGATCCTTGTCCAGGTCCTTGCCGCGCTTGTAGGAAGCGGCGGCGGCGCACATCAGGCCGCAGAGACAGGCCGGGATCGTGACCATCAGCACCTGCGGGATGGAGACCATGAAGCCGTTGGCATTGGAGATCGTGACGAAGGCGACCACGGCGGCGGCGATCGGCGAGCAGGTGATGCCCACCTGCGATGCGATGGATGCCACGCCGCAGGGACGCTCCGGCCGGATATTCTTTTTGAGCGCGATATCGCAGATGATCGGCATGATCGTATAGACGACATGCCCCGTGCCGACGAGGACGGTGAGGAAGAACGTCACCAGCGGCCCCAGGAACGTAATATGGTCCGGGTGTTTGCGAAGCATCTTCTCTGCGACCTGGATCATCCAGTCCATACCGCCCGAAGCCTGCAGCGTGCCCGCGCAGGTCACCGCGGCGATGATGATGTAGATGACATCCGTCGGAGGAGTACCGGGTTTGAGGCCGAAACCGAAGACCAGGATGGCGAGGCCGATGCCCGAGATGGCGCCGAGCGCCAGACTGCCGTAGCGGGAACCGACATAGAGGGCGGCCAGCACGATCAGCAGTTCGATGATCATTAAGAGACTCATAGGTTATGTTTTAGCATTTTCTTACGTTAGGCCAACAAATATACGGTTTTTTTCGTACTTTTGACCCCGTTTCAGTCAGTAGTGTATGCAATATCTCGGAGAAATCCTTTCGCTCGTCGTAGCCGTCATGTGGACGGCGACAGCCCTGTTCGCCGACCAGGCGAGTCACCGCATCGGTGCGATGAGCACCAACTTCTTCCGGATGGTATTCTCAGCCATCCTGCTTGCCGGATTGCTCTGGATCGCCATCGGTCACCCCTACCCCGCCTATGCCGACGGCAAGACCTGGCTCTGGATGGGACTCTCCGCCCTTGTGGGTTATGTCTTCGGTGACTACTGCCTCTTCAATTCCTACATCGTGATCGGTGCCCGTTTCGGCCAGCTGTTCATGACGCTCGCCCCTCCCTTCGCTGCCATCGCAGGCTGGGCGCTGCTCGGCGAAACGCTTTCCTGGCGCTCCTGGCTGGCCATGGCCGTGACCCTCACCGGTATCGCCATCTCCATCCTCAGCCGCTCCGGCGACAAACACCACCTGACCCTCAAGCTCCCCTTGAAAGGCGTCCTGCTCGGCATCGGCGCCGGACTCGGACAGGGCGTCGGGCTCGTCCTCAGCAAAATCGGCATGCAGCACTATGCCGCGGCGCTCCCCGCAGATGCTCCGGCCGCCTTCGAGTGGGCCATGCCTTTCGCCTCCACGATGATCCGTTCCCTGACCGGAACGGCCGGGTTCTTCCTGCTGATGGCGGTCTCCGGCATGCTGCCCCAGCTGCGTGCCGCCGTCCACAACCGCTCCGGGATGAAATACACCGCCCTTACGACCCTGTTCGGACCGTTCATCGGGGTATCCCTGTCCCTGATGGCCGTCCAGTACGCCCGGGCCGGTATCGCCTCCACGCTGATGGCCCTCACGCCCGTTCTCATCCTCTTCCCCTATGCGCTGATCTACAAACAAAAGATCACGCCGAAGGAGGTCCTCGGCGTGATTGTAAGTATGACCGGCGTCGCGCTGTTCTTCCTGCTATAGGAGTTACTCTTCCGACAGACAGCCGTCCATCAGGCTCTCGATCGCCTCTCGGTCGAGATGCTGGCCGATGAACACGATCTTGTTCATCCGGTCACCGTATTCCGGATCCCAGTCCCGCCGCAGCTTGGCATCGCGGCGCAGCATCTCCTGGAGCTGGTCGTACGGCATCGTGGCGAACCAATAGCCGGCATCCTTGATGGATTTCTGCAGACCGGCGGTCTCGAAGAGATAGCACTTGTCGGTGTCGGCACTGAAGTAGCAGAGACCTTTGGCCCGGATAATCTCCTTGGGCCACTTTTTGGCGACCATGTAGTCGAACTTGTTGATATCCAGTGCCGGACGGGCCTCGTAGACATACGTCCCGATGCCGTATTCCTCGGCCTCCCCTTCCTCATGGTCATGATGGTGGTGCTCATGGTGATGTTCTTCATGATCGTCATCGTCCCCTTCGATCTCGGCGATCCAGGCAGCGGAAGTCGCAACCCTGTCGAAATCGAACATCCCCGTATGCAGGAGTTTGTCCAGTTCGATGTCGCCATAATCGCAGGTCAGGATCTCGGCCTTGGGCTGCAGGGCACGGACGATGCCCTTGACGCGTCCCAGTTCCTCGGGCGTGACTTCGGAGGCTTTGTTGAGCAGGACGATGTTGCAGAATTCGATCTGCTCGATCACCAGGTTCTCGATGTCCTCTTCGTCGATATTCTCGCGCTGCAGGGATTTTCCGCAATCAAACTCGTCTTTCATCCGGAGGGCATCCACGACCGTCACGATGCAGTCCATCGTAGGGATACAGGCCCCGGGATAGGACGGCCTGGCCAATTGGGGATACGAGTTGATCGTCTGGGCGATCGGGGCCGGTTCGCAGATGCCGCTCGCTTCGATGGCGATATAGTCGAAACGTTTCATCCGTGCGATCTCTTCCAGCTGGGCGACGAGGTCCATCTTGAGGGTACAGCAGATGCAACCGTTCTGCAGGGCCACGAGGCTGTCGTCGGTCTGGCCGACGACGCCGCCCTTCTCGATCAGGTCGGCATCGATGTTCACTTCGCCCAGGTCGTTGACGATCACGGCGAATTTGATACCGCGCTTGTTGGTCAGGATCCGGTTGAGGAGCGTGGTCTTGCCGCTCCCGAGGTAGCCGGTAATCAGCAGGACCGGCAGGGGTTTATTTTCTAGACTGATATTCATAGTACGCATATTTAGCGGACGCAAATTTAACAATTAAATCCTTTCATTGTACAGGCGCCCGGCCCGGAGGCGAAAAGGCAAAAAAGCCGGCCAGAAAGCCGACTTTGACGTGGAAGATACTGGGTTCGAACCAGTGACCCCTTGCTTGTAAGGCAAGTGCTCTGAACCAACTGAGCTAATCTTCCGTTAGCGCTGGTCCCGATTGGGAATGCAAATTTAGGCTTTTTTTGAAATACAGCCAAATTATTCGCCCATTTTCGATTTTTTGTGCAATATTTGCACCGGCTTTTGCATCTTGAGGGTATGAAAGTTATCCTGAGATGGTTCTTGCCGGTGGCGATCCTGTGGATCGCAGCGGGGTGCTCCAAGGAGCGCACCCTGCCGACCCGGCTGGAATTCGACGCGGAGTGGGCGGCAGCCTGCTACTTCGGGCCGGATGCCCAGGGCAGCGTGGACCAATACCAGTTGGACCTCGCCCAGGGGCGGACGGACGAAGACCTGACGCTCATCTCATCCGGCGCAGTGGCGCGCCTGATGCTGAGCGCTCCCGTCGCGGAGGTCATCGCTTTTCCGAACGGACATTTCTTCGGATCTTCCCATGGAGAAGCGCCCTATACTTTCGACTATGGAGAAGTGCAGGAGGACAAGAGTATTGCCGGATCCTATATCGGATTCTGTCCGAAGGCGGACCAGCAGGTGCAGCTCTATCCGATCGAACACGGAGAGGTCTCCGTCAGCATCGACGACAACGGTGAATACCGGATCCGGGTCGAAGTGCTGGCCGCACAGAAGACCTTCGTATTCGAATACCGGGGAGAAGTCCCGACTGCAGACTGTTCCTAGACGGACGGGAAAACTTCAAATCATCATTCGGGGATGTTCTGGTTTTGACAGCACTGATTTCGGATGGTAAGCACGTCGGGCGTAGGAGGCTGGCCCGTTAATCCCAGTCTTCAAGCCATAACTGGCAACTACAACTATTCATACGCTTGCTAATCTCCAAGAGAT
>JAILAO010000121.1 GCA_024681565.1 Bacteroidales bacterium
GTCCATGACCGCCACGTTCGTCTTCTTGCCTGCGGCAATCTCCTTGTCCACGGCCGCCTTGAAGTCCAGCAGCTGCTCCGCCACGGCCGCGTTGAGCGTCGTCATCGCTCCGGCGCAGTTGGCGCACGAGCCGACGGCCCGGAACTCGAAACGGTTGCCCGTGAAGGCGAACGGGGAAGTCCGGTTGCGGTCCGTGTTGTCCAGGAAGATCTCCGGAATCTCCACCAGGCCCAGGCTTTTGCCCTTCTTGCCCGCAATCTCGATCGGCGTGTCCGACGGTACCTCCAGCAGCTTGTGAAGCACCTCGGTCATCGTGCGACCCAGGAACGCGGACACGATGGCGGGCGGTGCCTCGTTCGCACCCAGACGGTGCGCGTTCGTCGCGCTCGCGATCGACGCCTTCAGCAGCGCGTTGTGCTTCTGTACCGCCGCCAGCACGTTCACGAAGAAGGTGACGAACTGGAGGTTGCCCTTCGCGTCCTTGCCCGGTGCGAGCAGCTGCGTCCCCTTGTCCGTGCCGAGCGACCAGTTGTTGTGCTTGCCCGAACCGTTGACCCCGTCGAAGGGCTTCTCGTGCAGCAGCACCACGAAGCCGTGCTTGCGCGCGATCCGGTTCATCAGGTTCATCACGATCTGGTTCTGGTCGTTGGCCAGGTTCGTCTCGCCGTAGATCGGAGCCAGCTCGAACTGGTTGGGGGCCACCTCGTTGTGGCGCGTCTTCAGGGGAATGCCGAGCCGGTGGCCGGCCACCTCCAGGTCACGCATGAAGGCCGCGACGCGCGGCGGGATGGCGCCGAAATAATGGTCGTCGAGCTGCTGGTTCTTGGAAGAGTTGTGCCCGAAGAGGGTGCGGCCCGTGATCATCAGGTCCGTGCGGGCGGAATAGAGCGACTCGTCCACGAGGAAATACTCCTGTTCCCAGCCCAGGTAGGAAACCACCTTGGAGACGGACGGGTCAAACAGTTTGCAGACGGGAAGCGCCGCGTCGCAGACGGCCTTGAGGGCCCGCTTGAGCGGGGTCTTGTAATCCAGCGCCTCGCCGGTATAGGAGATGAAGATAGTCGGAATACAGAGCGTATCGTCCAGGATGAAGACCGGGGAGGTCGGGTCCCAGGCCGTGTAGCCGCGCGCCTCGAAGGTGGCGCGGATGCCGCCGCTCGGGAACGAGGAGGCGTCCGGCTCCTGCTGGGCGAGCATCTTGCCGTCGAAGGTCTCGATCACACCGCCCTTGCCGTCGTAGTCGATCAGCGAATCGTGCTTCTCGGCGGTGCCCTCGGTCAGCGGCTGGAACCAGTGGGTGACATGGGTCACTCCGTGCTCCATCGCCCATTCCTTCATGCCACGGGCCACGCCGTCCGCCGTCTGACGGTCGAGGGGCTTGCCTCCCTCGATGCATGCCAGGAGCGCCTGAAGGCTGCCGGCATCCAGATACTTGCACATTTTTTTGCGGTCGAAGACCAGCTCGCCATAGTAATCGGAGGTCCTGCCCGTCGGAACTTCTGCCGGGATGGCCTTTTTCTCGAAGGATTCCTTTACCAGATCAAATCTGTCCATCTTGATACACTACTTATGTTTGTAAACGGATAAAATTAGGGATAATTTCGCGGATTGCAAGGGATTTCATGTTTTTTTCGTAAGTTTGTATCAGGTTAAAATCGTTGTATGAAGAGTTTCGGATTCCTCCGTGCCGCGGCTGCCATGCCGCGCGTCCACCTGGCCGACCCGGCGGCGAATGCCCGGGAAATCATCGGATTATGCAAGGTCCTTGCTGCGCAGCGCCCCTCCGTCATCGTCTTCCCCGAGATGTCCGTTACGGGCTATACCTGCGCCGACCTGTTCGGACAGAACCGGCTGCTGGATGACGCCGAGGCCGCCGTGGCCGAGATCGCCCGGCAGAGCGCAGAACTGGAGGCGATGATCGTGGTCGGCGCTCCCCTGCGGCACGCCGGACGGCTGTTCAACTGCGCCGTCGCCCTGCGCGGCGGACGTATCCTCGGCATCGTCCCCAAGACCTATCTCGCCGGCAACAACGAATTCTACGAACCGCGTTGGTTCGCTTCCGCACGGGTGCTCCCCGAGGCGGGCGTCCGGGTCCGTTTCGCCGGACAGGAAGGCATCCTGCTCGGTGTCCGCCAGCTCTTCCGCATCGGCGACGCCCTGGCCGCCATCGAGATCTGCCAGGACCTCTGGGTCCCCGTACCTCCCTGTTCCCAGGCAGCGCTCGCCGGAGCCCAGCTGATCATCAACCTCTCCGCCAGCAACGACTATCTCTTCAAGCACGAATACCGCAAAAGCCTGGTGTGCTCCACTGCATCCCGGCTCTACGCCGCCTATATCTATTGTTCCTGCGCCGAAGGCGAATCCACCCAGGACCTGGTCTGGGCCGGAGCCTCGCTGATCTGTGAAAACGGTTCCCTCCTCGCCGAGGGCGAACGCTTCGCACGCGGCAGCCGCTTTATCGCCGCCGACCTTGACATCGAGCGGCTGGAGACCCTGCGCGCCAAGGAACATTCCTTCGGTTTCGAAGGCCCCGTCCCCAGTTATACCATCCAGGAGGCGGGTGCCGCCGCGGATACGGATTTCGAAGCCAGCCTGCTGCGCAAGCTGGAACCGCACCCCTTTGTCCCGCAGGGCGATCCCGAGGCGCTGGGCGTCCGCTGCCGGGAGATCCTGGCCGCCCAGGTCGCAGGGCTGACCACCCGCCTGGAGCACATCCGCTGCCGCAAGGCCGTCATCGGTGTGTCCGGAGGCCTGGACTCTACCCTGGCCCTGCTGGTGACCGTACTGGCCTTCGATACGCTCGGCATTCCCCGTGAGGGGATCATCGGCGTGACGATGCCCGGTTTCGGTACGACGCACCGCACCCATGACAATTCCGTGGACCTGATGCGCGAACTCGGCATCAGCTCCCGCGAAATCTCCATCGTCCCCGCCGTACGCCAGCACTTCGCGGACATCGGCCAGGACGAATCCGTGCACGACCTCACCTACGAGAACAGCCAGGCACGCGAACGCACGCAGTTGCTGATGGACATCGCCGGCAAGGAAGGCGGCATCGTGGTGGGCACCGGAGACCTCTCCGAACTCGCCCTCGGCTGGTGCACCTACAACGGCGACCACATGTCCATGTACGGCGTCAACGGCAGTGTTCCCAAGACGCTGGTCCGCACCCTGGTGCGCTGGGCCGCCGACAACAAATTCGGCGGCAAAGGAGACATCCACCGCACGCTGCTCGACATCGTTGATACCCCGATCAGCCCCGAACTGCTGCCGGCCGACAAGGACGGCAAGATCGCCCAGAAGACCGAGGAGACCGTCGGCCCTTACGAGTTGCACGACTTCTTCCTCTACCATTTCTTCCGCTCCGGCGCCGGTCCCGACAAACTCCTGTTCCTGGCCTGCAAGGCTTTCGACGGAGTCTACGACCGGGCGACCGTCCGCAAGTGGCTGGAGGCCTTCCTGCGCCGTTTCTTCCGCCAGCAGTTCAAACGCTCCTGCCTGCCGGACGGGCCCAAAGTCGGCTCCGTGACCCTATCCCCCCGCGGTGACTGGCGGATGCCTTCCGATCTCGAGACCGTCTGGAACATCTCTAACTAGCAGAGTCATGTTCGAGAAGATAGTCTCCGCCCTCAACAGTGTCGTTTGGAGCCCGGTCCTGGTCTTCCTCCTCATCTTTGCCGGTATTTATTTCTCCTTCCGGACAGGTTTCGTACAGGTCCGGCGCTTCAAGCTCCTGATCCGCTCCCTGTTCGCCAAACAGGAAGCGAAACAGGACGGTACCCGACCCAGGAAAGGCATCTCCTCCTTCGAGGCCTTCTGCGTCGCCCTGTCCGGGCGTGTGGGAACGGGCAACATCGTCGGCGTGGCCACCGCCATCGCCCTCGGCGGGCCCGGCTCCATCTTCTGGATGTGGCTCATCGCCTTTTTCGGTGCATCGACGGCCTTCGTGGAATCCACCCTGTCCCAGATGTACAAGTTCCACCACCATACCGCCTACCGCGGCGGCCCCTTCAGTTACATCGAAGGCGGCATGAAGCTGAAATGGTTCGGCATCGCCTTCGCCCTCGTGACCATCGTCGCCAACGGCATCCTGCTGCCCACCGTCCAGTCCAACGGCGTCTCTACCGCCCTGGGCAACGCCTTCGGCGTGTCCCCCCTCGCCGCCGGCATCGGGCTCGCCGTCCTGCTCGCCCTGGTGATCATCGGAGGCATTCAGGGCATCGCCCGCGTGGCCTCGATCGTCACGCCGTTCATGGCCTTCGCCTACATCCTGCTCGCCCTGGTGGTGATCGGCATCCACATCGAGCAGGTCCCCGCCGTGCTGTCCTCCATCGTCACCAACGCCTTCGGCATCCGCCCCGTCGCGGGCGGCATCCTCGGCTCGACCATCATGATGGGGGTCAAGCGGGGCATCTTCTCCAACGAAGCCGGCCAGGGCGGCGGAGCCATCGTCTCGGCCTCTGCCGATGTGCCGCACCCGGCCCGTCAGGGATTCGCGCAGGCCTTCTCCGTCTATGTGGACACCCTGCTGGTCTGTACGGCTACGGCCCTGATGATCCTCTGCTCGGGCACATACAACATCCTCGACGCCCAGACCGGCGAAATCCTCGTGGCCAGTGCCCCGGAGCTCGGCGGCAACTATGTCGGATATACCCAGGCGGCCGTCGATTCGCTGCTCACCGGATTCGGCAGCCAGTTCGTCGGAATCGTACTGGTCTTCTTCGTCTTCACGACCCTGATGGCCTATTATTTCTATGCCGAATCCAGCATCATCTACCTGTTCCACCGCAAATCCCGCTCCGGCGGACGCGGCGAGAAAGCCACGATCTGGGCACTCCGGATCCTGCTCCTCGCCTCCACCCTGTTCGGCGCCCTGCGCGAAGCGGACGTGATCTGGCAGTTCGGCGACATCGGCGTCGGGCTGATGGCCTGGATCAATGTCACGGCCCTGCTCTTCCTCTGCCCCAAGGCCATCGCAGCGCTGCGCGATTATGAGAACCGGCTGAAGGCCGGTGAAAAGAATCCCGTCTTCCATCCTTCCGAGTTCGGGATCGAATCAGACACCTGGGAGGGAAAAAACAAGCCCGAATCATGAAACCCTACCTGCACGAAGTCAAATACTACGAGACAGACAAGATGGGCGTGACCCATCACTCCAATTACATCCGCATCATGGAAGAAGCCCGCATCGACTGGATGGACCAGCTGGGCTACGGCTATGACCGGATGGAGGCGGAAGGGATTGTCTCCCCTGTCGTCGCCGCGAGCTGCAACTACAAGAAAACCACCACATTCAAGGATGTAATCGAAGTGGAGATCAAGGTCAAGCAGCTCAGCGAAGTCAAACTCATCCTGGCCTATACGATGCGGGTCGGCGGCAAGATCGTCTGCACCGGCGAGACCGTGCACTGCTTTTTTGACGGCGGCCGTCCGGCCGTCATCGCCGAGCGCTTCCCTTCTCTTTACGAAGCTATGCTCGCCACGCTTTCCGCATGATCAGCTATCTCTCAAGCGATCGGAACCGCCCTATTTCATCAGGCTGAAAATGCTGTTCAACTGGGAAAGGGTGGCGGATACACCCGGCGTGGAGCTGGTCAGCTGCGTCACAGAGCCGGCCGCTGCGGAAGCGGCGGCTTTCGTGATGGCCGAGGTGTCGATGTTGGATAGGGCTTTCAGTCCGTTGATGACAGCCGAGGCATTGGAGTTGGTGACCAGACCGGAGGATCCGCTGATCAGGCCGGAAGTAAATTTCTCCAGGAACGAAGAATTGGCGTTGGACACGCTGCCGGCCCCGGTAAGGATCTTGCCGAGATTGATGATGTTCGTCACATTGGAAAGATCGATGGAGCCGGTGGTGTTGAGCACCTTGTAAAGAGTAGAAAGCGCCGAACCGGTGTTGGTGCCGGAAGTCAGGGCATTGGTGGCGACGCTCTTGACGACAGAGCAGGAAGACAGGAGAGCGATGGTGACCACCGCGGCAGACAGGTACTTGAAAATTTTCATAATGTGTTGATAAGGTTTTAAATAAAGTACAGGCAGTTGAACTATGAAAACCGTGCCAAGCCGAAGCGGTCAGCCCTCAAAAAAATAACTCTCCGGCAGAGGATGGCAGTTGTAGTGCGAAGCCATCGATTCTCCGTAGGCACCGGCCGAGCGGATGGCGACGAAATCACCGCGACGGCACTTGTCGATGGCCATCTCCTTGACGAATACGTCGGAACTCTCGCACACCGGTCCCACCACGTCATAGACTTCCTCCGCTTCGCTCGAACTCAGGTTCTCGACCCGGTGATAGGCCCGGTACATCGCCGGCCGCACAAGTTCGGTCATGCTCCCGTCGATGATGGCGAACTGTTTGTGGGTGCCCTGCTTGACATAGAGCACGCGGGAGATCAGCGTACCGCAAGGCGCCACGAGGCTCCGGCCCAGTTCAAAATGCACGGGCGTGCCCATCGGCAGCTGAAGGTGGCTGCGGAACGTGTCGAAATAAGAGGCGAAATCAGCGATCGGCAGATGGTTGGGATGCTGGTAGTTGATGCCCAGGCCACCGCCCACGTTGATATCCCCCACCGGACGGCCGCCCCGCTGCAGACGGATGACGAGTTCGTTGACCCGGTTGCACAGGGCCGAGAAATCCGCCATGTCAAGGATCTGGGATCCGATGTGGAAATGCAGTCCGCAGTAGCGGATATGTGGCAGGCTGAGCGTCAGGTCCATCACCTCGTCCAGCTGCTCGTAGCTGATGCCGAATTTGTTCTCGGCCAGACCGGTCGTGATGCCGGCGTGGGTGTGCGCCCCGATATCGGGGTTGATGCGCAGGCTCACCGGAGCCACACAGTCCTGTTCCGCGGCCAGCTCATCGATGATCTGCAGTTCCGCCGCCGACTCGACGTTGAAGCGGGAAATCCCCGCCTGCAGGGAGAAACGGATCTCTTCGTCGCTCTTGCCGACACCGGCATAAACGATCCCGTCCGCCGGGAAACCGGCATCCAGCGCCGCCTTGACCTCTCCCCCGCTCACACAGTCGGCCCCGAAACCCCGCGCCGCAATCTCGGCGAGGATGCCCGGATTGAAATTGGCCTTGACGGCATAATGCACCCGGAACGAAGGATTTCGGTCCAGCTGCTCCTGCACCGCATCCAGGGTACGCCTCAGCAGCGGCAGGTCGTAGAAGTAGAACGGCGTCCGCATTTCTGCGAAGCGCTCTATGGGAAAATCACCCTTCAGCATTACTCAAACAGGCATTTGCTCAGGGAACGAAGGGCACGCGCCTTGTCCTCCCCCTTTACGAGGAAGGAAATGTTGTAGTTGCTGCCGCCGTAAGAAATCATCCGGACAGGAATGTCCTTCATCGCGTCCAGGGCACGGGATTCGAAACCGACGTTCTCCCAGTCCATGTCACCGACCACGCAGATGATGCACATGTCGAGGTCCACCCCGACGGTACCGTACTTCTTGAGGTCGTGCACGATCTCGCCCAGGTGACGGGTATTGTCGATGGACATCGACACGCCCACCTCCGAGGTGCAGATCATATCGATGGAGGTCTGCCAGCTCTCGAAGATCTCGAACACCTTGCGCAGGAAACCATGTGCGAGCAGCATCCGCGAGGACTTGATGCGGATGGCCGTGATGTTGTCCTTGGCCGCGATGGCCTTGATCGTGCCGGATTCCGGTACATTGTCGATCAGGGTTCCCGGAGCCTCCGGATCCATCGTGTTGAGCAGCAGCACCGGGATGCCGGCGAACTTGGCCGGCTGGATGCAGGTCGGGTGCAGGATCTTGGCGCCGAAGTAGCCCAGTTCGGCAGCTTCTTCGAAATGGAGGTGGCGCACGGCGGCCGTATGGTCCACGATACGCGGATCGTTGTTGTGCATGCCGTCGATGTCCGTCCAGATCTGGATCTCCTCCGCTCCGAGGGCCGCTCCGATCAGCGAAGCCGTGTAATCGGAGCCGCCGCGCTGCAGGTTGTCGATCTCGTCATGCGTATTGCGGCAGATGAAACCCTGGGTGATGTAGAGCGGAGCCTTGGCGTGTTTCTCCAGCAGGGCTCCGAGTTTCTCGCGGATATAGTCGGTATCCGGTTCCCCATGCGCGTCGATCTTCATGAATTCGAGCGCCGGGAGCAGGACGGCGGCGGTTCCTTTCTCCTGCAGGTAGAGGGTCATCAGCATGGTGGACAGGAGTTCTCCCTGGCCGATGATGATCTTGGACTCCACCTGGGTGAAAAGTTTCTTGGTAAAGGTCTTGATATAGGCAAACACGCCGTCGGCGTACTGCTGTGCCTTGTCGCGGGCCTCGGCGGTACTGTACAGTTCTCCTATTGTCGCACGGTACTTGGCGGCCAGCCGGTCGATCGTCTCACGGGCTCCCTCGATGTTGCGGTTGTAGAGGTAGTCCGAGATCTCCACCAGGGAGTTGGTCGTGCCGGACATCGCCGACAGGACCACGAGGTTGCGTCCACCGCGGGAAATGAGGTCAGCCACATGCTGGATCCGCTGGGCGGATCCGACGGAGGTGCCTCCGAATTTCATCACTTTCATAGACTCGATGTTTACTATCTGACTAACGGTTAATACTTTTCCAACAACGGCCGCAGGATGTCCACCAGCTGGTCGTTCTCCACCAGGAAGCCGTCGTGCCCGAAGGCGGAGCTGATCTCCCGGTAGGCGGCATCCTTGAGCGCCGCCACCGTCGCCCGGCCGTGGCTGGGCGGGAAGAGTACGTCGCTGTCGATGCTGATCA
>JAILAO010000175.1 GCA_024681565.1 Bacteroidales bacterium
TTCATCAACAAGGGGTCTGACATATATTGCATGTGTTGGACACATCTCCTCACAGATCTTGCAGGGGAGTCGCGCCCTTGGCACGCACTTCGTCGATGTAGCGGCGCAGGTATTCGCCGTAGCTCAGGACGGTCTCGGTGCGGCCGTCGCGCAGGGTCACCTGCACGGTCTCCTTGCCGGTGCCGGGGATGGAGGAACGGCCGAACGGGGTGTCGTAGGGACCGCTGTCGTTGTGGCCGATCTGGATGATCACGTAGTCGCCCTTCTCCACGCCCTTGATGACGTCGGGCCACCAGTCGCGGTAGAAGGTACGGCAGGAGAGTCCGCCGAGGGCGTGGTTCTCCACGGTGATGCGGTCCTCGTCGAACCATTCGTGGGCGTAGTAGCCCCAGCCCCACTGGCCGTTGTCGCCGTTGCCGCGGGTGCCGGTGCGCATGGTGGAGTCACCGACCAGGAAGAGCACGGGATGGTTTTCTTTGCGGGAACTGCCGGCCACCGGACGGGCGGTCTTGGCGAGATCCAGGGAGTCCGGGGTGTTGTCGCGGTAGCTCTCGTCCTGGCGCATCGCCTGGGGAGGACGCTGGCCCTGGGGACGCTGCGGGACGCCCGGCGTAGCCACCTGGTCACCCTTGGGCGGGAACTGCGGCTGTCCCTGCGGCGGGCGCTGCCCCTGTGCCTGCGGCGGGCGCTGGCCGTCCGGACGGGGACGGTCGGGCGTGCCGTTGGGATTGCCGACCGCACCCTGCGGCACGGTGCGCATCCGTTCACGGCCCAGGATGACGGAGTCCAGCAGGACATCCATCAGGAGCTTGGGCTCCTGGACCTTGATTCCCTTGACGTTGGTGCCGCGGAACTTGCCGTTCAGCTCTTCGCCGAAGTAGAAACCGGTTTCGGGCGGCTGGTTGTAGCAGACATTCTCGGCGGCGATGCTGGTGCGGTACACCGGATCTTCCAGGAAGGTATGGAAGCGGTAGTCGGTCGGAATGGTGGAGACATAGAGCCGCAGCTCCTTGTTGTCTTCGGAGCGGAGCAGGACTTCTTCGCGCCAGTCGCCGTAGAGGTCGCCGGAGATGGCTGGGTTGGACTTGGAGCCGTTGTTGACTTGGGTGCCTTCGAACTCCTGGAGGATGTCGAGTTCACCGGTCTGCGGGTTGTACTTCTGTACATGGGTGCGGTCCAGCAGTTCGCGCGTCAGGTCTCCGTCCCACCAGACCGCGAAGTTGACGGAGTTGATGGGCTTGCCGACCAGGTCACCCTTGTAGTTGCGGATGCCGCCGGAGGCGCTGCTCCACATCTCCCAGCCCGGGTGGGTGGGGTCGATGTCGGCCGCCATGGAGCGGCCCACGTCGATGTTGGACGGGATGCGGTAGATGATCTCGCCGGTGGCGGCGTCCACGAGCGCGGAACCGACGCCCCGGTTCTCGTGGCCGATCCAGACCTGCAGCTTCTGGCTGCCGGGAACCATCTGGCCGATGTGCATGGCGTCGCCATGGCCCAGGCCGTTGGAGTAGAGACCGGTGCCGTCGTGGTCGATGCAGCAGGAGCCGTAGACGATCTCGTCGCAGCCGTCACCGTCCACGTCGGCGACGCGGAGGTTGTGGTTGCCCTGGCCTTCGTAGGGCTTGAGGGCCTCGTCGCTGTGGGTGTCGAAAAGCCAGCGGTTCTTCAGCTGCTTGCCGTCCCAGTCCCAGGCGGCGAGGGTGGCGCGGGTGTAGTAGCCGCGGCACATCACGACGCTCGGATGGACCCCGTCGAGGTAGGCCACGCCGGCCAGGTAACGGTCGGAGCGGTTGGCGTTGCGGTCGCCCCAGACACCGTTCTCGCCGCGTCCGGGCAGGTAATCCACCGTGGCCATCGCCGCGCCCGTGCGGCCGTTGAAGACGGTCAGGTATTCCTTGCCTTTCATGATGCGGCCGAGGGTCTTGCTGTTGTGCTCCCGGTAGTCGGCGTCCGGGTCTCCGATCACCTTTCCGGTGCCGTCCACGGTCGCGTCGGAGGTCTTGCAGACCAGCTCGGCGCAGCCGTCTCCGTCGAGGTCATAGACGATGAACTGGGTGTAGTGCGCACCCGCCCGGATGTTGCGTCCGAGGTTGATGCGCCACAGGCGTTCGCCGGAGAGCTTGAGGCAGTCGATATAGACTTCGCCCGTGTAGCCGTTGTGCGCGTTGTCGTGGGAGTTGGAGGGATCCCATTTGAGGAAGATCTCGTATTCTCCGTCTCCGTCCACGTCGCCGACCGAGCAGTCGTTGGGGGAGTAGGAGGCACGTCCGCCATTGGGCGCCCATCGGTCTTCGGGTGCTTCGAGCGGGATGGGAATGTAGCCCGTGGGGGCGTCGGCCGGCAGGGTGAAGCTGCCGGATTTTCCCTTGCCGCCGGCCGGCCGCACTTCGTACCGGGCGGGGGCGGCAGAGCTCTTGGCGTCCACGAACCAGGTCACGCCGGCGATCGGGCTGGTGTTGAGCCGCACGCCGTCGCGATAGACGTCGAATTTGATGTTGTCCGGATCCTGGCTGAGGAAGCGCCAGGTCACGAAGACCTCGGTGGGACTCTTGCGCACGGCGATCACGCCGCGGCCGAGGTCCTCCATCCGGAGTTTGGAGAAATCGTACGCCGTCTGTCCGGCGGCGGTGAGGCCGAGCAGGCAGAGGGCGAGCAGAGAGAGGATTTTGGTTTTCATGGTATGCTGACGGTTATTGGAAATCGAACCAGACTTTGATCCGGAGACCTTCGTCGCCGGACTTGATGCGGATGTTGCCGGGTTGGCTGTGCGGACCCTGCTGGGGGATGCTCTTGAAGCTCTTGATGGCCTGGATGTCCAGGAGCAGGGACAGGTCGCCTTCGGGCAGTTCGGGCAGGAGCCGGGCCATGGCGTCCGCCGGCTCGTCGGGGTTGAGTACCTTGACGAAGAGGCCGTCGGTTTCGCTGTAGAGCGTCAGCGGGGAAGGTCCTTCGAGGCGGAGCCAGTAGATGTTGCCGTGGTAGCCTTTGAACTCGGGATAGTCGAGAATCCCGTAGCCGGGCCGGCCGGTGATGGTCTCGTTGTAGGCTTTGTGCCAGAGGTCGATGTTGTGGCCGCGCTGGCGGTTCTTCCAGACCCGGTAGGGGCCGCGGCCGAGCCACTGCATCCCGCTGATGTTTTCTTTGGGATAGTCGAAGGTGAAGCCGAGGTTCTTGATGTCGGTGTCCATGAAGCCGTCGTCGAAGCCGCCGCGCACGCCGCCGTTGTCGCGGTTGAGCAGGACGGCATCCATGCCGAGCTTGCCGTCGGGTTTGAGGCGCCAGACGATGGAATCCACGGCACCGAGGTATTTGGCCACGTAGATGGCGTCGTCGCCGTCCTGGCGGGAGTAGCC
>JAILAO010000181.1 GCA_024681565.1 Bacteroidales bacterium
GTGTCGCTCATCGACATGATGCGCTTGAAGGCACTGAGCAGCGTGTCCGTCATGTTGTTGGCGATGCCCCATAGCAGGAACAGCACCGTCACCAGGCAGAACGGCAGCAAATACTTTTTTTCGATCGTTTTCATGTCGTCCGTGGCCGTCCCGGGGATTATTTGTACAACGGTCCGAAGTTGGCGCAAGCCCGGTAGTCGGCCCCTTCCTTGTCCATGCCGAAGGCATTCCAGGCCGCAGGACGGAAGATATCCTCATCCGGGATATTGTGCATGCAGACCGGGATGCGGAGGATGGAGGCCAGGGTGATGAGTTCAGCCCCGATGTGGCCGTAGGCGATCGCGCCATGGTTGGCGCCCCAGTTGTTCATGACGCTATATACATCCTTGAAACAGTCTTTGGAAGCATCCAGACGGGGGACGAACCAGGTGGTCGGCCAGGTCGGATCGGTACGTTTGTCCAGGATGTCGTGCATCCGTTCCGGCAGTTCCGCCGTCCAGCCCTCGGCAATCTGCAGGACGGGGCCGAGGCCGCTGACGATATTCAGGCGGAGCATCGTCATCGGCATCCCGCCGCGCGTGACGAAATGGGCGGAATAACCGCCTCCGCGGAAATAGTCGCGGTCCGCCGGCATCCAGCTGGTAGCGGCGAGGCAGGCCTCCGCATCCGCCGGGCCCATCTCCCAGGGGACCTTGATGGTGGGCTTGCCTTCCGGATCGTTCATCGCCCCCGTGGCGTCGAGCGTCGTGGCGCCGGAGTTGATCAGGTGGATGAATCCGCCCGCAGCCAGGCCTTCGGGGGCCTCCCCCGTCACGCGCTTCACCGCTTCGGGACTCCAGTAGGTACGGACGTCGCTGAACATCACGCCGCGGTTCGTCAGCAAATGGCCGAAGAGCATCGACAGGCCGTTCAGGGCGTCATTCTCCGTAGCCAGGATATAAGGTTCGCGGATGCCGTTCCAGTCGAAGGAGGAGCACATCAGCGACTCGGGAAAATCGAAATTCGGCTTGTAGTCGGTCCACTGACGCTGTCCCTGCACGCCGCCGGCGATGGCGTTGTGTCCCAGGGCCTCTTCCTTGTATCCCATCTCCAGGAGCTTGGGATTGCCGCACATCAGGTCGCGGATGATCATCATGTTCTTGACCGTGAACTCCCAGTCGGCATCTTTCTCGGCGCGGGTCTTGCCTTTGCCCTTGCCGTTGAAGGAGGTCATCGGAACACCCGGGAAAAGGGCGCGGTCTTCGTTGTAGTCATGGCCCTCCCGGGGCTTGCAGTACCGTTCCACCCAGGCCATCGCCCGGTCGAACTCTTCGTGGTCGTAGATGCCGGAATCCACGCGGCGCAGGATTTCCACCAGCGAGACATATTCCGTCCGCATTCCCAGATACTGCTGCAGGAAATCGGCGTTGACGATCGAACCGGCGATGCCCATGCAGGTCCCGCCCATCGAGAGATAACTGCGGCCGCGCATCGTGGCGACGGCCTGCGCCGCAGCAGCGAAACGCAGGATCTTCTGCGCTACGTCCGCCGGAATGGTATTGTCATCCAGGTCCTGGACATCTTCGCCGTAGATCCCGAAGGCGGGCAGGCCCTTCTGCGCATGCGCCGCGAGCACGGCGGCCAGGTACACGGCCCCGGGACGTTCCGTCCCGTTGAAACCCCAGACGGCCTTCGGCCAATGCGGATTCATGTCCATGGTCTCCGAACCGTAGCACCAGCAGGAAGTCACTGTAATCGTGCTTCCGACCCCTTCGCGTTCGAACTTTTCGGCACAGGCGGCGGACTCCGCCACGCGTCCGATGGTGCTGTCGGCGATGACGCATTCCACGGGAGAACCGTCGCCGTTGCGGAGATGGGAACCGATCAGGTCCGCGACCGCGCGGGCCAGGGACATGGTCTTTTCTTCGAGACTTTCGCGGACGCCGCCCTGGCGCCCGTCAATCGTAGGCCTGATGCCTATTTTAGGAAACTTGGTCATAGCAGAGATGTGTTGTCAATAGATTGGGTAGCGACTTTAAATTTACACATTCGCCGCGGGATTTCCAAAGGAAATTCCGCAAAAAAAAGAACGGAAAAAAGGAAATAAATCAGACCGTGCTTTCCGTCAGCCGCGTGCGCATCCAGCGGCCGCGCGCGATGCGGACGGCAAAGATGACGCCCTTGACGCTGAGTTCGACGGCCATCGCGATCCAGTAGCCCTCCAGGCCATACCGCGGGATCAGGAAGAGCGCGAGTCCAAGCCGGATCACCCACATGCTGAGCAGGTTGATCACGGACGGGACCAGGGTGTCTCCGGCGCCGACGCAACAGCCGTAGGCAACGATGCTCACCCCGTAGAGCAGCTCGGCCCAGGCTTCGATGCGCAGGCATTTCGCCCCCAGGACGATGACTTCGGGATCCTGGCTCAGCAAGCCCATCACCTGCGGGGCGAACACCCACATCAGGACGGCCAGGAAAGTCATCATGGCCGCACCGGAACCGATGGTCATCCAGGCGAAGCGCCGGGCCATCTCCGGGCGCCGGGCGCCCAGGCTCTGCCCGACCAGCGTCGTGGCCGCATCCTGCATGCCGTAACCGGGCAGGTAGCAGAAGCCTTCGGCGATAATGGCAAAGGAATTGGCCGCAATGGCGATGGTGCCGAGCGGCGCCACGAGCACGGTCGCGGCGATGTAGGCTCCGCGCGAGATCAGGTTCTGGATCCACAGCGGCCAGCTGATCCCGAAAGCCTGCTTGAAGATATCCTTCTGCTCCCGGTCGAAAAGGCTCTCGGCGGTCCGGGCGTCCGTGCGGAGCGTCCGGATATTGCCCAGGATCCTGCGGGCCGGCCGCAGCCAGCTGCCGCTCTGGCGGAGTTCCTCGCTGCGGCGCGAGGCATAGATGATCAGGAAGGCGCCGGCGCACGCGGTGGCGAGCCCCGTGCCGAGCGCAGCCCCTTTCACACCGAGCCCGAGCAAGAATATAAAGAGGTAATTGAACAGCACGTCCAGGACGCACATCGCCATGCTGAGAATCCCCGGCACTTTCACATTGCCGCTGGCGATCAGCGATGCCTCGGAAAAGACCGTGACCTGGAACAGGGGCAGGAACAAAGCATAGATCAGGAAATAGTCGGACGCGTCCTGCACGATCTCGGGCGAGCCGCCCAGCCAGTGCGGCAGGACACCGTGGATGGAGACGGCCAGCAGGGCGAGCACGAGACTCGCGGCAACCGTAATGAAAAAGCCGTGACGGAAGATGCGCCGGACCCCGGCGAAATCCTTGGCCCCGCAGCGGTGCGCGATCTGGACGCTGAATCCCGAACTGTTGGCATAGCAGAAACTGCCGAAGATCCAGGTGGTGGTGCTGACCAGGCCGATCGCGGCGGCCTGGGCGGAACCGAGCCGTCCGACCATCGCCGCATCGATGTAGCTCATCAGGCACATCGACAGCTGGGCCAGGATGGAGGGCCAGGCAAGCTGGAAGGTGAGCAGGAACTGTTCCGTTCCGCTCATCGGGGCCCCGCTCCGGAGTTTCCCCAGCAATATGTCTTTCTTGCCGGCCATCGCGGCCGCAAAGATAATCATTTTTCTATAGAGAAATCCGTCTTCCGGTCCCCGATGATGTATCGGGGACCGGAAGACGGATCCTCTGACAGCCAGGGCTATTCGGAACGGGAGAAAGCCAGGCGCGCCGCCCCTTCGCTGCGGACGACCAGAGAGTCGGCATCCAGTCTCTCCACGGTATAGACCAGGGTCTTCCCCTGATCGGGATCGGCCGGATCCGTGGCGTCAAGCACCAGCCTGTCCCCGTCCAGGGTCCAGGTCCGCAGGCTCAGGTCTCCGAGCCCGACTGCCTGGGCGGAGCCGTCTTCGGCCAGCACCAGGCCGATCTCTTCCTCTCCGGAACATTCCCGCCAGATACCGGGCACGAGCCGGTAGTCGGACGGCGTGGTGATCTCCAACTGGATGGCGTGCAGCGTCTCCCCGTCGGGAAACACCTCATAGGCGACCTTGACCTGGTCCCCGGTCAGCACGCCGGGCACCAGTGCCGGGTCGGTCCCGCGGGTGCTCAGGACGACGGATTCTCCCTCCGGAGTCTCCAGGGTGACCGAATAGATGGTGGCATCGACAACCCGGCCCTCCACGGTCGGGAGGGAGGCCTGGCGGCAGCCGGCGGCCGTCAGGACGAGGGCCGCAACAGCGAAAAGGGATGATAATTTCTTCATATCAGAAAGTTTTTAAATTGCTTTGCTATAGGCACGGCGCCGCATGAACGGCTCCGTCTCGTATTGTTCGAACAGGGACTGGACCTTGAAGTTGTCCTCCAGCTGGGGGTTGAGGATCATCCGGTTGATGCCGAATTTCAGGGCATTCTCATGGATGTGTTTAAACATCAGCACATTGGCTCCTTTCCCCTGATATTCGGGAAGGACCCCGATCATCAGCGCCTCCAGCGTGTCATTGCGGCGCAGGGCCCGCAGGATATGCAGGAACCCCAGCGGGAACAGCCGGCCGCGGGCCTTCTTGACCGCCTTGGAGAGCGAGGGGACACAGAAGGTGAAGCCGACCGGACGTTCGTCCCTGTCCAGACAGATGGACACGAACTCCGGGCGCAGGATGGGGACATAGGTCTTGAGATAGCTGTCGATCTGCTTGTCCGTCAGGGGCGTGAACTGGAAGAGCGGAGCGAAGGTCTCGTTGTACATATGGAACAGGGCGAGGCCGTAGCGGTCGGCCAGTTCCCGGGTGCTCGACGCCTGATAGATGTGCAGTCCGAATCGCTCCTCGATCATCCCGGCGAACTGGAACATCGGCGGGAGCTGGTCCGTGACCTTGGCGACGCGCTGGGTCCAGTCCACGTCCTTGTTGTAACCCAGCTCCTGCAGGAGGGTGTCATAATAAGGATAGTTGTACAGGCAGGTAAAGGGACTGAGGTGTTCGAATCCTTCCACGAGCAGGCCCTCCTTGTCCATGTCCGTAAAACCCCACGGTCCTTTCATCTTCACGCAGCCACGCGCCCTGCCCCAGTCGGCCACGGCATCCAGCAGGGTCTTGAGCACCTCGCGGTCCTCGATGAAATCCAGCCAGCCAAAGCGGACAATCTCTTCCTTCCAGTCGCGGTTGGCGTTGTGGTTGATGATCGCGGCGACGCGTCCGGCCACCCGGCCGTCCTTGAGAGCAAGGTAACATTCCGATTCACAGTAAGCATAGGCACCGTTCTTTTCCCTGTCGAACGTGTCGAATTCATCGCCACGAAGCGCCGGAACCCAGTTATTACAACTTCGGTACAAATGATACGGAAAATCGACAAACTGTTTCATTTCCTGTCGCGAGCGGACAATTTTGAGCTCAATTGTCATAAATGCGCATTTTAGTACATTACAAATATAATTAAATTTCTTAAATTTGGGTCGTTTTACCAAAACCTATACCTATGTCACATTACTTTTATGACATGATTCCGGCCGAGGAACTCGCACAGTTGCACTATCTTCCGACCGTTCCGGAATATCTGTCCTGGATCATCTCCAAGTGGGCCGACCGGCCCGCCCTTTCCGACACCGTCAACACGTATACCTACGCCCAGATGGGCAGCCGCATCGCCCGGAGGCGTACCCTGCTGAAAGAGGCGGGGCTCCAGCCGGGAGACCATGTGGCCCTCTTCGATAAGAACTCCATCGACGCCGTGGAGAATTTCCTCGCCGTCACGTCCGCCGGGATGGTCGCCATCCAGCTCCCGGCCCAGCTTCCCGCCCCGGCCGTGATCGGCTGCTGTGCGAAATTCCGCGCCAAGGCGCTCGTGGTCCGGGATGAATTCCGGGACGCCGTCCAGGGTGCCCCGTGCCCGCTGATCTCCGCCTCCGCCCTCGGCGAAACGGAGACCCCGGCCGCCACCGTGGACAAGGAAGCCCCCGCCGCCATTTTCTTTACCGGCGGCACCACCGGCGCGCCCAAGGGAGCGGTCCTCCCCCACCGCGCCCTGATGCGCGGCACCTTCAACGGTTGCTTCGCCCCGGGCAGCCAGCTGTGCGGCCATGTGACGGTCGGATTCCTCCCGCTCAGCCACGTGTTCGGACTCATCGCCGGGACGCTCGCCAAACTGATGTGCGGCGCGCTGTGGTATTCGGCCGAAGACATGAAGGCCACGATCGGCAAACTGCCGGCCATCCGTCCGACCGTGCTCGTGCTCGTCCCCGGACTGGTCGAGGTCCTGGCGGGCCTGACCAAGATGTACGGGCCGCAGTTCCTCGGCGGACGGCTCAAGACCATCATCTCCGGCGCCGCCAACGTCCCGCCCCGGCTGATGGACGAGTTCAGCAAGTTCGGCATCAACGTGCTGGCCGGATACGGCATGACCGAAGGCGCCAACCTGACCGCCGGCAACGCCGAATCCCTCGAGCGTCCGACTTCCGTCGGCAAGATCTATCCCGAACAGGAGGTCAAACTCGTGGACGGGGAGATCTGGATCCACGGAGACAACGTCTTCCTCGGCTATTACGGAGACCCGGAGCAGACGGCCGCCACCCTGACGGAGGACGGCTGGCTCAAGACCGGTGACCTGGGCCGTTTCGACGAAGACGGGTACCTTTACATCGTGGGCCGTATCAAGAACATCATCGTGCTGCCCAGTGGCGAAAACATCTCCCCCGAGAGCATCGAGGAGCCGTTCTACAAATGCCCGGCCCTGCGGGACTGCCTCGTCCGGGAAGAAAAGGACGAGAACGGACAGGTCATCCTCGCCGTGGACATCCTGCCCCGTCCCGAAGCCGTCGAAGGAAAGACGCCCGAAGAAGTGCAGGCCCTCTTCAAGAAAGTCGTCGAGGAGGTCAACGACACCCTCCCCACCACGCACCGCGTGACCAGGTTCTCCATCCGCAAGGAAGACTTCAAGCGCACCGGATCCCTCAAAGTCTCACGTAACCAGAACTGACCCCATGACACAGGAAGCTATCTACGACAAACTCAAGGAGATCCTCAAGACCGTGAAGCCCAAGATGGATCCCGCCCGGATCTCGATGGACGCCGCCCTGACCACCGACCTCGGCATCGATTCGCTGTCCATGCTGCTGCTCTCGCTGGCCATCGAGCATGAATTCGGATTCCAGTTCCAGACCCAGGAACCCTTCAAGACGGTCCGCGAAGTCGTCGCTTACATCGAAAAGGCAATATAAGGCCGTTCTTTCATATTTCCGCCGGAATTGCTAACTTGGCACTTCATTTACGGTTGAAATATGAAAAAAAGTCTTCTCCTCCTCTCACTCCTGTGCGGGGCCACCCTCGGCCTGGCTGCACAGGAGTCTCCGCTTTGGATCCGCAAGAACGCCGTCTCTCCGGACGGCAAGAGCATTGTTTTCTGCTACAAGGGCGATCTCTGGGTCGTCCCGTCCGAAGGCGGCCGGGCCCTCCAGGTCACCAGCAACCCGGCCTATGACACCGACCCGGTCTGGACACCCGACAGCCGGCAGATCGTCTTCAGCTCCTACCGCGAGGGGAGCAAAGACATCTTCCGCACTTCCGCGGAAGGCGGCACGCCGGTGCGCCTGACGGATTACCCGGGCAACGAGACCCCCAAGGCGGTGCGGGCCGACGGCAGCGTGGTCTTCACGGCCAACCTGCAGCCGGATGTGCAGTACGGAGGATTCCCGGGCGACGGCCAGGTCTATACGGTCGGCCCGGAGGGCGGACGGCCGCAGCTGCTCTGCTCCGTGACAATGTCCGAGATCAGCCTCCGCCCCGACGGAGCCATCCTCTATGAAGATTACAAGGGCTATGAGGATCCCTTCCGCAAGCACCATACTTCCTCCGTCACCCGGGACATCTGGCTCTGGCAGGACGGCGCCTTCCGGCAACTGTCCGCTTTTGCCGGCGAAGACCGGCAGCCGGTCTGGGCGGCCGACGGACAGGCCTATTACTATCTGAGCGAGCAGGGCGGCAAGACCCTCAACCTCTTCCGCAGCAGCATCGCCGCGCCGGACCGGAACGTCCAACTGACCTTCGCCGAGAAGGACCCCGTCCGCTACATTTCCGTCTCGGCAGACGGCCTGATCAGCTATTCCCAGAACGGAGAGCTTTACACCCTGCGCGAAGGCGGGCAGCCCCGCAGGCTCGAGATCAGCGTCATCCGTGACGAGAACGAACGCGACCTGGTCAAGAACTCCTACACCGGCGGCGCCACGGACATGGCCGTCTCGCCGGACGGCAAGGAAGTCGCCGTCGTGATCCGCGGGGATGTCTTCGTGACCTCCACCGAGTTCAGCACCACCCGGCGCATCACCAACACCGCCGAGCAGGAGCGCGGCGTCAGCTTCGGCGCCGACGGCCGCGAACTCTATTACGCCGCCGAACGCAACGGGCACTGGGGTATCTGGCGCACCGTCCTCACCGGGAAAGACGAAAAACTGTTCACCTACGCCGTCAAGACGAAGGAAGAACTCTTCTCCGATCCCGGGGAGACCTGTTTCCAGCCGGAAGTGTCCCCGGACGGGAAATGGGTCGCCTACCTGCGCGACCGCACCGAACTCGTGGTCAAGCCTGCGAAGGGCGGGGCCGCCAAATCCCTGCTCAAAGGGGCCAATTACTCCTACAGCGACGGCGACCAGGAATTCACCTGGAGCCCCGACAGCCATTATCTGCTGGCCACCTATCAGGCTGACGGCGGCTGGAACAACCCCGACGTCGCCCTCATCGACATCGACAACGGCCAGATCACCAACCTGACCCGGAGCGGCTATTCCGACGCCTCCTTCCGCTGGGCCCTCGACGGCAAGGCCATGACCTGGCAGTCCGACAAGAACGGCTACCGGAGCCACGGCAGCTGGGGCGCCCACGACGACATCTACATCATGTTCTTCGACGGCAAGGCACAGACCGCGTTCCTGCAGGACAAGGAGGACGAGCAGATCGAGAAACTCCTGTCCGGCAAGACGGAGAAGCAGCTGGCCAAGGAAGAGAAGAAAGACAGCCTGGCCAAGGAAAAGCCCAAGAAGCTCGAACTGCTGCTGGACGGACGCGAGGAGCGCATCCGCCGCCTGACCGGCACCTCCGGCAACTACGGCGACTTCTACCTGTCCAAGGACGGGCACAGTCTGTATTACGTCGGCCCGACCGAAAGCGGCGCCGCCCTGCTGGTCAAGGACCTGCGCGAAGGCAGCACCAAGGTGCTCGCCCGCGGTGTCACCGGACGGATCACCCCGTCCAAGGACGGTTCCGAGATCTTCGTCTTCTCCGGCCGCGGGATCTCCAAGGTGACCCTCGCCAACGGACAGGCCAAGCAGATCGCTTTCTCGGGCGATTATGAATTCAAGCCCAAGGCCGAACGGACCTATATGTTCGAGCATATCTGGAAGCAGGTCAAGGAGAAATTCTACGATCCGCAGCTGCATGGTGCCGACTGGGACTACTACCACGGCAACTATGCCCGGTTCCTCCCCTATATCGAGAACTACTTCGATTTCCAGGAGATGCTCTCCGAGATGCTGGGCGAGCTCAACGGTTCCCATACGGGAGCCCGCTACCGCCCGGCCGGCGGCGAAACCCTCGGGCGGCTCGGCGTGCTGTATGACTGGTCGTACGGCGGCGAGGGCATCCGCATCGCCGAGGTCCTGCCCGGCGGCGTCCTGAACCTCGCCGACAGCGGCATCAAGGCCGGAGACCTGATCACGGCCATCGAAGGCCACGCCATCGGCGCCGGCGAGAACTGGATCCCGCTCCTGGCCGGCAAGGCCGGCAAGAAGATCGCCGTCACCGTCAAGACCGGCGGCAAGGAGAAAGAACTCATCGTCAAACCGGTCGCCTCCGAATCCGACCTGCTGTACCGCCGCTGGGTCCGCCAGCGGGAGGAGATGGTCGAGCGCCTGTCCGGCGGCCGCATCGGTTATGTCCACGTGGAGGGCATGGATTCCCCCAGTTTCCGCGAGGTGTATTCCAAGGCCCTGGGCAAGTACCGGACTTGCGAAGCGCTGATCGTCGACACCCGCCACAACGGCGGCGGATGGCTCCATGACGACCTGGTGACCCTGCTCGGCGGCAAGGCTTACGCCCGCTTCGAACCGCGCGGACAGTACATCGGCACGGAGCCCTACAGCAAGTGGACCAAGCCTTCCTGCGTTTTGGTCTGCGAAGACAATTACTCCGATGCCTGCGGATTCCCGTATGCCTACCGGGCCCTCGGCCTGGGCAAGCTCATCGGCACCCCCGTTCCGGGTACGATGACCGCCGTGTGGTGGGAGACCCAGATTCACAACCAGATCGTCTTCGGCATCCCGCAGGTGGGCGTCATGGGCGTCAAGGAAGGCCGCTACATCGAGAACATGCAGCTCGAACCGGACATCCTGGTGCATAACGATCCCGCCTCCGTGCTCGCCGGTGAGGACAAGCAGCTGGAGGCGGCCGTACGGGAAATGCTGGAAGAGGTCAGCGGACGATAAGCAGGATCTCGGCGTCAGGCAGGCCCTCCGCCGAGGCGATGACCCGCAAGGGTCCCGCCGAGCGGCCGGCCTGCACGACGGCCTGGGCCCGGCCCAGGAAAGTCGGTTTGTCGGCGCGCAACTGCGCTCCGCTGTCCGCCGTATCACCGTTGTCCATGCAGAGGAAGCGTCCCGCTCCCTCGACGCGGACACGGACCGGGCGGTCGGCATCCGGCACGACAAGCCCCTGCGCATCCACCAGTTCCATCTCTACATAGGAAAGGTCCTGGCCGTCGGCGGCCAGGTCGGCACGGTCCGTGTGCAGGCGCAGCGCCACCGCCTCTCCGGCCGTCCGCAATTCGTCGGAAGCCGCTTCGGTTCCGCCGTTGTAACCCTGCGCCCGGATCTTTCCGGCCTTGTAAGGCGTGCGCCATTTGACGGTATTGTTGGGGTAATCCGCCGTCCGGCGCACCCCCAGCGAAACTTCGTTGACAAAGAGCTCCACCGCCTCGCAGTTGGTGAACACGTCCACTTCCACCATCTGGGGATTGTCGTGGCGCGGGAAATTCCAGTGCGAGGCCAGCAGCGGCCAGGTCCACATGTCCTTGCCGCGGTCCAGCGGCAGGGAAGGGTCCTCCACCGCGATCTTCACGATCGGATCGTCCTTCCAGACGGCCCGGAAGAAGGCCGCCGAAGGTTTCTCGTGCATGCACATATCATAGATGCCGGTCGGCCAGGCCTTGCTCGGCCAGCCGGAGGACTCGCCCCAGTAGTCGATGGCCGCCCACATGAAGTAGCCGAAGATGAAATCCCGGGAGGCATAGTCGTACCAGGGATTGCGCTCGATGTATTCGCGCATCCGTTCCCGCCCGGGCGAATAATACGGGAAGACCTCCGAGCCATAGATGATCCGGTCCGGGAACTGCGCATGGTCGCTGTCATAGAAAGGTTCCTGGTAATTGTAACCCACCACCTCCACGGCGGAGTTGAAGCCGTTCCTGTCGAACGTGCGCCGGTAGTCCGGCGCCGTGGTCACGGCGACCCTGCGCGTCGGGTCCAGCCGTTCGCATTCCGCGCGGAGCGCGGCGAGCCGGGCCGTGCCCTCCCCGCTCACGTCCCCCTGCTCGCGGGTCTCGTTGCCCACGCTCCAGAGCACGACGCAGGGGTGGTTGCGGTCGCGCAGCACCATCGCGGCCAGGTCCGCTTTCCACCAGTCGTCATACCATTCCGCATAGTAACCGCTCTTCCATTTGTCGAAAGACTCGTCGATCACCAGCATTCCGATGCGGTCGCACCAGTCCAGGAACTCCCGGGCGGGCGGATTGTGGCTGCAGCGGATGGCGTTGAAGCCCGTCTCCTTCATCAGGCGGATACGGCGCTCGTGGGCACGGTCGGGGATGGCGGCACCCAGCGAACCGGCGTCCTGGTGGATGTCGCCCCCCTTCATCTTGACGCTGCGTCCGTTGAGGAAGAACCCTTTGTCCGGATCGAAGCGGATGTCCCGGATGCCGAACGGCGTCTCACAGCGGTCCACGACCCGGCCGCCCCGGCGCAGGGTCGTGATCAGGGTGTAGAGCTGCGGTGTGTCCAGGTCCCAGAGCGCCGGGGCATCGAGCACGAACTCCTGCGCGACCACTTCCTGCCCGGCAGCCGGGAGCGACGCCTCGGACGTGCGCCGCAGGATGATCCGGCCCGCGGGATCCGCCAGCTCGCTCGTGAGCCGGACCGCCACGGGCTTGGCGGTATCGTTCTCCAGACGCGTCTCCACCCGCACGGACGCCTGCTCCGCACGCACGGAAGGCGTCGTCACGCTGGTTCCCCACAGGCCCACATGGACGGGATCCGTGACATTGAGCCAGACATGCCGGTAGATGCCGCTGCCGGAGTACCAGCGGGAAGTCGGACAGTCCCGGTGGTCCACCCGGACGGCGACGACGTTGTCCCGGCCGGGCTCCAGCTCATCCGTAATATCCACGGCAAATGCCGTATAACCATAGGGATGGAAAAATACCTCGCGGCCATTCACATACACGGTCGCCCGATGATAGACGCCGTCGAATTCCAGGCTGACACGGCGGCCTTTCCAGGCGGCCGGTACGGCAAAGGACTTGCGGTACCAGCCCAGTCCGCCCTGCATGAAGCCCATCGCCCCGCTGCCCCCCTCCTGGGGAGAAAGGTACGGCAGCGTCATGCTCCAGTCGTGGGGCAGCTGGACTTCCGTCCAGGCACTGTCGTCGAAGTCCGGAGCGGCGGCGCCGGCCGGGGCCGTCAGGGTGAATTTCCAGTCGAAATCGAAGCTTTGGTGCAGTCGCTCCGCAGCGGAGCCGGTCAGACAAAGGCAAAAGGCCAGACAGGCCAGGAAGGATCGTTTGGGTCGCATGGCAGTGTTTCGGGTTAGCTACAACAAAAATAATCATATTCCACAGCTTTCGCAAAAAGGAAAATTGGACATGCCGAAAAAAATATCTACCTTTATAAGTTGGATTGTAATACCAGTAATAATTATTGTTGACATGAAGAAAATCGACGTCGTACTCGGCCTCCAGTGGGGAGACGAGGGAAAAGGCAAGGTGGTCGATGTCCTGACCCCGGACTATAAAGTAATCGCACGCTTCCAAGGCGGTCCCAACGCCGGGCACTCCCTGGTGTTTGACGGAGACGGCTTCGTCCTCCACACCGTGCCCTCCGGCATCTTCCGTCCGGATTCGGTCAACGTCATCGGCAACGGCGTGGTCATCGACCCCGTGATCCTGATGGACGAGATCGGCGCTATCGAGAAGAAGGCCGGGAGCATCACCGACAAGCTGCTGATCTCCAAGCGCGCACACCTCATCCTCCCGACGCACCGGATGCTGGATGCGGCGAGCGAGGCCGCCAAGGGCAAGTCCAAGATCGGCTCCACCCTCAAGGGCATCGGCCCGACCTATATGGACAAGACCGGCCGGAACGGCCTGCGTATCGGAGACATCCTCTCCCCGGAGTTCCAGGCCCGCTACGAAGCCCTGAAGAACAAGCACTTCGGGCTGCTCGCACAGTATGATTTCGAATATGACATCACCGAATACGAAAAGCAGTGGATGCAGGCCGTCGAGGCGCTGAAGCGTTTCCGCTTCATCGAAAGCGAACTCGTCATCAACAAATATCTCGACGACGACGTGCCCGTGCTGGCCGAGGGCGCCCAGGGGTCGATGCTCGACATCGATTTCGGCACCTATCCCTTCGTCACCTCCTCCAACACGATGACCGCCGGCGTCTGCACCGGCCTCGGCGTAGCGCCGAACCGCGTCGGCAAGGTGATGGGAATCTTCAAGGCCTACTGTACCCGCGTAGGCAGCGGCCCGTTCCCGACCGAACTGTTCGACGAGACCGGGGAAAGCCTGCGTCAGATCGGGCATGAATACGGTGCCACGACCGGCCGTCCGCGCCGTTGCGGCTGGCTCGACCTCGTCGCGCTCAAGTACGCCGTGATGATGAACGGCGTCAGCGAACTCATCATGATGAAGGCCGACGTGCTCAACTGTTTCAAGACCATCAAACTGGCCGTCGCCTACGAGATCGGCGGGCAGCAGGTGGACTACTTCCCCTTCGAGAGCGGAGAGGAAGTCACCCCGGTGTATAAGGAATTCCCGGGCTGGGACTGTGACATCTGCAGCGTACGCAATTATGCCGATTTCCCGCAGGAGCTCAAAGACTATATTGCTTTCATCGAGCAGGAGACCGGATGCCCCGTCAAGATCATTTCGGTCGGTCCCGACCGCAAGGAAATCGTTATCCGGTAATTTTACTTTGCCGCCGGTACAGGTTCTCCCCGGAAAGCTGAAAAATCCCCCACTTCGGGAAAAGCTTTCCGGGGACAACTGTATCCGGTTGCCGTTGCGGCTGCAAAACGCTACAGGATGCCGACCCGCTTGAAGATATAGTCGACGTTCTTGAAGTAGTACTCCAGCGTGAAGCAGCCCTTGAGCTCCTCCTCGGAGAGGAATCCCGTCACCTTGGCG
>JAILAO010000018.1 GCA_024681565.1 Bacteroidales bacterium
ATTTCTGTTTCAGCAGTTCCACCGCCTCTGCGGAGAAACTGCGGACACGGGAGCCGTCCGTATATTTCCCCAGGAAGTAGTCGATCAGGCGGGGGATATCGTCCCGGCGCTCGTCCAGCGAAGGGACCTTGATGACGATGACGCTGAGCCGGTGGTAGAGGTCCTCGCGGAAATTGCCCTTCTTGATCTCTTCCGTCAGATTCTTGTTGGTCGCCGCAATGACACGCACATCCACCTCGATGTCCTTGTCGGAACCGACGCGGGAAAGCTTTTTCTCCTGCAGTACCCGGAGCACCTTGGCCTGTGCCGCCAGGCTCATGTCACCGATTTCGTCAAGGAAGAGGGTGCCGCCGTCGGCTTGCTCGAACTTGCCCTTGTGCTGCTTGATGGCGGATGTGAACGAACCTTTCTCGTGTCCGAAAAGTTCGCTCTCGATCAGTTCGCCCGGAATGGCGGCACAGTTGACCTCCACAAAAGGCATCGCACTGCGGTTGCTCTGCTGGTGGAGATTGCGCGCCACCAGTTCCTTGCCGGAACCGTTGGGGCCGATGATGAGCACGCGCGCATCCGTGGGGGCCACTTTCGCGATCATCTCGCGGATATGCTGCATCGGAGCGGAATCACCGATCATGTCAGCACCGTACACCTTCTTCTTCAAGGCCTTGTTCTGCGTCGTCAGATTGACTTTCTCGGTAGCGTTCTTGATCGTGATCAGGATGCGGTTGAGATCGAGGGGCTTCTGGACAAAGTCGAAAGCGCCTTTCTTGATGCACTCGACCGCGGTATCGATGTCGGCATGTCCGGAAATCATCACCACCGCGGCGTCGATGCCCATCCTGGTCAATTTGTCCAACACCTCGATACCGTCCATACCCGGCATCTTGATATCGCAGAAAATGACGTCGAACTTCTCTTTTTCTACTTTCTGGAGCGCGATGGCACCATCTTCGGCCGTTTCTACCTCATAGCCCTCGTCGCCGAGGATTTCACCCAGCGAATTGCGGATCGCCCGCTCGTCATCAACAATCAATACTTTCATAACGCAGCATTTTTATCCAACAATCGAGCCATTGCTGACGGCCTCTTCCGGCGTGATGAAACGCATCGATCCGTCTCCCTGCTTGGCCATCAGGATCATCCCGTGGCTCTCGATCCCGCGGATGGTCCGGGGTTTGAGGTTCGCCAGGATGCAGATCTGCTTGCCGACCATCGCCTCCGGGGTGTAATACTCCGCAATGCCGGATACGATCACGCGCCGGTCGATACCGGTGTCGATCGTCAGCTTGAGCAGCTTGTCCGTCTTGGGCACACGCTCCGCCTCCAGCACCGTAGCCGTGCGGATATCCATCTTCTCGAATTCTTCAAAACTGCATTCCTCCTTCTGGGGAGCCACCTGCCTGGCGGCCTCTGCCCTGGCGGCAGCCTCGCGCTCCGCCCGGATCTTGTCCAGACGCGCCAGCTGGGCGTCGATGGCTTCGTCTTCGATCTTGGCGAAAAGCAGCTCGGCAGCGCCCAGCTGGTGTCCGGCCGGCAGCAGCTGCGGACGGCCGAGAATCTCCCAATCCAACGGGGAACCGAGCATCGCCCGGAGCCGCGCTGCGGCGAAAGGCGTGAAAGGTTCGAACGCGATGGCCAGATCCGCACAGATCTGCAGGGAAATGTTGAGGATCGTCGCCGTCCGGTCGGGATCGGTCTTCGCCACTTTCCAGGGCTCTGTGTCGGAGATGTATTTATTGCCGATGCGGGCGATGCCCATCGCATCCTTAAGCGCCTCGCGGAACTTGAAACCCTCGAGGTTTTTCTCCATCGAGGCCTTCAGCAGCGGGATCTGCGCCAGGACTTCCTTGTCGATTTCCTCCAGCGAGCCGCAGGCCGGCACCTTGCCGCCGAAATACTTGTGCGTGAGGACCATCGCCCGGTTGACGAAATTGCCGAAGATCGCCACGAGCTCACTGTTGTTGCGCTGCTGGAAATCCTTCCAGCTGAAATCATTGTCCTTGGTCTCCGGGGCATTGGCCGTGAGGACATAGCGCAGGACATCCTCTTTGCCGGGGAAATCCCGGAGGTATTCGTGCGCCCAGACCGCCCAGCCGCGGGAAGTCGAGATCTTGTCTCCCTCCAGGTTGAGGAATTCGTTGGCCGGGACGTTGTCCGGCAGGATGTACCCGTCTCCGTAGGCCTTGAGCATCGACGGGAAGACGATGCAGTGGAACACGATATTGTCCTTGCCGATGAAATGGACCAGACGGGGGTCCGGCGACTTCCCCCACTTTTCCCAGCTGTCCGGGAGGGGTTCCGGCGTATTGGAAATATATCCGATCGGCGCATCGAACCAGACATAGAGGACTTTGCCCTCTGCGCCCTCTACCGGCACCGGCACGCCCCAGTCGAGGTCGCGGGTGACGGCGCGCGGCTGCAGGCCGCCGTCCAGCCAGCTTTTGACCTGGCCGTAAACATTGGAGCGCCATTCCTGATGGCCTTCGAGGATCCACGCACGCAGCCAGGCTTCATAATCCTGGAGCGGGAGGTACCAGTGGGTCGTCTTTTTCTTGATGGGCGCTGCACCGCTGAGCTTGCTCCGGGGGTTGATCAGCTCCTCGGGACTGAGGGTGCTCCCGCATTTTTCGCACTGGTCGCCGTAGGCGCCTTCGTTGCCGCAGCGGGGGCAGGTTCCCACGATGTAGCGGTCCGCCAGGAAGGTCTTGGCCTCCGGGTCATAGTACTGTTCGCTCTCCCGGGTGATGAATTTCCCCTCGTCATACAGTTTGCGGAAGAAACCCGAAGCATTCTTGGCGTGCACCTCGGAAGAAGTCCGGCCGTAGATGTCGAAATGGATGCCCAGGCCTTCGAAGGAGTCTTTGATGATGCCGTGGTAACGGTCCACGATATCCTGCGGCGTGCATCCCTGCTGACGGGCTTTGATGGTGATCGGGACGCCGTGCTCATCGGAGCCGCAGACATACAGGACCTCTTCGCCGCGCATGCGCAGGTAGCGCACATAGATGTCGGCAGGCACATAGACACCGGCCAGATGGCCGATGTGGATCGGACCGTTGGCGTAAGGCAGCGCACAGGTCACAATGGTACTTTTGAATTTTTTGTCCTTTATCTGTTGTTTTTTTCTCTTCTCATTTTCTGTCGGATCCGACGCTGGGCCGTCTGGATCTTGATCATTTCCTGGAGCACGGCGGCCTCCTGGTCCGCCGGCAGCTCCGGCAGGCTCCGCCGGAGGGCGTCATAGCGGTCCTGCATCCGGCGCTCCGCATAGTTCAGGATGGCGCGGGGCACCTGGGCCACCAGCCAGGAAGACTTGGTGGTCAGGGCGTTTTCGAACGCCTGTACCGTCAGGCGGTATTTTTCGGTAGAAAGCTCCGCGACGACCCCCGCCACGCGGCGGTCTTCGCTGTCCAGCAGGCGCCTGACGATCTCCTCCTGCTGCTCTCCTTCTTCATAACGGGCCATATAGGCCCCGTAAACGGCGGCATAGGCGCTGTTGGCCATCTGCGTACCGTCGCTGAATGCATCCCGGATAAAGTCCGCCACGGTGGGTTTGTCCAACTCATTGCCGCTGTAGTAGTCCGAGTCGCTCTCGAAATCCAGCTCGTCACAGCCATAACGGAGCAGGAAATACAGCAGGTCCCGCTCCGCGGGAGCCAGGGTGCGGTTCTCTTCGGTCCAGGTACCGGTCTCCGCCGGAGCCTCCGCTTCGGGCTGGGGATCGCCGGTGACCGCCCGGTATGCTGTCGGCGCCCAGCCGTTCTGCCGGCGCCGCTCCTCGCGTTCCGCCGCTTTCCGGGCCTCGTCCTGCAGATGGCGCCGGGTCCGGTTGATCCGGTCGAACAGGATGGACACTTCGATACCGAACTGCTGCGCCGTGGCTTCTGCATACGTAGAGCGCTTGACCGCATCCGGGATCTGCGCGATCGTGTCCGCGATATCATTGATCAGACCCGCTTTCTTCAGCGGATCGCCGGCTGCCTGGGCGAGCAGCAGGTCGGTCTTGAAAACGATGAAATCCTTTTCGTTCTCCGCGATGAAGGAGCGTACCTCCTCCAGGGTATGTTTCCGGGAGAACGAATCCGGATCCTCCCCGTCGGGCAGCAGCACGACGTGCACGTTCATCCCCTCGGCGAGCACCATCGAGATGCCGCGCAGCGCGGCGTGGATCCCGGCCGAGTCACCGTCATACATGATCGTGATGTTCTCCGTGAACTTCTTGATGAGGCGCACCTGCTCCACGGTGAGCGAAGTCCCGCACGAGGCCACCACGTTGGTGATGCCGAGCTGGTGCATCATCACCACGTCCACATTGCCTTCCACCAGGATGCAGCGGTCTTCCCGGGCGATGTCGCTTTTCGCGAAATAGATGCCCAGCAGGTTGCGGCTCTTGATGTAGATCTCCGTCTCCGGCGAATTGACATATTTCGCCGGATTGTCCGCACGCAGGGTACGGCCGCTGAAGGCGATCACCCGCCCGCTCACGGAATGGATCGGGAACATCACGCGCTCCCGGAACTTGTCGCTGAGCGATCCGTCCTCATTCTGAACGGCCAGTCCTGCCGCGACCAGGTATTCGTCCTTGTATCCGGCCTTGCGAGCCGCGTCCACCAGGGCGGTGCGCCCGGACGGCGCCCAGCCCAGGCCCCATTTCCCGATCGTGGCGTCTTCGATGCCGCGCGTACGGTAGTAGGCATAGCCCACGGCCCGGCCCTCGCCGCCCTTGAGCTGGTCGGAAAAGAATTGCCGGGCGAACTCGGACACCAGCAGCAGGCTCTCGCTGCGCTGGCGCCGGGCGATATCCTCTGCGGTCTCTTCCTCTTCGACGATCTCGATATGGTATTTGCGGGCCAGGTAGCGCAGCGCCTCCACGTACGAGCAGTGCTCCTGCTCCATCACGAAACCGACAGCCGTACCGGCCTTGCCGCAGCCGAAACACTTGTAGATGCCCTTGGAAGGCGATACATAGAAGGAGGGTGTCTTCTCATTGTGGAACGGGCAGCAAGCCACGAAATTGGCCCCGCGGCGCTTCAGCGTCACGTAATCGCTCACCACATCCGCAATCTGTGCGGTGTCCAGAATCAGGTTGACGGTCTCCTGGGGTATCACGACGCGATCTCACAAAGGAATTTGAGCCGGACCAGCCGGACTTCGTTCTCATAATAATCCGGCCCCAGGGCGTCAATGGCGGACTGGATGTCGTCCGACGTCGCCTCTTCCTTGAAATACCTGTAGATCTCCTCCACGATATCCTCGTCCAGATTCGCTTCTATGTAATAGTCCAGATTGAGTTTGGTGCCGCTGGAAACGATGGCCTCGATCTCGGTCAGAAGCTCCTCCATCTCCATCCCGCGCGCATCCGCGATGTCCTCCAGGGACATCCGCCGGTCGATGCTCTGGATGATGGCGACCTTGGATGCGGATTTGTTGGGCGTGGACTTCACCACGAAGTCGTCCGGACGCTCGATTTCGTTTTCTTCTACGTATTTCTGGATCAGTTTGATGAATTCCTCACCGAACTTGCGGGCCTTGCCCTCCCCGACACCCTGGCAGTTCTTGAGCTCCTCGAAGGTGATCGGATAGAGGATGGACATATCCTCCAGGGCGGGATCGCCGAAGATGATCCAGGGCTGGAGCTTGAGGCGTTTGCCCAGGTCCTTGCGCAGTTCCTTGAGCATGGCCAGCAGGACAGGGTCGCCGGCCCCGCCGCCGGATTTCATGGCCACGGCGGCAGCCGCTTCCTCTTCGTCCTCCTCGTCGTCGCCCTTGCCGGCGAATACCCGGTCCTCCACCAGACGCAGCTCCCAGGGTTCGGCCAGGAATCTCCGGCCGGCATCCGTCACATGGATCAGGCCATAGGTCTCGATCTCCTTAGTGAGCAGATGGGCGATCAGCCCCTGGTGGATGACGGTACACCAGAACTTCTCGGAACGGGGTTTGCCCGCACCGAAAAACTCGAGCGCATCGTGTTTGTAGGACTTGATCAGCGAATTGGACACGCCGGCCAGGATGTTGGCCAGGTGGTCCAGCTTGAAATGCTCGGGCAGCGCCTCGATCAGACGGATGACCAGCTGCATCTCCTTGCGGCCGTCGAAGGTCTGCTTGGGATGGAGACAATTGTCGCAGCACTGGCAGTTCTCCTGGGTGAAATCCTCTCCGAAATAGTTCAGGAGCAGTTTCCTCCGGCACTGGCTCGATTCCGCATAGGCCAGCACCTCGGAGAGCAGCTGGCGGCTGATCTCCTGTTCGGCGATGGGCTTGCCCTGCATGAATTTCTCCAGCTTCTGGATATCCTTGTAGCTGTAGTAGGCGATGCAGATGCCCTCCTGGCCATCCCGGCCGGCACGGCCGGTTTCCTGGTAATAACTCTCGATGCTCTTCGGGATGTCGTAGTGGATCACAAAACGGATGTCCGGTTTGTCGATACCCATTCCGAAAGCGATCGTCGCCACGATCACCTGCACCTCTTCCATCAGGAACCTGTCCTGGTTCTCCGCACGGACCTTCGCCTCCAGGCCGGCATGGTAGGGCAGGGCCTTGATGCCGTTGATGCACAGGAGTTCCGCCATCTCCTCCACCTTCTTACGGCTGAGACAGTAGATGATGCCCGATTTGCCGGGATGCTGGCGGATGAATTTGATCAGATCCTTTTCGGGATCGACCTTGTCCCGGATCTCGTAGTACAGGTTGGGGCGGTTGAACGAAGACTTGAAGACCGCGGCGCCGGGAATGCCCAGATTCTTGAGGATGTCGCTCTGGACCTTGGGGGTGGCCGTGGCCGTCAGGGCGATGATGGGGGCCCGCCCGATCTGGTCCACCAGCGTGCGGATGCGGCGGTACTCCGGACGGAAGTCATGACCCCATTCGGAGATACAGTGCGCCTCGTCCACGGCATAGAACGAGATCTTGACCTCCCGCAGCAGCTGTACGTTCTCTTCCTTGGTCAGGGACTCGGGTGCGACGTACAGCAGCCGGGTGCGGCCGGAGAGCAGGTCTTCCCGGACCTCGTCGATCTGCTGGCGGGTCAGGGACGAATTGAGGAAATGCGCGATGCTCTCCGATCCTGCCACGAAACCGCGGAGCAGGTCGACCTGGTTCTTCATCAGGGCGATCAGCGGGGAGATGACGATTGCAGTTCCTTCCATCACCAGAGCCGGCAACTGATAACACAACGACTTGCCGCCCCCGGTGGGCATCAGGACGAAGGCGTCACCCCCTCCAATCAGGTGCGTGATGACTTGTTCCTGGTCCGCCTTGAAGGCATCATAGCCGAAGAACTCCTTGAGAGTCTTGTGTATCTGTGCCGAATCCGGTATCATAAGCCTGTCAGTCTAAAGTATGAATCGCAAGTCCGGAACGGAGTTTGGGCTCGAACCACGTGGTCTTGGGCGGCATGATCCGTCCGCTGTCCGCGATGTCGATCAGCTGTTTCATCGAGACGGGATACAGGGCGAAGGCCACGGCCATCTCGCCACTGTCCACGCGGCGGGAAAGCTCTTCCAGGCCGCGGATACCGCCGACGAAGTCAATCCGTTTATCTGTACGCAGGTCCTTGATCCCGAGCAGCTTGTCCAGCACCAGACCGGACAGGATGGTAACATCCAGTACGCCGATCGGATCGGAATCGTCGTAGCGGCCCGGCTTCGCCGAGAGCGAATACCATTTGCCGCCGAGGTACATCGAGAAATTGTGCAGCGCGCAGGGATGATAGACTTCCGTGCCTTTTTCCTCTACGGTGAAGTCCTCCGCCAGGCGGGCGAGCAGGGTGTCGGCGTCCATCCCGTTCAGATCCTTGACCACGCGGTTGTAGTCGATGATCTTGAGCTGGCTCTCCGGGAAGCAGACCGCCATGAAGAAATTGTATTCCTCGTTCCCGGTATGGGCCGGGTTGTGTGCGCGTTTCTCGGCGCCGACCCGGGCTGCGGCGGCCGTCCGGTGATGGCCGTCAGCCACGTAGAAGGCGTCCACCTCCCCCGTGAACAGCTCCGTGATGCGCGCGATGACGGCATCGTCGTCGATGACCCAGAGCTCGTGCCCGAAGCCGTTCTCGTCCGTAAAACGGAATTCGGAAGGCTTTGCGGCGGCGGCCGCGACGATGGCATTGAGCTCGGCGTTGTCCTTGTAGGAGAAGAATACCGGTTCGATGTTGGCATTCTGGATGCGGACATGCACCATCCGGTCGTCTTCTTTGTCCTTGCGGGTCAGTTCATGCTTTTTGATGATGCCGGACGCGTAATCGTCCGTATGGGCGCAGAGCACGAGTCCGTACTGTGTACGGCTGCCCATCGTCTGCGCATAGACATAATAACAGGGCTTGGCATCCCGTACGAGCCATCCGTGCCTCTGCCAGGCCTGGAAGTTTTCGACAGCTTTTTCATACACGGCCGGGTCGTGGTCGGGAAGGATCGGGTCGAAGTCTATTTCAGGTTTGGTGATGTGCAACAGGGATTTCTCCCCGGCCATCCGCTTTGCTTCTTCAGAGTTCAGGACATCATAGGGCGGTGCCGCGACTTGCGTCACGATGTCTTTAGGCGGCCGCAAAGCCGCGAAAGGTTTGACTCGTACCATAATTTCAAACAAATCTATATCCGAAGGTAAAGAATATTTCGAATAAAACAAAATAGATTCTGCCGAACGGACAATAAAAAACAGGCCGGAAAGTTATGGAGAACTGCCCGGCCTGCAGGATGCTGTTTCGGCTGATTACTTGTTCAGCTGGAATTTCGTGCAACCGTCCTTAAAGAAGGAGACGATCTGGCGCGCGGCGGCAAGGCCGGCGTTGACATTGGCCTCGGCGGTCTGGGCACCCATCTTCTTCGGCGTGGCGAAGACGCGCAGGCCGAACTGCTCCTGCAAGGCGGCAAGATTGTCCGGAGCCACGTCGGCCACATACTTGAGGTCGGGACGTTCGGCGAGAGCCTTGGCCAGCCCAGCCTCGTCGATGACCTCCTTGCGGGCGGTATTGACGAGCGTGGCGCCCTTCGGCATCTTCATCATCAGCTCATAGCCGATGCTGCCGACGGTCTGGGGCGTGGCGGGGATATGCAGGGTCAGGTAGTCGCTGCCGGCATAGAGTTCGTCAAGCGACTCGACGGGCTCGGCGCCTCCGGCGCGGATCTGCTCCGGCGTGAGGAACGGGTCGAGGGCCTTGACCTTCATCCCGAGCGCGGCGGCCTTGGCGCCGACCAGGCGGCCGACATTGCCGAAAGCCTGGACGCCGAGGGTCTTGCCCTGCAGCTCGGAACCGGTGGCCGGAGTGAACTGTGTACGGGCCATGAAGATCATCAGCGCGATGGCGAGTTCCGCCACGGCATTGGCGTTCTGGCCCGGGGTATTCATGGCGACGACGCCGTGCGCCGTGCAGGCCGGGAGGTCCAGGTTGTCAAAACCTGCGCCGGCGCGGACGACGATCTTGAGTTTCGGCGCCGCGGCGACGACCTCCGCCGTGACCTTGTCCGAACGGACGATCAGGGCGTCGACGTCGGCAACGGCCGCGACCAGGTCCGCCTGGTCCGCATATTTCTCCAGCAGGGCGAGCTCATAGCCCGCTTCCTCGACGATCTGTCGGATGCCTGCGACCGCTGCGGCCGCAAAAGGCTTCTGGGTGGCGACAAGGACTTTCATACGGCTAGGCATGGAGCTTTTCGAATTCCTGCATCGCGGCGATGAGCGCGTTCACGTCCTCCAGGGTACACGCATTGTACAGGGAGGCACGGAAACCGCCGACGGAGCGGTGACCCTTGATGCCCACGATATCACGCTCGACGGAGAACTTCAGGAACTCGTCCTGGAGGTCTTCGCGTCCCGGAGCCATCACGAAACAGACGTTCATGATGGAGCGGTCCTCCTTGGCGGCGGTGCCGGTGAAGAGGGCGTTGCGGTCGATCTCCGCATAAAGCGCCTCGGCTTTCTTGACATCGATGTCATGGATGGCGTCGATGCCGCCGATGCCCTTGAGCCACTTGAGGGTCTCGTTCATCACGTAGATGGAGAACACGGGAGGCGTGTTGTACATCGAGAGCTTGTCGATGTGGTTGCGGTAGTCGAGCATGGACGGAAGATAGCGGCTGACCTTGCCCAGGCCGTCCTTCCGGATGATGGCGAAAGCCACGCCGGCAGGGCCGGCATTCTTCTGGGCGCCACCGTAGATCAGCGCATATTTGCTGACGTCCACGCGGCGGGTCAGGATATCGGAGGACATGTCCGCGATCAGCGGAACGGGGCAGTCGATATCCTCGCGGATCTCCGTACCGTAGATCGTATTGTTGGTGGTGATATGGAAATAATCCAGGTCCCCGGGGATCTCGTATCCTTTCGGGATGTAGGAATAATTCTTGTCGGCGGAGCTGGCCACGGCGAATGCGTCGCCGATGCCCTTGGCTTCCTTGAGGGCCTTTTTCGCCCAGACGCCCGTGTCGAGGTAGCCGGCTTTATGCTCCAGATAGTTCATGGCCACATAGAGGAACTCGAGGCTGGCGCCGCCACCCAGGAAAACGACTTCGTAGCCCTCGGGAATCCCGAGAAGCTCCTTCCAGAGCGCGCGGCACTCGTCCATCACTTCGTCCCAGCCCTTCGTCCGGTGGGAAATGGAAATCAGGGAAACACCGGTGCCCTTGAAATCCTTCAGGGCCTCGATGGTGTTGTCGATGGCCTCCTGCGGAAGCAGGCACGGCCCGGCATTGAAAATGTGTTTTTTACCCATAATGAATTTGGTAAGGTTTCAGCCTACTAATATACCTAATTTTTCAATACGCTCCAAAAAGTCTTGCTCGAGCGACAGGCGGACCCGGACTTCGAGGGAGCATTCCTCCTGGAAGGACTGTCCCCGTTGGGGCAGCCCCAGGTCCTTGACGGTTTTCATCACGGCCGGGAGGCTCTCATACGGGAAGCGCAGGGTGTACCAGCGTCCGGCGACCTTTTCTACAACCCGGGCCTGCGCGAGCGCATCCCCGGTAGAACTTTTGTAAGCGCGGATCAGCCCGGGAATGCCGAGTTTGATGCCGCCGAAATAGCGGATGACCACCACCAGGACATCACTCAGACCGGCGGAATCGATCTGGCCCAGGATGGGGCGGCCGGCGGAGCCGGACGGTTCCCCGTCATCGTTCGCCCGCCAGGCGGCGCCGTCCAGCCCGATGCGGTAGGCATAACAGTGGTGCCGTGCGTCGTGGTATTCTTTCTTGATGGATGCGACGATGGCTTTGACCTCCGCTTCGCTCTCTACCGGATAAGCCTTGGCGATGAAACGGCTGCCGTTGTCTTTGAACAGGCCCTCAGATATTCCGTCAACGCTTTTATATGTATCATTTGATGTCATCATCGAATCAAAATTAGTGAAAATTTCATATCTTCGCAATATGAACTACAGATACAGAGTCACGCTCGCCGGCATCAAGGGCTTCTACCGGGTCTACCTCATCAACGGGGACAATTCGCTGTATACATTCCACAAGCAGCTGCGCTCGGACCTCGAGTTCCCGATGGACCAGCCCATCCTGTTCAAGGCGCTGGACGCCCAGGGCGGCGTAATCGCACGCTATGCCCTGATGGACATCGGCTTCGGCGCCGTGGACAACGTCTCCATCGCCGACACGGTCAAGGCCGGCGCAGCCAGTTTCGTGTATTTCTATGACATCACCTCCAAGAAGAGCGTGATCATCACCTTCGAGGGAGAAACATCCGAGTTCACGGCGCTGCCGCGCATCATCGAGACCAAGGGTCCCGTCCCGCAGGAATTCGAAAACGGATATGTCGCCTTCGAGGACCTGCCGGTCGAGCACCGGCACCTGCCGGGCGAGTCCCGGAGAGGCTTGGATGATGACGATGAGGATGACGAAGATTTCGACGACGACGAGGATGACGAGGAGGAAGATGAAGACAAGGAAGAAGAAGAGATCCTCTACGACGAAAACGAATAAAGAAAAACCTGCAGGCCGGTCAGCCTGCAGGTTTTTTTCGGTACAAACGCCGGTGATTATTTCGCGTCTGCCGGAGCGGGTTCGACAAACTTGCCCACCTTGGTCAGTTCGACATTGAAAATCAGGGCGGAGTTGGGGCCGATGGCCTGGTTGCCTTCCTCGCCATAACCGAGGGCGGCCGGCAGGTAAAGGTCGATCTTGCCGCCTTCGCCGATGAGCTGCAGACCCTCGGTCCAGCCCGGAACGACGCGGTTGAGCGTCAGATGGATCGGCTCTGCGTCGGCAGGCACCTCGTCAAACACGGTACCGTCTATCAAAGAACCCTTGTAACGCACCCAGACAGTGTCCTGCGGACCCGGCTTCACATCGTTGCCCGGCTCGAGGATCTTGTACTGCAGGCCGGACTCCGTCGTCACGATGCCGTCCTTCTTGGCATTGTCGGCCAGGAATTTGTCAGCCTTGGCCTTGTTGGCCATGGCGACGCCGCTGCGGCGCTTCTCAAGATAGCTGTTGAACAGGTTGTTCATCTCGTTGGGGTCCACCTTGAACTGCTTGACAAATTCAGGATCCTGGACATTGCCCTTCGCGTTCACGAAGTCCTTCATGCCCTTGACAATCTCGGCATAGTTGAGATCGGAACCGAAGTCATAACCCTTCAGGAAGGAACCGAAGTTGATACCGAGCAGGTAGCTCACGGAGTCCACCTGCGCCTTGGAAGGCTGGAATTCTTTGGGGAGCTGCTCCCCGGACTTGCTCGTGCAAGCCACCACTGCAAGTCCA
>JAILAO010000139.1 GCA_024681565.1 Bacteroidales bacterium
GTACGAAGACGGCACGCCGGCCGTCCTCCCGGCCGAGAGCATCGCATTCTCCCAGGGGGATGCTTATACCCGTCTGCTGGGTCTGCCTTTCTATGAAGAAGTCTCGGGCGAGCTCCCCGGGATGCTCTCCCTGCTGCAGATTGACGAGGACGACGCCTGGGGGCTGCGCTTCTTCGACAGCGGGATGCTCAATTTCGTGATTTCTCCCGAAGACCTTGCCGCCCGCCGCTTCACGGCCGTGCGCGCCTGGATGCATTCGGCATAAACCATCGAGCCGCTTTATTTTGTATCTTTGGGTAAACATCCCAAGCATCACCAGGAGAATGATTAAAACTCTCTTCTGCGCATACGCCGCCCTGTTTGCGGGCGTCGCGCTGCGCGCCCAGGGCCCCGGCCCTGCCGTTCCGGAGTCACCGGAGCTGGAGTTCGTTTTGGAGTTGCACGTCACCTGCGACCCGGGCTTCAATGTCGGGGAGAACCAGCACGGCAACCGTTTCGTGATTCCGATCACGGGCGGCACCTTCGAGGGTCCGGACATCAAGGGCGTCGTGCTCGCCGCCGGCTACAACCTCCAGCTCGCCTTCGCCACCGGCGCCCTCGCCGGACGCAGCGCGGCGAAATCGTTATAACTGGTTGTAGTTGAGGGAGAAGGTGTCACCCTGGTTGATGTCGCCTGAGCGGAAGCCCTTCAGCAGCCAGCGCTTGCGCTGGTCTGATGTGCCGTGGTTGAAAGACTCCGGGGTGACATAGCCGCGGGCCTTCTTCTGCAGATAGTCGTCGCCGATCTTGGAGGCGAGGTCGATGCCCTCTTCAAGGTCTCCTTCCTCCAGGGACCCGAACATCCGGTTCTCATAACACGCCCAGATGCCGGCCAGGAAGTCGGCCTGGAGCTCGATACGCACGCTCATCCGGTTGCTCTCCTTCTCGCTCATCCGGGCCATCTGCTGGTGGGCCTGCTGGAGAGTGCCGAGCAGGTACTGTACATGGTGGCCGATCTCATGGGCGATCACGTAAGCGTAGGCGAAGTCTCCGTCCGCGCCGATCTGCTGGCGCATCGTGGAGAAGAAGGACAGGTCGATATAGACGCACTGGTCGGCACTGTTGTAGAACGGACCCATCTGGGCCGAAGCCGTGCCGCTGGCAGTCTGCACATAGTCGGTATAAAGGACCAGCTGCGGCGGTGTATAGGTGCGGCCGTACTGGGCCAGGACCTTCGTCCAGACATCTTCCGTGCTGGCCAGGATCTGCTTGGTGAAGACGGCGAGTTCTTCTTCTTCCGCCGTGGGGGTGTGCCCGTTCTGCGTGATGACCTCCGTGCCGCCGATCTGGGTGACCTGCTGCAGGACCTCGCCCGGATCGCCGCCCATCAGGAGCGTGATCAGTCCGATGATGATCAGGCCTCCGAGGCCCACGCCGCCGGCCACTTTGCCGGTGGAGGCACCGCGCCGGTCATCGACGTTGGTGCTCTGTCTTCTTCCGTCCAGTTGCATAATATTGTGATGCTAAAACACACAAATATAAGAAATTTTGTACGCGGATACACGGATATGTATCAAAAAAAAGCCATGCACGTCGTGCACGGCTATTTTTTGAGCCACTTAACAGACTTGAACTGTTGACCTGCGCGTTACGAATGCGCTGCTCTACCGACTGAGCTAAAGTGGCAATGGGATTGCAAAGGTAGTCAATTTTTTGGAATCTCCTAATTGTCCTTGTGAATTTTCTTGTGGGTCATGATGTCCAGCACCATCTTGTCCGTTTCCTGCATGCCGACGGAACCCAGACGCGTGAGGTTGTGGATACAACGGTCCACGTCATCCTCGATCAGTCCCTCGACGCTGGTCACCGAATGGTTCTGGACGGCGAGCATGGCGCTCAGCACGGCCGTGGACACCCCGCTGCTGACCTTGAGGGCGCAGCTGGGCTTGGCCCCGTCGCAGACCATTCCCGCGAGGTTTGCGATCATGTTCTTGACGCTGGCGGCCACCTGGTCGTAACCTCCGCCCATCAGCCAGGTGATACCGCAGCTGCTTCCCGTCGAGGCCACCACACAGCCGCACAGGCAGCTCAGCCGCCCCAGGCTCTGCTTGATGTAGATGACGGTCAGATGGCTCAGAACGAGGGCGCGCGTCAGTTCTTCTTCCGTATTGTGGTTCTCCCGGGCGAAGACCACCACGGGCAGGGTTGCGGCAATGCCCTGGTTGCCGCTGCCGGAGTTGCTCATCACGGGAATCTTCGCACCTGCCATACGGGCGTCACAGGCGGAGGAGGTAGCGCTGATGATGTGACTGAAGATGGAATCTCCCATGATGCCCTTGCCCAGGGGACGGGAGAGGGTTTTGCCCAGTTCGTGGCCGTAGTTGCCTTTCAACGCTTCCTCCGCCGCGGCTTCGTTGAGCCGGCGGGAATCGTTGATGAATTCCAGGTCCTCCAGCGGGGCCGTGGTCGCGAAATCGAAGACGCGGCGCAGCGTAAGGCCGCCTTCCGCCTCTTCTTCCTCGCAGGCACCCAGGGAACTCCGTTTGTCCAGCGTCGGCACGCAGGGCCCTTCCAGATAGACCAGGCGCGTATGCTCACGGGCGATGATGGCCCGGGCCTGGCGATCGCCGGCCGTGCAGAGGACCTCGATGTAAAGCATCTCGTCGCTGTCCCGGGTCAGGCCGATGGAGAGCGGGTGCCCGGCCAGCCAGGCCTTTCCGTCGGCGACCGCCTGCGGGCAGACATCCTTGAGGACTTCCAGCTGGTAGGAACTTTTGCCGATCAGGGCGCCCAGCGCCACCGCAATGGGGAGTCCGGTCATCCCCGTGCCGGGGATGCCTACGCCCATCGCGTTTTTGAGCATGTTTCCGCTGAGCAATACGTCGATCCTTTCGGGACAGGTGCCAAGGGCTTCCGTGGCATAGGCGGTGCAGAGAGCCACTGCGGCCGGTTCGGTGCAACCGACGGCCGGTACGACTTCCCGCTTAATCAGTGCGATGATCTGAGCATTATCCATACAACAAAGATAATGATTATTCCGTTCGATTGATTCTGGATACGATGTTAATCAGCACGGAACCCAGGATGCCGGCGCAGACGGAACCCATCAGCACGGCGATCTTGCCGGCATCGCGCAGGTGCATCATCACGTCCGGGGCCTGCTCCCCGAAGGAGAGTGTATCCACGAAAATCGACATCGTGAAACCGATACCGCCGAGGCAGGCCACGGCAAAGAACATCGGCCAGGTGGCCTTCTCCGGCATGGCCCCCACCTTGAACTTGATGGCCAGCCAGCTGAAGAGCGTGATACCGAGGGGTTTGCCGAGCAGCAGACCGAGGAAGATGCCCATCGAGACGCTGCCCAGTTCCGGGTTGAAACTGAAGACGTTGAAATAGGACGGATCGCTGATCACCACACCGGCATTGGCCAGGGCGAAAACCGGCATGATGAAGAAATTGACCCAGGGGGTGAGGGCGTGCTCCACCCGGTAGCTCATGTCCATCGTGCCGTGTGCGATGCCTTCCAGTTTGCGCAGGGCGTGCTTCTGCGGGCCGTTCGGGAAAGGCTCCTCGTCGATGCCGTCCATCCGGTCCAGCAATTCGATATAATGGTTGCGCTTATGGAGATACTGGCTCTTGTTGTAGAGCGAACGGGCCGGGATCAGGAAGGCCATCACCACGCCGGACATCGTAGCATGGATGCCGCTGTAGTAGAAGAGGGCCCACACGACGATTGCGCAGAGGAGGTAGGGGAACATCCGCTTCTCGCCGATGCGGCGCAACAGCAGGGTGAGCAGGATGACCAGCAGGGCGATACCGAGCAGCGGCAGTTTGATCTGTCCGCCGTAGAACAGCGCCACGACCAGGATTGCGATCAGGTCGTCCGCGATCGCCAGGGCGGTCAGGAAGACTTTCAGGGAAACGGGGACCTTGTCCCCGAGCATCGACAGGATGCAGACGGCGAAGGCGATGTCGGTGGCGGTCGGGATGCCCCAGCCGCTGGAGGCCATCGTGCCGTGGTTGATCAGGGTATAGATGAGCGCGGGAGCGAGCACGCCGCCGAATGCGGCGATGACCGGGAGCATCGCTTTCTTGGGGGAAGAGAGCTCGCCGTGTGCGATCTCCCGCCGGATCTCCAGCCCGACGGTGAAGAAGAAAATCACCATCAGGATGTCGTTGATGAATTTTTCGATGGTCAGGTCTCTCGGGAAAAGCACGTCCACGAGTCCGTCCTTGCTGTGCAGGTGCAGCTGGATGCGGGTCTCCAGGATGTCGTGGTAAAGGTCTTTGGTGAAGGGGAGGTTGGCGAGCAGCATCGCCACCAGTACGCAGACCATCAGGAGGACGCCTTGGAACCAGGGTTTCTTGGTGAGCCGGTTGCTGCGTTTGTTGAATTCTAGTACACCTTTGTTCCAGGTGTAAATCGGGATCAGTCTCATAATAAAAGTGCCGCCTTTGCATTTGGCGGGCGCAAAGGTAGCACTTAAAAGGAAGAATTCAAACTTCTCAACCTGGAAGTGGCGCAGGATGCCGATGTCCTTTCAGAACAATCTCCCGTTCCATTTGGCAGCCAGGCGTTCACGCTTGAACTGCTCCTCGAGTTTGGCGAACTGGGCCTTGGTGTCAAGGGTGAAAGAACCCTGCTGGATCCAGGAATAGTACGAAGGATCCGTTTCAAAGACCTTGCGGGCCGTCTTGCCCTTGTGCTTGCCGAAATTGATGAGGATCTCGCCCTTGTCGTCCTGGATCAGATGTCCGGAGAAATCCACGTATTTCTTGCCGACGAAGGCGGCCATCGAGGCGACGTCGTTCTTGAGGATCTGGTCGCGGTATTTGGCCGGCTTCTGGTAAGCGTCGAGCTGGGCCTTGAGTACCTCGTAGGTAGCCAGGGTGTCCGCTTCGGCACTGTGGGCGTTCTCGAAGTCCTCGCCGCCGCAATAGAAACGGTAGGCGGCCCGCAGGTTGCGGGGCTCCATCGCGTGGTAGATGTTCTGGACGTCCACCATCAGCGGGCTGTGCAGGTCCACGTGGAGGTCCTTGCCCGCCAGTTTGACACGCTCGAACTCCTCGGCCAGCATCGGCAGGTCGAACTTGGCGGAATTGAAACCGGCCAGGTCGCTGTCCTGCAGCCATCCCGCCACCTCGTCGGCGACATCGAAGAAAGTGGGGCAGCCCACCAGCATGTCATCGGTGATGCCGTTGACCTTGGAGGCCTCGGGATTGACGGGGCGCTGGCATTTGCGTTCGTAATCCCAGGGCTTGATGCGCCAGGTCTTGATGCGTTCTTCGCCGCCGGGGAAAACCTTGACGAAGCTGAGTTCCACAATGGAATCAGCCGGGATATTGAGGCCGGTGCTTTCAATGTCGAAGAAAAGCAGCGGCCGGGTGAGATTCAGTTGCATAGATTGTACCTTAGGACACCATGATCGGCATCAGGATGCCGCAGATCTTCTCGCTCTCTTCCTCCTCTTCCGCCGGTACGATGAGGGCGGCGCGGCGCGGGTCCGCGAACTTCATCACGACGGTCCCGCAGGTCATGTTGCTGAGGATCTCGATGAGGAACGAGGACTTGAAACCGATTCCCAGTTCGGTGCCGTTGTAGTCGCAGGAGAGTTTCTCATAAGCTGCGAGGGCGAAGCCGAGGTCCTGTGCGGTGATCTCGATCTGGCCGGGCTTGAGGTCGAACTTGATGTGGTTGGAAGCCTTGTTGGCGCAGACGGCGACGCGGCGGACCGTGTTGAGCAGCAGGGCCCTGTCAATCCTCAGTACGTTGGAATTGTTCTGCGGGATGACTTCGCGGTACTTGGGATACTTGCCGACGATGAGGCGGCAGATCATTGTGGTCTCGCCGAATGTGAACACGACGTTGGAGGCGTCGAATTTGACTTCGACCTTCTCGACGTCCTTGCCGATGATGGCGCGGAGCACCGATGCCGGACGTTTGTGGAGGATGAATGAAGCCTTCTCCGGGGCCTTTACCTCACCGGTGGTGTAGCAGATGAGTTTGTGGGAATCCGAAGCGACGAGGGTCGTCGAATCCGTGTCGATGTCGAAGAAGATACCGTTCATCGCGGGACGGATCTCGTCGTCTGCCGTGGCGTAAACCGTGCTTGCAATGCCCTCTACGAGCTTTTCCGCAGGGAATATGACAGTGAGAGCGTCGTCGCCGGCACCCTTGATCTCGGGATAGTCCTCGGCGGGGAAGTAGGGGAGTACCGAGTTGCCGCTGATCCAGCTGCATTCGAAGGAGCTGTCGCTGAGGGTCTTGATCGAGACGGGCTGGTCGGGGAGCTCCTTGAGGAGGTCGATGGCGTGACGGGCGGGGACTGCGATGGAGCCTTCTTCGGCTGCGCTGTCCACCTTGACGCTGGTGCGCAGTGTAAGCTCGCTGTCGGATGCCGTGATTGTCAGGGTG
>JAILAO010000106.1 GCA_024681565.1 Bacteroidales bacterium
GGGGTTACTATGCCCACGAATGGTTCGACGAGGACCGCATCACGGTGGAGAACCACGCCCTGGGCGGACTCTCCTGCCGCACTTTCTACCGTGACTGGTGGCCCGACGTGGTCAAGGGCGTGCAGCCGGGAGACTATGTGATCATCCAGATCGGCCACAACGACAGCGGTCCCTACGACACGCCGTTCGGCCGTTCCTCCATCCCGGTACCGGCAAGGAGACCGTGCAGGTGACCCTGCGCGACGGCCGCGTCGAGACCGTGCTGAGCTATGGCGAATACCTGCGCCGCTACATCGACGAGGTCCGGGCCAAAGGCGCGACGCCGCTGCTCTTCACCCTCACGCCCCGCAACCAGTGGGACAACGGCAAGGTCCGCCGCAAGAACGACTCCTACAACATCTGGATCCGGGAAGTGGCCGCCGAAAAGAACGTCCCGGTCATCGACCTCGAAGAGATCTCGGCCAGCGACTTCGAGCGCTGGAGCCATTTCAAGGTGGACTACATGTTCTACAACGACAACATCCACTCCAGTGCCTTCGGGGCAGCCCACAACGCCCGTTGCGCCGCGCTGGGCATCGCCGCCTGCGAAGCCTCCGACCTCAAGCAGTATCTCCGGCCGCTCGACCTGCCCACGCAGGAACTCGTCCGCGAGCCGGGCAAGCCCGCCCTCATCGTGACCGGCGACAGCACCATCCAGAACACCGACTCCGATCCCGACGGGATGTGGGGCTGGGGCAGCGTCCTGGAGACGGTCTTCGATCCGTCCCGCATCACGCTGTGCAATGCCGGAAAGGCCGGACGCAGCGCCCGCACCTTCCTCGACGAGGGCCGCTGGGACCGCGTCTACAACAGCATCCAGCCGGGTGACTACGTGGTCATCCAGTTCGGACACAATGACATGGGGCCCGTGAACCGTCCTCCTTTCCGCGCCGAACTGGCCGGAGACGCCGATGAGACGGACAATGTCTTCATGCCCAACAAACGCCAATACCAGGTCATCTACAGTTACGGCTGGTACCTGCGCAAGTTCATCGACGATGTCCGCGAGAAAGGCGGCACCCCGATCCTGGTGAGCCTCACCCCGCGCAACGAATGGCCCCACGGCAAGATGGAGCGCCGGGACGATACGTACGGCATCTGGCTCCGCGACGTGATCAAGAAGACCGGCGTGGACTTCATCGACATGCACAACATCACGGCCGACTACTATGACAGCATCGGACCGGAAGCCACCAAGGCCTACTACAAGAACGACCACACCCATACCTCCCGGCTCGGCGCCGAGCGCAATGCCAAGTCCTTCGCCGAAGGACTCCGGAAGGCCGGTCACCCGCTTGCAAAATATTTGAAATAAACACAATATGAGAACAAGATTCCTCCTTTCTGCAGCCCTTGGCCTGCTCGCGGCTTCGGCCGCCTTCGCCCAAGGCACGGACTGGTACACCCCCACCCGGGAGAACAAGCCGTTCGTCCGCTGGTGGTGGCTCGGCAGCGCCGTGGACCGTGAAGGTCTCACCTACAACCTGGAAGAATTCGCCAAAGCCGGCATCGGCGGTTACGAAGTGACGCCGATCTACGGCGTGCAGGGCAACGAAGCCAACGACATCGACTACCTCTCCCCGAAATGGATGGAGATGTACAAATTCCTCGTGGCCGAGTCCGCCCGCCTGGACCTGCAGTGCGACCTCAACAACGGTACCGGATGGCCGTTCGGCGGTCCGCAGATCACCCCGGAACTCGCCGCCCAGAAGATGGAAGTCGGTCCCGACGGAGTCAAATCCGTCCAGACCGGGCAGAAAGTCAAGCGCGCCGCCCCCGGCGGTGAGGGCTTCGTGATGGACCACTACAATCCGGAGGCCCTCAAGGTCTACCTGGACCGCTTCGACAAGGCATTCGCGCAGAGCGGCGCAAGCTGGCCCCACACCTGGTTCAACGACTCCTACGAAGTGTACGGAGCCAACTGGACCCCGAAATACGCCGGGATCTTCCGCGAGCGCTACGGCTACGACATCGAGCCCTACCTCCAGAACCCCAAAGCCGGTGACGACAGCTACGACCGGGCCATCGCGGACTACCGCGAATGCCTCGGCACCCTGCTGGTCGAGAACTTCATCGACCCCTGGATCGCCTGGTGCCACGGCCATGGTTCCCTGGTGCGCAACCAGTCCCACGGCTCCCCGGCCAACCTGCTGGACGTCTATGCCGCCGTGGACATCCCCGAGTGCGAGACCTTCGGCCGTTCTCCCTTTGACATCCCCGGCCTGCGCCAGGATCCCATCGGCCGGCCCAACGACGGCGACCCCGCCGTGCTGAAGCTCGCCTCCTCCGCCGCCCACGTGGCCGGCAAGAAGTACACCTCCAGCGAGACCCTGACCTGGATGACGGAGCATTTCCGCACCTCCCTGAGCCAGTGCAAGCCCGAAATCGACCAGATGTTCGCCTCCGGCGTCAACCATGTCTATTTCCACGGAGCCCCCTATTCCCCGAAGGGTGCGGAGTTCCCGGGCTGGCTGTTCTATGCCTCCATCAACATGTCCCCGACCGGCAGCCTGTGGAAGGACGCCCCGGAGCTTGTCAAGTACATCGAACGCTGCCAGGCCTTCCTGACCGCAGGCAGCCCGGACAGCGATTTCTATCTCTATTTCCCGGTCTATGACCTGTGGAGCAGCCGCACGGAGACGGCCTACATGATGTTCGACATCCACTCGATGGGCCGCACGATGCCCGATGTCAAGGCCGCGATGAACGGCATCGTCGCCGCGGGCTTCGACGCCGACTACATCTCCGACAAGCAGCTGTGCGAGCGCGAGATCACCAAGCCGGTCATCGTCCCGGCCGTGAAACTGATGCCGGTCGAGACGGTCCGCCGCCTGGCCGAACTCAAGAAGCAGGGCGTGCCCGTCTACTTCATCGGCAACGTTCCCAAGGATGTTCCCGGCCTGCACGACCTGGCCGCCCGCCGCAAAGCCTTCAAGCAGGCTGCGAAGGGGCTGGGCAAGCCGACCACCATCGAAAAGGTGTTCGCCGCCTACAAGCCCGAGACCTTCAAGAGCGAGCTGGGCGGACAGATGATCCGCCGCCGCAACGAATGCGGGGGCTGGAACTACTTCGCCGCCATGCTCAGGAACCAGCCGGTGGACGGCTGGGTGAAACTCGCCACCCCGGCCGCCGCCGCCATGCTCTATGACGCCGTTTCCGGCACCTCCGGCCAGGCCCAGGTACGCACCGCCGCCGACGGCTGCGCCGAAATCCGCCTGCAGCTCCAGCCCGGCGAATCCATCCTGATCAAGACCTTCCCGGAGGCCGTCCAGGCCCCCGCATGGCCGTATGTCGCCGCCTGCGGAGAACCGGTCGCCATCGACCGCGCCTGGAACATCAGCTTCCCGGAGAGCGCCCCCGAGATCAAGGGTAACTTCTTCACGGACAAGCCGCAGGACTGGACCAAGCTCAAGGTGGACGCCGCCAAGGTCAACTTCGGCACCGCCCTCTACTCCTCCGCCATCGACCTGCTGCACCCCGAAGAAGCGGACGAATGGGTCCTCGACCTGGGAGACGTGCGCGAGAGCGCCCGCGTGTACATCAACGGCGAGTATGCCGGCACCGCCTGGAGCGTACCGTTCCGCCTGCCGGTCGGCAAGTTCCTCAAGCCCGGCATCAACCTGCTGGAGGTCTATGTGACCAACCTGCCGTCCAACCGCATCGCGGACTACGACCGCCGCGGGGTGAAATGGCGCATCTTCAAGGACGCCAACGTCAACACCATCGGCCCCAAGACCTTCGAGGGCTGGGCGACGGATCCTTCCGGGCTCTGTTCCGAGGTCAACCTCATCCCCGTCCACTACGACGTCCCGTCCTCCGAGACCGTGCTTGCACAGGCCCGCCGGGTCAATGACTACTTCATGCAGAAGTTCCCCGACCCGCTCCGCGTGGTCCCCTTCCCTTCCCGCCACAAAGTGTACGAGGGCAACATCTGGACGCGCGGCGTCTACTACGAAGGCCTGATGGCCCTCTACGGAGTGG
>JAILAO010000027.1 GCA_024681565.1 Bacteroidales bacterium
TTCTCGAAGTAGTGGCGCAGGTCGTTGACCCGCCATTTGAGCATTGCGATACGTTCCAGGCCCATACCGAAAGCGAATCCGCTATACTTCTTGGAGTCGATCCCGCTGGCCTCCAGCACGTTGGGATCCACCATACCGCAACCCAGGATCTCCAGCCAGCCGGAGCCCTTGCAGATGTTGCAGCCCTTGCCGTGGCAGATGTTGCAGCTCACGTCCACCTCGGCGGACGGTTCGGTGAAGGGGAAGAAGGACGGCCGCATCCGGATCTCGGTCTCGGGACCGAACATCTCGCGGGCAAACAGCAGGATCGCCTGCTTGAGGTCGGCGAAGGTCACGTTCTCATCGATGTAGAGACCTTCGACCTGGTGGAAGATACAGTGGGCACGGGCGCTGATGGCTTCGTTGCGGAACACACGGCCCGGGCAGATCACGCGGATCGGCGGTTTCATCCGCTCCATCGTACGCACCTGCACACTGGAGGTATGGGTGCGGAGCAGCAGCGGATTGGGGTGACCGGTAGACACAAAGAAGGTGTCCTGCATATCGCGGGCAGGATGGTTCGGCGGGAAATTGAGCGCCTCGAAGACATGGTAGTCGTCCTCCACCTCGGGACCCTCCGCGACGTCGTAGCCGAACTTGCGGAAGATGTCCACGATCGCCTGGCGGACGATGGACACCGGATGGCGGGAACCCAGCTCCAGCGGGTCGCCCGGCATCGAGAGGTCCTGCCTGGGACCCTCGGAAGAGCTTTCCGAACCGACGGCGTCACGCAGCCGCTCGATCGTTTCCTGAGCGGCGTTCTTGAGCTCGTTGAGCGTCCGGCCGAACTCGCGCTTCATGTCCTTGTCCACGGTGCGGAATTCGTCGAAGAGCGCCGTGATTTCTCCTTTCTTGCCGAGGAAGCGCACCCGCGCCTCTTCGACTTCCTTCTGGGTCTTGCACTGGAGCGCCTTCAGCTCCGCAAGCACCTTGTCGATATCTTCTCTTTTCATATATGCTTATTTCCGCTTGGCCGCGCGTTTGTCGCGCGCCTTCTTGTCCCGGGCCGCCCCGGTCTTGAGATACTTGGCCCACTGCTCCTCGTTGAAAACCTTTTGCAACGAGTTGTAGATCTGCTCGGTCCACTTGTCCTGGACCTGGATGTAGAGATCCGAATTGCTCATCTTGGCCTGCTGCAGGTTCCGGAGTTCGCCGCGCATCTCTCCGTAGTCATGCGTAAGGATGGAGTCCAGATAGAAAGTCTGCCAAACCTCCAGGTCCAGCAACTCCGTATAGTTGTCCACCTCCCGGTCGATGGCCTCCCGGAGCTGCTTGAGCTCGGCGGCCTCGTCCTGCGGCTGCTGCGCCCCCAGCCACAAAGGCAGGAGCAACAGGGCGCTAATCCCGAAAAATTTTATAGATTTGTATCTCATAAGTCTGCAAATTTATAAAGAAAAGATAAAATGCGAAAATTTCTGTGCACCATCCTGTCCCTGGCGCTGCTTGCCGCCGGCCGTACGGACGCCTGTACGAACGTCATCGTCACCCCGGGCGCCAGCGCCGACGGCTCCAGCATCGTTTCCTACGCCGCCGATTCCCACGCCCTGTTCGGAGAACTGTATTTCCGCCCTGCCGGGCGTTTCGCCGCAGGCAGCACCCTCGCCATCCGCGAATGGGACACCGGCCGGCCCCTCGGCAGCATCGCCCAGGTGGAGCGGACCTGGCAGACCGTCGGCAACATCAACGAGCACCAGCTCATCATCGGCGAGACCACCTGGGGCGGCCGCGAGGAGCAGGTCAACACCGACGGCGTGATGGACTACGGCTCCCTGATCTATATCACCCTGCAGCGCGCCCGGACGGCACGCGAAGCCATCCAGACCATCGTGGACCTGGCCAACACCTACGGCTACCCGTCCGAGGGAGAGACCTTCTCCATCGCCGACCCGCAAGAAGCGTGGGTCATGGACCTCGTAGGCAAAGGCAAAGAGAAAGGCATCGTGTGGGTGGCCCGCCGCATCCCCGACGGCTACATCTGCGCCCACGCCAACCAGGCCCGCATCACCCGCTTCCCCCTGGACGACCCGGAGAACTGCCCCTACGCCCCCGATGTGATCA
>JAILAO010000028.1 GCA_024681565.1 Bacteroidales bacterium
TGGGTGATGAGGGCGTTCGGGTCGTAGTCCACCCGGTATTTGCCGTTGGCGCGGTGCAGGTAGAGCGGCTTACCGGTTCCCACTTCCACGAAGGTGGGGCAGAGGATCTGTCCTTCGCGCAGTTTGACTCCGAAGAATTCCACCTCTTCCGGGCTGTACCGGATGCTTTCGAGGAACTCGAAGGCGTCGGGGATGCGGGCGAGGTATTTGGTGTCGCCGGTCCAGCGGTAGAATTTCATCAGGTTGCCGATCATCTCGGCCGTGGCCGTGGCGGCATAGCCGCGCGGCTCGAAGTCGCGGGCATGCCCCGGCGTGTAGCACAGGTCCAGCTGGTGCTGCATGGCCCAGCCGGCCTGCGGCTTGCCACCCTGCAGGACCAGCACACAGCTCATCGCACGCTGGATCGGCTCCAGGACGCGTTCTTCGCCGAGGATCTGCCAGCAGTCGATCAGGAAGTTGATGTTGCCCGTGTGGACGCCGTCGTTGATGGTGATGAACGAACTGTAGTCCGCCTTGCCTTCCTTGACGAAATCGTAGCGCAAGGGCCAGCGCTGGGGCCAGCCGCCCACGGGGTACTGGCTCTGGATCATGAAGTCGATGGCCTTGTCGATGGCGGGACGGTAGCGGGGGTCCCAGTCTTCGGCATAGATGCGCAGCAGAAAGCCGGCCGCGTCGATGGTGCCGTCGTCGAAGGTGGCGTTGCCGGAATAATGGAGGTGTTCCTGGGCGCAGTACTGGTAACCTTTGGCTACCGTCTCATACCAGTCCTTGAGCGAGGCCTCGCCGGCGAAGTCCGCCATGTAGTTCCAGCCGCCGCAGGGCAGCTGTGACCAGATCAGTGCGGAGGCGGCCTGCCGGGCAGCCTGCAGATAATATTCATCTCCGGTGGCGTGCCAGGCGTCCAGGAAGATGTTGCCCATCGCGGGCGTGCCGCGCTCGATCCACATCATCGAGGGCTTGCACTCCAGCTCTCCCCATACCCGGGAGAAATCGGGAGCATAATTCCAGAGGTATCCGCCGTCGTTGGAGACTTTTTCGACCATGAAGGCCGTGGCTTTTTTCATCGTGGCCCGGACGGCGTCATCACTGAGACCGCGGGGTTTTGCAGCCTGCAGGGGCATTGCCGCCAGGATGCTGAGGATCAGAAATAACTTTTTCATATTACGGCATCGGCTTCAGCCCTTCCCAGCGTACATCCCAGGTCCCGTCCTTGGGGAAACCCGGGTTCTCGACGGTGCAGCCGTCCCAGCCGGCGCACATCATGCCGACGGCCAGCAGCAGTCCGCCGTTGCCCGGCAGATACATCCGGAGCCGCTCGGTGCGGTAATTGTTGCCGCCGGGGAGCAGCAGTTCGCTGCGGTTGTCCATCGTGATGGCGCGCACGGCCACGTCCGGGCGCAGCAGGCGCGTGGCGTTCATGGCGAGCGAGGGGTAGTTCCAGCTCCAGCTGCCGCGGGTCCAGTCGTAATATTCCGCAGCGCGGTCGAGGGTTTTCTGCATGCCTTCTTCGGTGAAAAGCCGGTTGGCGGGGAGCACGCCGAAAGCGAGGAGGTTCTCGCTGGAGGTGCCCCGGGCGTATTCGCGGCCCGGTTCCATCGGCGTGAAGGCCAGTTCGCGGGTGCCGCGCTGGGCGTTGATGTAGCCGCCCGGAGGGGCCGGGGCCGCCAGGGAGCGGGGAATGACGCCCTTTTCGTAGTCCGGGACGCCCGGACCCTTCTCGGCCGGGAGATAGATGCCGTCGGGGCTGGTGGCGAGCGGAGCAAGCTTGGCGCAGATCTCGTCCCACGCGGCCACGCGCTCCTCTCCGAGGCGTTCACGCCACTGCTGGGCGACGCTTAGGCCGAAATGTACGTAAGACAGTTCGAAAGCCGGATTGACGGTATAGTCCTCGTTGTAACTTTCATTGGCTCCGCAGGCGCCTTCGATGCAGTAACGGTCCCGGGCCTCGTCGTAGGTCACGAAAGCGGCGAGCATCTCGGCGGTCTGCTGGACGAGGTCACCATATTCCTCCAGGAAAGCCTTTGACGGGTTGGCCCGGTAGACCAGTTCCGCCATATAGATGGGGTGCGGCTGCTGCCAGAGGAGGAAAGAACCTACGTCGGACGGGGCTTCCAGTCCGGACGGATCGGTCATCTTCATCCAGCGTACGCCGGGGAATCCCTGCCGGGCGGCGATATCGCGGGCGATGGGCATCACGCTCTTGTACCAGGCCAGCTGGCGCTCCAGCAACTCCGGCTGGCTCCAGGTGCCCCAGTGGAAACTGTGCCACATCACCATCTCCAGGTGGTATTTGCCGAACCAGGAGTTGTAGGTGAGACCGGTCTCTGCCGGCGGGAAGTGCTGGGCTTCCTGCACGCGCATCAGGTACTGCGACTGCACGACCCGCTTCTCCAGCAGGGCGGCGCGCGCATCGGTGCAGTGCGAGAAGTCGATGACGCCAGAGCTCTTCCAATAGCCGTTCCAGAGCGCTTGGGCGGCGGCTGCGGCTTCCCGGAAAGCGGGGGCGGAGGTCTCCTGCCCGGCGAAGCGGACGCTGAATTCCCATTCGCCGGCCGCAGGGGTCAGCACCAGGCGGTTCGGCCCGGTCTGGGACAGGGTGGCGTCCCCGCTCCAATGCAGGGCGACATAATAGACCGTGGCATCCACGGTCCGGCGCAGCAGGGCCTTGCCGGCATCTTGCGAAACGATTTCGGTAGAATGCTTTTCGTCCGCATTCCAGTTGGAACCGTCATCGCTGTGCTGGCCGGTCGGGTAGGGGAAGCGGAGTACGACGGGGAGGGGCTGTCCGGCCTTGACCTGTGCGGCGAGCACGTCCGCGCCTTCACCGGCGCTGACAGTCTCTACTTCGACGGGCGTGCCTTTCCAGCGGAAGGAAGAATGCAGCCGGCCGTTCCACATGTCCAGGGTCTGGTCGATGCCGTCGATTTCTTCCGGTTTCATCCCGTCGAAACCGATGTTGCCGAGGTGGAGCCGGTGCGGGTTCTCCCGGATCCAGGTCGCCGCGGCGCGGCCCCGGGCATCCAGCGTGTAACCTTCCTGGACGGAATAGATTCCGTGGGGATGGCCGGGCAGGGGATGGTCCTCCAGGGTCTCCGCCTGGGTGTAGCCTTCGGTGTTGGGGAATTCATGCCAACCCCACTCGCTGTAGGTGCCCAGCGACAGGCCGTCCTTGCAGAACTCGGGGAAGGTCTGCAGGCCCGTGGCATCAAGCGTCAGGGTGAAGGTGCCGTTGCCCAGGTTGAGGGAGTTGAGCGGCGCCAGGGCATCGATGTGGGGATTATTGCGGGTAACGAGTGCTTCCCGGTCAATCTTGCCGGAGGAGCAGGAAAGGATCAGGAGGGTCAGAAGGATCCCCGCTGATACGCGAAACGGTGTTTGTGTCATAATTGGTCTGATGGGTGTCAACAAAGATAAGATAAAAAACGTATATTTGGGAAAATAAAACCAAGCGACTGCCACTATTTATGAAAAAGATCTATGTCCTTCTTCTGGTGCTGCTCTGCAGCCCCCTTTTCTCCCAAAACGTTTCCTTCCCCCAGGGCCAGCTTCCGTATGACAATCCCTATGCTTTCGGGCAGGATCTCTCTTTCGTGCTCAACAGCGAAAGACGCGGCGGGGTCTGGTATGATACCGACGGTACACAGAAAAGTCCCTGGCAGATTTTCCATGACCACGGCTACAACTGGGGCCGGCTCATGATCTGCAACGAGCCCTCCCGTCTGGGCCAGACGCTCGAGTATGTGGTGGAGGGTGCCAAGAAACTCAAGGAGAACGGGATCCACTTCGCGTTGGATTTCATGATGTCCGACGGCTGGTCCAACCCCATGACCCAGCCTACACCGTCGAGCCTGAAGGACATGACCCACAAGCAGCGCGTGAGTGCCTTTTACGATTATGTCCACCATGTGATCGCGACCCTGCGCTCCGAGGGTGTCCAGCCTGAGATCGTCCAAGTGGGCAACGAGATCAGCAATGGCGCTTTCTGGCCGGACGGCCGCGTATATTATGGCCCGGAGAAGCGGGCGCAGAGCCGCTGGAAAGAGTTCACCGAATACCTCAATGCCGGCATCAAGGCCATCCGCGATGTGGATCCGGCCATCCAGGTGATGCTGCACGTGGACTTCGGCGGAGACCTGGAGATGAGCGACATCTTCTTCGGGCAGATGATCAGATACAAGGTCGACTACGACTGTATCGGTTTCTCGTTCTATCCCTGGTCACACGGCACGCTGATGGACCTTCGGGACAATCTTTACTACACGATCGAGAAGTACCGCAAACCCGTCTATGTGATCGAGACCGGCTTCTATTCCGTCCCGTCCCAGTATTTTGAGCGCAAGGGTATCCGCGCGGCTTTCCCGGAGACTCCGGAGGGCCAGAAACAGTGGTTCCAGGCCGTCAACGAGATCGTGATGGCGGCACCGCACAATCTGGGCCGCGGCGTCTTCTGGTGGGAGCCGATGCAGCGCGGCCGCGGCTGCTTCGACGACCAGACCCATGTGGCCAAGCCGATCCTGGAGGCCTTTGAGAAATATGCATTCCCGCTGGACCGCACCGACGGCAATCCCCGGATCTGGGATTTCGAAGAGGGGGAGCGTCCTTAGAGCGGGAAGAGATAGAATTTCCGCTCCGGCTGGAAATCCACCATCCACTGGTCGAAGAGGATGTGGTCGTCCAGCGCAGTGAGCTTGAGCGTATGCGCGCCGGCTGTCAAGGTGACGGGAAACGTTGCGACAGCCTGGCCGCGCATCACGTTTTCTTTCCAGCGGTCGCTGCGGTAAGGCTCCTTGATGGACCAGACCTGCGCTGCGCCCCCGTCCACGCTGACGCTGAAACGGATGTCGCCCCGGTCATTGGCCTGCGTGGGGATCACGGCGACCCGCAAGACCGCTTCACCGGACCTTTCCGTCCGGAAATCATAGTGCAGGGACGCGCCTTTGGGCACGGGTACGGCGCGGCCGCTGTGGCCGAGGCCCTGCACCGGCCGGACCGGCGTATCCGCTTCCCTGAAATCGCAGGCATCGGCGGCAAAATAATCTGTCCCGGCGGCCGGGATCTCCGGCGCCTGCCAGTCCTCTCCGCAACGGCTCCAGGCAGCCGCTTCTTCTTCCGTCAGCGTGACGGGAAGCTGCGGGGCCCAGAAGACATAGAGGTCGCGCGGCCGTTCGGACATGGCGCCCCGCCAGCGTCCGCCGGCCATCTCTCCGTTGTAGTACCGGGTGAGTGAACGGACATCCTGGTAGGCGCGCTGGCTCAGGGCTGCGGCCGCGAGCATCGTGCTGTCGGTCTGCCAGGGCCCCGGGGAGTAGGTGGTCTTGTTGCGTTCGCGTGCCCGCTGGGCGTACAGGAGTTTTTCTGCGTGCGATTCCGCCGCATACACCGGATAGGCCACGGCGGCGAACCAGGCGTCGCGCTGACGCTCCGGAACGGATGCCGCAGCCGCCCCGATCCGGCGGCGCACGCTGCGGAAACGGTCGATATAACGTTGTGCCTCGTTTTGGAATTCGCTGAAACTGAAATCCGTATCCCGGACCGGGGAGAGCCCGGACGGGTAGCGTTCCCGGTCCGGCAGTTCCACCTGGCTCCAGCCCATGAATTCAGGGCGGCGCATCCCGCAGAGGCGGTAGAATTCCAGCATCGCCGGCGCGATGCGGTCCGCGGCCTCCGGTCCATATTCGCGGGCGAGCCAGCGCTCCTGGTGGGACTGGACCGTCTCCGGCTGTACGCAGTTGATATCCCACGCCAGGTCCAGGAAGAATTCCAGGTCATAGGCGGCCACCTTGGGGTCGTGGACATTGGCGATCCAGAGTTTGCGGACGTTGTGCCGGTAGGCTTCCATCATCTCGTGGTAGATCAGGCCCGGCTGCACGGTGGAGAGCCAGAGACAGTCATGCGGGCGTCCGCAATAACTGAGATGATAATATACGCCCGAACCGCCGCTGCGTCGCTGCTGCTCCGCATCCGGCAGCCGGGTCATGTAGCCGTAGTTGTCGTCACACCAGACGATGGTGACGTCATCGGGGACCTGCAGCCCGTTCTCCATGATCTCCAGAACCTCTTTGTAGGGCATGAACATCTGGGGAATCTTCGTGAGGTCCTTGTCGATATATTTGCGGAGCAGGGCCCGCTGGTCGTCGATGACCTGCTGCAGGGCCGCGGTCTTCTCATCCAGCGTGGCACGTTCCAGGCCTTCCATCGATCCGTCGTGGATGCCGCGCATGCCGATGGTGAACAGATTGTCCCGGTCCACTTCCTGCAAGCGTTCCGTCCAGTATTCCAGGACCTTCTGCTTGTTGGTCAGGTAGTTGTACCGGCCGCGTTCCGACTCGTTCCACTCTCCGACATTGTTGCGGAGCAGCGGTTCACAATGGGAGCTGCCGATCAGGATGCCCAGCGAGTCGGCCATCTGCCTGGCACCGGGCACCTGGAAAAAGGCGGTCGTTCCCGGGTGCATGCCCGGCCACAGGGTGTTGCCGCGCAGGCGCAGCAGCAGTTTGCAGATTTCCCGGTAGGTATCGGCGCTGATGGTCAGTCTGTCGCCCTGCGGTGAGAAATGTTCCGCGCTCCAAACGCGGAAGGCCCAGTCTTCGTCGTTGAGGAAAAGTCCGCGGTATTCCACGGACGGATGCTGGAAGCTGCTGTAGCCTTCCGGGATCTCCAGCCGTTCTCTTTTCTCCGGACGGGAATCTCCCCACCAGGTCCAGGGGGATACCCCGGCCAGGCGGGAGAGCTCCAGTACCCCGTAAGCGGTGCCGCGGGCGTCGGATCCGACCACGACGAGCTGTCCGCCGGCCGTGCCCACGTAAAAGGCTTCCCGGACAAAACGCAGGGAGTCCGCGATGGCGGCAGGAACTCCGAGGCGGGCGAGGGAGGTGCGCTCCCGGTCATATTGGACGATCCGGAGGCCGGCTCCGGTCCGGGTCGGCTGCGGCCGGGTCCCGGTCACTTCCTGCAGGTCGTCCTGCAGCATTTCGACGGCAACGCCGACCACGGGGTCGGCGTTGCGGGAAACGGTGTAGGTGAGCGGCCCCTGGCCACCGAACCACAGGAACGCCAACAACAGCAGCGTCCTCATTTAAGCTACCTTGACTTTGAAGATGGCTTTGTGGATGGTGCCTTCGCCGATGAGCGGTGCATGGGCGGTGTCGGGATCGAAGGTGATGGCCTCCCCGACCTTGACGGTCACGGTGGTCCAGTCCTTGTCCTTGTAGAAGAGGATGTCCTTTTCGTTGTTGAACTCACCGTCGGGTTCCTTGCACTCCCTGCGCGGCTTGACACCGAAGCTCTCGTCCTTGGAAAGGGGAACCTGGATATCGATGTACTTGTCATGCACCTCGAGGCGGGCCTGCTCCGGGGTCTTCATGTTCGAATCCACGATGTTGACGAAGAGATTGTCTCCGTCGAGCAGGTGCTTGCCGTTCTCCAGTTCGGAGAGGTCGGTGTCGGCGATGTACTGCAGGGCCTGCTGATAGTATTTGTTGTTGTCGAGATCCATGAGTCTAGAATTTGAAATAGTTCTTGGCGTTGTTGTAGGAGATGTCTTCGATCATCTGGCCGATGCGCTCCATCTCGGAGGCGGGGAGCTTGCCCTTCTCCACATCCGTGCCGACCACGTCGCAGAGGATGCGGCGGAAGTACTCGTGGCGCGGGTAGCTGATGAAGCTGCGGGAGTCGGTGAGCATGCCGACGAAGCGGCTGAACAGACCCAGGACGGACAGGGCGTCCATCTGGCGGCGCATGCCGACCTCCTGATCGAGGAACCACCAGCCGGAGCCGAACTGCATCTTGCCGGGAACGGTGCCGTCATTGAAGGTATATGCCATCGTCATCATGACCTCGTTGTCCTTGGGATTGAGGCAGTAGAGGATGGTCTTGGCGAGTTTGCCCGCGGCGGTGAGCTTATCGAAGAAGCGGTTGCCGGCGGCGGCGATCTCCTGGTCATGGATGGCGTCAAAGCCGGTGTCGGGACCGACCTTCGCGAACATGGCGGAGTTGTTGTTGCGGATGGCGCCGATGTGGAACTGCTGGGCCCAGCCGGCCTCGGCGTCCATCACGGCCTGGTCGAAGAGGAAGGCGCTGCGGAACTTCTCGAGCTCCTTGGCGTTCGGGGCGATGCCCATCAGGACCTTCTTGAAGATGAGTTCGATCTCAATCTCCTTGTAGTCGCAGGAGTAGAAGTTCTCCAGGCCGTGGTCGGAGAGCTTGCAGCCCATCGAGGCGAAGAAATCATGACGCTTCTGGAGGGCTTCCTGCAGGTCGGCGTAGGAGTCGATCTCCATGTCGGCGGCCTCGCCGAGCTTCTTCAGGTACTCCTTGTAGGACTTGGGATCCTCGATGGCCATGGCCTTGTCGGGACGCCAGGCGGGGATGACCTTGGTGCCGAACGGGTGCTCGGCGATCATCTTGTGCCAGCGCAGGTCGTCGGCCGGGTCGTCGGTCGTGCAGACGGTCTCGACGTTGAAGCGGCGGATGAGGGCCTGGCCGCGGAACTCGGGCGTGGCGAGCTTGGCGTTGCACTCCTCGAAGATCTCGCGGGCGGTGGCGGGGCTGAGGAGCTTGTCGATGCCGAACACGCGGCTGAGCTCAAGGTGCGTCCAATGATACAGCGGATTGCGCATCGTGTAGGGCACGGTCTCGGCCCATTTCTGGAAGGTCTCCCAGGCGCTGTACTTGCCGCCGGTCAGGTAGTCCTCGGATACGCCGTTGCCGCGCATTGCGCGCCATTTGTAGTGGTCACCGTAGTGACCGTCGACCAGCCAGAGCTGGGTGATGTCGCGGAACTGGATGTTCTCGGCGATTTGCTGCGGGACAAGGTGGCAGTGGTAGTCGATGATGGGCATCTTCTCCGCGTGCTCGTGGTACAGGCTCTTCGCGGTGGCGTTGGAGAGCATGAAATCTTCGTTGATGAATGACATATTGGTGATGGTTTATTAGTTTTTTTATTCTAATCCTCCAAATTTAGGAAATATTTGGCACAAAGCAAAAAGAAACCCGCCACCTTTGCGGGCGGCGGGTTTGCTTCTGTAATCCCGGACCGGGGTCCGGAAGATAGATGCTAGGCGTCGTTCGGGAGACCGTAACCGTTGGTGATCTGACCCTTGGACTGCTGGATGGTGGTCAGCGGCAGCGGGTGATAGACCATCGGGACGGAGCAATAGTCGATACCGGAGAGCATGTTGTAGTCCCAAAGGGTACCTTTCTCCTTGACCATGTTGGAACCCCAGTCGCACTTCTTGTAACCGGCAGCCTCGAGGGCGGCAGCCTCAGCTCCGTCCGGATCGATGTACTCGAAGAGACCTTCGATGGCGAGGTTGTGCGCAGTACCGGTGACGGCACCGCTGGAAGTGGTGGTGGTGTAGTCGAAGCATCCGCGCCAGCCCGGGGTGAGGGCGGGATTGCTCTCGTCGCGGTTGTAGGTGTTCTTGGCCTTGCCGCTGCCGGAGAGGTCGACGAGCTTGGTCCAGATGTAGTTGGAGAGGGTACGGCCGTTGTCGAAGGTGTAGTAACCGTCGGCTTCGAGACCGGCGATGACAGCCTTGAGTTCGGTACGCATGGCCTTGGCATATTCCGTGAACTTGCCGGCGCGCATTTCCATGTACTTGATGTCGCCTTCACCGAGGCATTCGCGCTTGGTTTCCGCAATGACGGCATCCTCATCTACGGTGCCGGTGAGGGCGGCGAGACCTGCGCGGGAGCGAAGCTGGTTGAGCAGCGTTGCGGCTTCGGAGGCTTCTCCGAGCTGTACGTCGATCATGGCGAGCTTAAGCATGGCGTTCGGCACGCGATAGAAGCAGTAGTTCATGCCGGACTTGCGGCAGGCGGTCACATAGGGCTCTTTCATCTTGCTGATATCCCACTTGTTGATGCCGATGCCGCCTTTCAGACGGGAACCGGAATTGAGGGTGACGATGGCCTCGGAACCCTTGCCGTCATGTCCGGTGACGACGGCGGAGGCGTCCCAGCGGAGGTCGCCGTCCTCCCAGATCTGGTAGTAGGCGGTCGGGATCACGCGGATACCGCCGAAGACCTTACACGGGGCGGCGTTCTTGGTGGCGCCGTCGGACGGGCGGCCCTGGGAGTAGGGACGCTCGGACTGGAGCGGGGCCTGGTTGCCGACCTCGAAGTAGGACTCGGGGCTGACCTGCATGTCCATGATGTACTGGAAACCTCTCTGGAAGGGGTTGCCGAGTCCGCGGTCGTCGGTGGTGATGAGGGCGGCAGTGCCCTTGGCATCTCCGGAGATGATCTTGCGGAAGTAGGTCTGGGCCTCCTGATAGTAGGTTTTCCAGTTGGGATGGCGGGCATAGACGGCGCTGTGGGTGGCATCGCTCTCGACCTGGTCGACGAAGGAAATACCGCCGTAAGGGGCGCCGCTGTCCGTGCGGAGCGTCTGGTAACCGCCGGCGAGGAGGTTGGCCTCGGCGATCAGGGCGTTGGCGAAGGTGCGGGACATGCGCTCGGCCTGGATGCCGCCCTGGCCCAGATAGTACATCTTGCCTTCAACTTCCTTGAGCTTGGCGATGCAGGCGTCGAGGATGTCAAAGCGGGAGGTGAGGGGGTAGCCCTCGTCCACGACGGAGTTCTCGAGACCGAAGGGGACGTCGCCGTAGTGGCGGACGAG
>JAILAO010000116.1 GCA_024681565.1 Bacteroidales bacterium
TATCCCAGTTCAGCAAGCGCATCAACCAGCAGGAAGATGTCAACGAGGAATTCCTGCTGGACATCAACCAGCTGCAGGAAAACGCGATGATCGTCCGCGAAAACGTCGTGGACAAGCAGCGCCTCATCTCCAACATCCTCAAGAGCCGCAGGGGCCCCAAGGATCCGGAGCTGCGCAACGACCTGGCCATCATCCTCCAGGACATCGCCTCCCTGATCAACCACACCAACTTCACCTTCGAGCGGCTCGAATATCTGCAGGATACGGTCCTCGGCATCATCAACCTCGACCAGAACAACATCATGAAGATTTTCACCTTCGTGTCCCTGTTGCTGATGCCGGCCACGCTCGTGGCGAGTTTCTACGGGATGAACGTCACCCTGCCCTTCGCCGACAAATGGTGGGCCTGGCTGGCGCTGTTCCTGTTGATGGCCTGTCTGGTCATCAGCATCTGGATCATCTTCAAGCGAAAGAAAATGCTTTAAGCGGACGGGGCGCAATCCAATTTGCACCCCGTTTCTTTTTTTCGTATCTTTAAAAACTAAAACGATAATCGATGAAAAGAATCCTTTCTGTTCTGCTCGCCCTGGCGGCCGCGGCCCCGGGCGTTTTAGCTGCCGAAGACTGGCAGGACCCGTCCGTGAACCAGCGGAACCGCGCGCCGATGCATGCCACCCTGTGCAGCGACAGCCCCCGGCTCTCGCTGGAGGGAATCTGGAAATTCCAATGGTACGAAACCCCCGACGCGCGCTCGCGCGATTTCTATAAGGTAGGCCTGGACGATTCGGCATGGGGCCGGATGCCCGTTCCCGGCATGTGGGAGATCAACGGCTACGGCGAACCGCTTTATGTCAATGCAGGCTATGCCTGGCGCGGCCACTACAAGACCCAGCCGCCCATGCCGCCCACGGAGCACAATTATGTAGGACAATACCGCCGCAGCTTCGCCATCCCGGCAGACTGGAGCGGACGGGACATCTTCCTGTCCATCGGTTCCGCCACATCCAACCTGCGCGTGTGGGTGGACGGCAAGGAAGTCGGTTACAGCGAAGACAGCAAGCTGGAAGCCCGTTTCGACATCACCAAATATGTCAAGCCCGGCCGGGAGGCGCTGATCGCCCTGGAGATCTTCCGCTGGTGTGACGGCTCCTACCTGGAGGACCAGGATTTCTGGCGCTATGCCGGTATCGCCCGCGAGTGCTATCTGGAAGCCCGGCCCAAGGCCCGCATCGAAAATATCCGCGTGACGGCCGGGATGGACGGCAGCTACACCTTCAACACGACACTCAGCAAAGGCGCCAAGGGCGTGAAGTATTATCTCTCCGGTCCCGGCTGTCCCGAACGGGAGGTCGAAGCGGCCGGCCGGGTGGCGAACCCCCGGCTCTGGAGCGCCGAGGAGCCGAACCTTTACCACCTGCGCGCCGTCTGTATTCCCGGCAAGGGAGCGTCCGAGACGGTAGAACTCGATTTCGGCTTCCGCGAGACCCGGATCTCCGGCGGCCAGTTGCTGGTCAACGGAAAGCCCGTCCTGATCAAGGGCGCCGACCGCCACGAGATGTCCGCCACCGGCGGCTATGTGGTCACCGTGGAAGAGATGGTCGAGGACATCCGCATCATGAAGGAACTCAACATCAATACGGTCCGCACCAGCCATTACCCCAACGACCCGCGCTGGCTGTCGCTCTGCGACCGCTACGGCCTCTACGTCATCGACGAGGCCAACATCGAGTCGCACGGCATGGGTTATGGCGAGCGCACGCTCGCCAAAGAGCCGGCCTACGCCCAGATGCACATGGAGCGCGTACAGCGGATGGCGGAACGGGATGTCAACCATCCGAGCATCATCGTCTGGAGTCTGGGCAACGAAGCCGGCAACGGTCCCAACTTCGAAGCCGCCTATGACTGGCTGAAGGGATGGGATCCGACCCGGCCCGTGCAGTACGAACGGGCGGAACTCGGACGCAATACGGATATCTACTGCCCGATGTATGCCGGTTACGAGCGCATCGTCGAGTATGCGAAGAGCAACCCGGAGCGCCCGCTCATCCAGTGCGAGTACGCCCATGCGATGGGCAACTCGATGGGTGGATTCGAGGACTACTGGGACCTTTACCGGCAGTACCCCGCCCTGCAGGGCGGCTGCATCTGGGATTTCGTGGACCAGGCGGTCCGCTGGCCGTCGGCCAAGTCCCGCTGGGGCTACATCTACGCTTTCGGCGGTGACTTCAACGACTACGACCCGTCGGACAACTCTTTCATCTGCAACGGCATCATCGCCGCCGACCGCAGCCTGCATCCGCACGCCTGGGAGGTCCGCCACGGTTATCGCTCCATCCTGACCTCCGCTACGCCGCAGGACGCGATGAACGGACATGTCCAGGTCTATAACGAGAATTTCTTCATCGACCTCGGCCGCTACCTGATGCGCTGGGAGGTCATCGCCGACGGCCAGGCCGTCCTGGCCGGCCAGCTGGACGCCCCGAAAGCCGCGCCGCAGCAGACGCTGACCGCGGACCTGGGCTTCCGCAAAGCGGATCTGGATGCCATCCCGGGTGAACTTTATCTTAATGTCAGCTACGTGCTGCGCCATGCGGACAGCCTGCTGCCGGCCGGAACGGAAGTCGCCTACGACCAGATCCCGCTGCGCGAGGCGCCTTACCGCGTCACGGCGGCGGACCTCCGCGGCCGCCGGTGGGAGGCGGATTTCGACCCGGTCACGGGCGCGCTCTGCTCCTACAAGCTGGAAGGCAAGCAACTGCTCGCCGCACCGCTGATGCCCTGCTTCGGCCGGGCCGTGACCGAAAACGACCTCGGCGCCCACCTGGAGCGCCGGATGGGCGAATGGCTCTATCCGAGCTTCCGCGTCAGTTCCCTGAACAAAAAGGAAAACTGCGTGGATGTGGTCTATGAACTGGGCGATGGCCTGGCCACCGTAGCGATGCAGTATGCCCTCGGGGCAGACGGCACCATCACCGTGACGGAGCAGATGACCGCCGTCCGAGAAGGTGCCCCCGAGCTCTTCCGCTTCGGTGTGGAGTTCGCCATGCCCGGCAGTTTCAACGAGCTGGAATTCTATGGGAAAGGCCCCTTCGAGAACTACATCGACCGCCAGCGTGCGGCGAAGGTCGGCGTGTGGAAACAGTCCGTGGCGGAGCAGTACCACTACGGCTATGTCCGTCCGCAGGAGTCCGGCACCCATGTGAGCATGCGCTGGATGCGCGTGACGGATGCCGCCGGCTGCGGCTTCGAGATCTCATCCCCGGAGAAGTTCTCCGCTTCCGCGCTGCCTTTCGGCCGCCGGGACATCGACCTGTCCGTCAGCGGCGGCGCCCGGGGCGACCATGGCGACCAACGTCATTCCCCGGAACTCAAAGAGGACGGCCTGACCCACCTCAACGTGGACCTCGTCCAGATGGGACTCGGCTGCATCACCTCCTGGGGTGCACTGCCGCGGGAGCAGTACCGCATCAAGGCCGAACCGCGCGTGTTCACCTTCGTTGTCAAACCGCTGCTGTAGAACATCTTGCATGACAAAGAGAACGGCCCCGGAGAAGAACTCCGGGGCCGTTCTCTTTGTCAGCGCTGAAGCTTAGCGGGCCTTGCCGTTGGAGCCGAGCACATTCATGATCTTGTGGATGTACATCTTCTTCATCTCCTCGCGGGCCGGCTTGAGATACTGGCGGGGATCGAAATGACCCGGATTCTCAGCGAGGTGCTTGCGGATGGCACCGGTCATCGCCAGACGGGAGTCGGAGTCGATGTTGATCTTGCAGACGGCGCTCTTGGCGGCCTTGCGGAGCTGCTCCTCGGGAATGCCGACGGCGTTGGGGAGCTTGCCACCGTACTGGTTGCACATGTCCACATACTCCTGCGGGACGGAAGAGGATCCGTGAAGCACGATCGGGAAGCCCGGAAGCTTCTTCTCGATGGCCTTCAGCACGTCGAACGCGAGGGGCGGCGGGACCAGACGGCCGGTCTGCGGGTCGCGGGTGCACTGCTCCGGGGTGAACTTGTAGGCACCGTGGGAAGTACCGATGGAGATGGCGAGGGAGTCGCACTTGGTCTTCTTGACGAAGTCGATCACTTCCTCGGGCTTGGTGTAGTGGGAAACCTCGGAGGACACCTCATCCTCGACACCGGCGAGCACGCCGAGTTCAGCCTCGACGGTCACGTCGTACTTGTGGGCATAGTTGACAACCTTGCGGGTCAGCTTGACGTTCTCTTCGTAAGGAAGGGAAGAAGCATCGATCATCACGGAAGAGAAACCGAAGTCCACGCAGCTCTTGCAGAGCTCGTAGCTGTCACCGTGGTCGAGATGAAGGACGATCTGGGGTTTTTTCCAGCCGAGCTCCTTGGCATACTCCACGGCACCCTGGGCCATGTAGCGGAGAAGCGTCTGGTTGGCGTAGTTGCGGGCGCCTTTGGACACCTGGAGGATGACCGGAGACTTGGTCTCTGCGGAAGCCATGATGATGGCCTGCAGCTGCTCCATGTTGTTGAAATTGAAAGCGGGGATGGCGTAGCCTCCCTTGACGGCTTTAGCGAACATCTCACGGGTGTTCACAAGGCCCAGTTCTTTGTAGGAAACCTTCATAAAAAATAATATGATTTGAAACTAACTTTCAGTAAATCGTGCAAAAATAGTTATTTTTGTGGAAAAGACCACATAATGCAAGGCAAAGTCATCATCTTTTCTGCTCCGTCCGGCGCCGGTAAAAGCACCGTCGTAAACCACCTGCTGGGCATCCACCCGGAGTTCGAGTTTTCAATATCAGCTACTTCCCGCGCCCCGCGCGGCAGTGAGAAGGACGGCGTGGAGTATTATTTCATCGATGCAGAACGATTTCGCGAACTGATCGCCGCAGACGCCTTCATCGAATATGAAGAAGTCTATGAGGACCGTTTCTACGGTACGCTCAAGAGCGAGGTGGAGCGCATCTGGTCCAAAGGCAACGTCATCATCTTCGACGTCGATGTCAAGGGCGGGGTCAATCTCAAGAAATATTTCGGCGAAGCCGCCCTGTCGGTACTGATCGTTCCTCCGGACATGGAGGTGCTGGAGAAACGCCTGCGCGGCCGGGGCACCGACAGCGAAGAAGCCATCCGCGAGCGGCTGGACAAGGCCGCCTGGGAGCTGGAATTCGCCGCAGGCAAATTCGACGTCGACCTGGTCAACGATAAACTGGAGGACACTTTCGCGCAGGCGGAAGCCCTCGTAGATTCCTTCCTATGCGTATAGCCGTCTATTCCGGCTCCTTCGACCCGCTCCACATCGGCCACCAGGCCATCATGGAGCGGCTGACCCAGACCAGCGAGTTCGATTGGGTTTACCTCGTCATCTCCCCGCAGAACCCGTTCAAGGACCCTTCCAAGGCCCTCTCCGCGGAGCGGCGCTACCGGGCGGCCATCGAAGCCGTGCGGCGTCATCCCGAACTGCATGTCTGGGTGGACAACATCGAGCTGGAGATGCCGGCGCCCACCTATACGATCAAGACCCTCGACGCCCTCAAGGAACGGGAGCCCGAGAATGATTTCACCCTGGTCATCGGGGCGGACAACCTCCAGAGCATCCACCGCTGGCGGGATGCCCCCCGGATCCTCGGAGAATACGGCATCGCCGTCTATCCCCGCAAGGGCTACGACATGGAGCAGATGCGCCGGATGCTCTTCGAGGAATGCCGCCATTTCCCCGTCCCCTATGTCCTCGACGCATCCCAGGGCGCAGCCCCCGACAACGTCAGCCTGGAGGAGCTCGACCGGCTCTACAACATCCGGCTCATCGACGCCCCCATCATAGATATCTCCTCCACCCGCATCCGGGAAATGCAAGCGCGGGGCGAGGACGTTTCCAAGTATCTGATGTAAAACCAAATATCCACCGTTTCCCATGAAAACCAAATTCTTCCTTGCTTTTCTGCCCCTGCTGGCCGCATGCGCCCAGGACCCGGTTACCTACTTCCCCGCCAAAGGCGCGGACGACGTCAACCCGGACACGCACCTGGTGCTTACTTTCCCCGAACCGCCCGTCCGCGGCGAAGCGGGCTTCATCCGCATCTTCGACGCCCGGAGCGGCGCGTGCGTGGACAGTCTCGACCTGAGTCTGCCCGACGGCCTGACCCAGAGCCGCCAGTACGGCCCCGACTGCGTCTATACGCCGGTCCCCTACGATTATAGCCGGGACGTCGTCGCCACCAACAAGAACACCCTCCCGGGAACGCCGTCGGGCGTCGCCGAACCTACCCCGCGCGACATGCAGCTGACCATCATCGGCGGATTCACGGACGGTTTCCGTTTCCACCCGGTCATCATCCACGACAATACCGCCACGATCTATCCCCACAACAACCTGCTCGAGTACGGCCACGACTACTACGTGACCATCGATCCGGGCGCACTGGTATGCGGGGAGTTCCAAGGCGTGAAAAAAGGGGCCTGGAAATTCTCCACCAAGGCCTCCGGTCCCGCCGATTCCCGCCACCTGACCGTCTCGGCGGACGGCAGCGCGGACTTCAATACCGTCCAGGGGGCGCTTGACGCCGTGCCCGACTTCTGCAGCGATACGACCTGGATCACGGTCGCCGCCGGCGATTACGAAGAACTCGTCTACGCCCGCAACAAGACCCGCGTCGTCATCCGCGGTGCCGGCATGGACGCCACCAAGGTCCACTACGCCAACAACGAGGTCTTCAATCCGCACCCGCTGAAGGTCAAGACCAACGAATGGCCGGGGACCTTCCCGTCCCGCCGGGCGGCCTTTGCGCTGGACAACTGTTCGGACATCGTCCTCGAAGACATCTGCATCGCGACCGACCTCTACGGCCAGGCCGAAGGTCTCCTCCTGAACGGCGAGCGCATCGCCATGTACCGCGTGCGCATCATCGGCTCGGGTGACGCCCTCCAGGCCAACGGCACCGTCTATATGCAGGACAGCGAGCTCATCGGTGACGGGGACACCATCCTCGGCCGGGGCAGCCTGTTCGCCTACCACAGCAAATTCTACAACCACGGCGGTCCCTTCTCCTGGGTCCGCAACGTCAAGCCCGCACACGGCGACGTCTTCGTGGAATGCCATTTCGAGGGCCTGGCCGACCGGCCCGCCGATTACGGCCGGACCAACAGGAACGGAGCCTCGATCTATCCCGATGCCGAATTCGTGGTCATCAACTGCACCACACGCCACTTCAACCCGCAGGGCTGGAGCGCCATCGGAGAGAAGAGCGCCACGATGCTCGAGTTCCAGACCCGCGACGCGGACAGCGGCGAACTGGTGGATGTATCCAAACGCCACAAGTTCTCCCGCCAGCTGGACGCGAAAAAAGACGCCGCGCTGATTGCCGATTATCAGAACCCGGCCTTCGTGCTCGCCGGCTGGACCCCGAAACGCTGATACCATGAAACGGCTTCTCATTTTGGCCGTATCCGTCCTGCTGGCGGGTACGGTCGCTTCTGCGGACAACCGGCGGGACTACCTGCAATGGATGCAGGAGAATCTCCCGGAGTGTCCGGAGTTCGATGCCTGGCTGCAGGGCAGCGGGGCACTTCCCCCTGATTTCGAAGCACTTCCCCGCACCAACCTGCTGCCGGACGCCCGGACGTTCCTGGACGGTTCCCCCGTCGTCACGGAGGCCGACTGGGAACGGCGGCGCGCCGAAATCCTCGGTCTGTTCATCAAGTACGAATGGGGCACGATGCCCCCGAAACCCGCCATCACGCGGGTGGAAGTCCTCGAAGACAGCGAAACGGGCGGGATCCGCTCCCAAACCGTCCGCCTGTGGTTCGGAGCGGGAGAAAAAGGGAGCGTCCGCGCCAGCGTGAGCATCCCCGCCGGGCAGTCCGGGCAGAAATGCCCCGTCCTGCTGTCCACCAACCTCGGCGGCCTGGGCAATCTCCTGCTGCAGCGTGGCTGGATCAGCGCCGGCTACGCCGGCAATGATTTCATGGATGACGGTGCGGCCCTCAGGGAACTGTATCCGGAATATACCTTTTCGGCGCTCACGCGCCGTGCCTGGCTGGTCTCCATCGTACTGGACTGGCTCGCTACGCTGCCCGAAGTCGATATGGAGAAGGTGGCCCTCTACGGCTATTCCCGGGATGGCAAGATGGCGGCCATCGCCGCTGCCACGGACAGCCGCATCGCCGCCCTCGTGGCCGGAAGTACCGGCGTGGGCGGGTTCGTGCCCTGGCGCTATGCCTCGGAACGCGGCGGCGGAGAGAGCATCGAAAGCACGACCCGGATGTTTCCGGACTGGTTCCTGCCGGAACTGCGTTTCTTCTGCGGCCGGGAAGACCGGCTGCCGGTGGATGCCAACCTGCTGCTGGACCTGATCGCTCCGCGGGCCGTGCTGATGGAATGGGGCCTCAACGACGAGGTGGCCAACGGCTGGGCGCAGGAGCGCGTTTATGACGCCTCGCTGCCTACCTACGCCCGCTACGGGGCGCAGGACCGGCTCGGCCTGCTGCGCGTACCGGGTTTCCACGGCGGCAACGACATGGCTGCCTGTCTGGACTTCCTGGACATCCAGTTCGGCCGCAGCCCGCGCAAATGGGAATACCGGCCCCTGTTCTCTTGGGACTGGGAAGCCTGGCGCCGGAATACCGGCGAAACGATACGGCTCTCCGACTATCCGGCACACCGGCCGGATGCGCCGCTGGCCCGCGACCGGCGGGATTGGGAGCGAAGCAAGGCAGGCCGGATCCAGGCCGTCCGGGACATGCTCGGAGAAGCTCCCGCAGCCCTGCCGGCCACAGCGCGGCGTTTCCCCGGCCGCATCCAGAGCGGTCCGGTCGAATCCCTCCAGAGCAGATACAACCCCGGACAACTGGGTCCGGACGTCCCCGCCTGGGTGATCAGCCGCGGCATTCCCGAATTCGGCTGGCTCGCCGCCGACAGCGAAGGCCTGGCCTCCAAACACATCAGTTTCGGCCCCGAAGGTCTCCGGGGCGACCTTTATTATCCGGCGGGAACGCCGGAAGGAACCCGCCTGCCGGTCGTCATCTGGCTGCACGGCTATCATTTCCCCCTGGGATATATGTGGGTCTATCATACGGACACGCACCCCATCCCGGCGCTTGTCAAGGAAGGATTCGCCGTGCTGGCGTTCGACCAGAGCGGCTTCGGTTCCCGCTGCGCAGAATACGCCCCGTTCTATGACCGCTATCCGCAGTGGTCCCGTCTCGGGCGGATGGTTACGGATGTGCAGGACGCCGTCACGGCCCTCTCGCAGGAGCCGCTGGCAGACCCGGAGCGCATCAGCCTGCTGGGATTCGCACTCGGAGGCACGGTCGGACTGTATGCCGCCGCGCTGGACACGCGCATCCGGAATGTCGTATCCGTGTGCGGTTTCACCCCGATGCGCAGCGATACGGGCGCCGACGGATTGTCCGGGATGACCCGCTACAGCCACCTGCACAGCCTGCTGCCCCGCCTGGGCCTGTTCGCCGGAGCGGAAGAGCGCCTGCCCTATGACTTCGAGGACCTGATTGCCCTGACGGCCCCGCGCGGCGTACTCGTCATCCAGCCCCGCCTGGACCGCGATGCCGATCCGGACGCGGTCCGCGCCGCCGTCCGCCGGGCCTCCGACGTCTACCGCTGGGCGGGAGCGTCCTGCCGGATCGGAGACAGCGTGACCGGTACCGCCGGGACGCAGGCGCAGCTGGAACTGCGTGAACCGGACGACTATGGACGGCTGACCCTTGGGATGCAGATTCCGCTGATCGACTGGTTAAAAAAACATTAATTCTTCCCGGAAACATCGTTTTTTCATTTGAAATCCTTATCTTAGCCTCTGAATAACCGTTAGTAAGCCCATATTTATCAATGAAAACGACCTCTTGCCGTTTCATAACGGCGTTGCTTATGATCTCCGCCGCTTTCTTCACGGCGTGTACCCGCGGGAACGTCTCGCTCTCCGAAGATGAACAGACCTATACCCTGGACAACGGTATCGTCAGTGCCGTCGTCGCCAAGGCGTCGGGCGATCTGGTCTCCCTGCAATACAAAGGAAAGGAAATCCTGGCCACGCGCATGGATGCCGAAGGCCGTCCCGACCTGGTCCTGGACCCGCCGGGAGCCAATCCGAACGGACTCAACCCGGGGATGACCGACCACCAGTACGGCTTCTGGTCCCACGATGCCATGGGACCGCGCGGCACGGGCGACGCCATCGCCACCGTGACGGTCAACCCGACCCGCAACCACCGGATGCGGGCGGAAGTCTCGGTCAAGGGATACGCCAAGGGACGCAAGATGGGCACCGGTCCGGGCTCCACGCAGGACGGACAGTTCGCCGCCGATGTCGAGATCCGTTACGCCATCGAAGACGGATCCGCCAAAGTATATACCTATTGTATTTTCACCCACCCGGACAGCTACCCCGCAAGTGCCATCGGCGAAGCCCGCTTCTGCGCCAAGCTTGCACCCATGTTCGACTGGATGAGCGTGGACAGATCGGTAGACTTCCATTACCCCAGGGAGCATTTCGCCGGCGACAAATATGTCTATACCGCCGTGCAGTCCGTCAATCCGGCTTTCGGCTGGTCCAGCACGACCGAACAGATCGGCTGCTTCCTGCTGAATCCGTCCATGGAATACATGAGCGGAGGTCCCACCAAGGTGGAATTCATGGGACACCGGGATACCAACGAAGCCGCCGCCCCCTGTATCCTCAACTACTGGCGCAGCAGCCACTACGGCGGAGCGACCGTCGAGGTGGAGCAGGGAGAATTCTGGGAGAAGATCATCGGCCCCTTCGTCCTCTACATCAATGACGGAGGAGACCACGACGCCCTCTATGCCGACGCCCGGGCAGAAGCGGCCCGCGAAGCGGAAAAGTGGCCCTACGGCTGGGTGGACAGCCCCGCCTACGCTACCCGGGAGCAGCGGAGTTCCGTCAGCGGACAGCTCCGGCTGGACGACCCCGACGGTCCGGACCGGCTGGCCCGGCTGAAAGTCGGCCTGGCTGCCCCGGACGCCTGCTGGCAGCGCGATGCGAAACATTACCAGTTCTGGGCTGACGGCAGCGAAAACGGGGACTTCACCATCCCGGATGTCCGCCCGGGCCGTTATACCCTGTACGCTTTCGCTGACGGCGTCCTGGGAGAGTTTGTGAAAAAGGACATCGAGATTCCCGCCGGAACGGACTTCGACCTGGGCAGCCTGGTTTGGAAACCCCGCCGCGAAGGACGCCCCGTATTCGAGATCGGCATTCCCAACCGGAACGGCTCCGAGTTCGCGCTCGGAGGGGATTTCCGCAACCCGGAAGTGGTGCTGCTTTATGCGCAGAGTTTCCCCAAGGACGTCACCTATACCGTCGGGGAAAGCGATTTCCGCTTCGCCTGGCCTTATCTGCATGTGCCGCACCGGACGGACGGGGAAGTAAAGGTCCTCCCCTTCTTCGGATTGAAGGGAGAAGGGCGCGCAACGCCCTACAAGATCCGTTTCCAGTTGCCCAAGACGCCGGCGGCCGGTGCCAGGGCCACCCTGCGCCTCGCCATCTGCGGAACGGCAGCCCAGGACCTGCACGTGAACGTGAACGGTCTCAGAGCCGGTTCCGTACCCCTGAAGCAAACCCGCGACGGGGTCATCACCCGCCACGGGTCTCACGGCATCTGGTATGAAACGGAATTCGGCTTCAATGCAGGCAAACTCCACAAGGGCTGGAACGACCTGACCCTCACCCTGCCCGCCGGCTCGTTGAATTCCGGCATCCTGTATGACTACCTCCGGCTGGAACTGGCCGAGTAGCTATTTCTTCAGCGCCTCTTCCAGGACCTTGAGCATCGGCTCGCCCTCGTACCCGATGAAGGTGCGGGAGCGCGAGCCGTCTTTCCCGACCACGATATAGGTCGGAAAAGCGTTGGAACCGATCTGGCCGTAAAGGGTCCCCAGCTGGTCATCCGTCAGG
>JAILAO010000147.1 GCA_024681565.1 Bacteroidales bacterium
CGAAGACACCGTCCCGGAGCGTGGCGCGGAATCCGTCGTCTTCGATCTCATGCATCTCGTGCGGGATGCACCACTCGCCGACGCCCTGTTTGGGCAGTTCGAGCGTGGTGAAAGGCGGACGCGGGGAGAGGTATTCGTTGCGGTAGATATCATCCACGTTGGAATTGAAAAGGCCGGAGAGGTCCACCATACGCGCCTTGCGCATGGCTTTGGGCGAGATGTCGCCAAGTCCCATCCGTTTCATGTAGCGGCGGGAGGAAACGTCCGCCTTTGCGGCGCGGATCTTTTTGTGGCGGATGGCCTTGGGCAGCTGCGTGCGGTCCACGACGATGGTCTGTTTGGCCGAACTGTCTCCCGCGACGTCCATCACGGCGCCTCCGCCGGCATTGGTGCGGACGAGGATCTGCAGCGGCTGCGTGAAGTTCTGCTCGATCTCGTAGATGTCTTTGTTGCCTTCACGGTGGAAACGGTAGGTGAGGTAAGGCGTCTTGATGGAGGCCTCGTCCCAGTCGTCCGGGAAGGCGGGCTTGATGAAACAGCGGCCGTTGAGGGCGTCAGGGATGATGCCGAACAGTCCGTTGATAAGGGCCCGGGCGCTGATGCCGACATTGTCGGCGAAGTCCCGGTATGCCTCGTTCTTGGCCTTGTCATAATAGCTGATCTGGCCGAAGTTGCCCGGGCATCCGCCCAGGTACATCTCGTCCAGCAGGTCGGCTTTGAGCAACTGGAAACCGGAATCGTTGCGGCCGGCCTGCAGGTACGCCAGCGCCATGTTGGTCACCTCTTCGTGGGCGACGTTGTTGGTACTCCAGACGTAAGGCATCCAGTCGGTGGTCGAGATGGTGAAGAGGTCCGGGTCAGGCGCGGGGAGGGTGAGTCCCAGTTCGCGCACCGCCTCCTCGTCATAGACATAGCGCACGGGGATGCGGGGAATGGAGCGGTCGACGTATTCCGTGGCCTGCCAGGCCTGTTCGGGGGTGCAGGCATCACAGTCGATCGGCGTATAGATGGTCCAGATGGCGGAACTCTTGTGCAGGCGCTTCAGGCCCATGTAGTCTTCGAATTCGGCCCAGTATCCGAGGTCGTCCATCCAGAGACGCTCGTTCATGGCCTTCAGGATGGCTTCCGCTTCCTCGCGGTAGGGAGCCGGATCCTCCCCGATGATCTCCGCAATGCGCGCGGTCAGCAGGTTGGAGCGGTAATTATAGGCCGACGAATGGGTGACGGCGCCGCCGTTGTAGTAAAGGGCGTCGCTGGCCCAGATGCAGCAGTATGCGTCGTACAGGTGGTCGTTGTCGAAGTCGAAGTTGCGCTTTTCCCACTGGTGGTGCAGCACGATGTACGGCCACATATAGCGCAGGAACTCGGGATCGGCGTCATAGCAGAAATGCCACATCAGCTCGTCGATGTAGTTGAGGTTCATGTCGTAGTGGCTCATCTGGTCGGTGCGGTTGGGCAGCCGGCAGATGTAGCCGTTGGAATACATGGGGGTGCCCCACTCCTTGAGCGCGCGGCAGAGGTTGTTGAGCGTGTCCTGCTGCGGCTGCGGAAGCACGGGCGGAATGTCCGTGACCATGCTGTGGGAGTAGGCGGTGAAGTGGGAGACGGCCCGGTCGTTCCAGCCGACCGCATCGCCCGTATAGCCGCCGCGCCAGCCGCAGTAAGGGGTCCGCCAGCCATTGGCCCCGTGCAGGAAGGTCTGGCCGTCCCAGATGCCGTCGGCGGCAGCCATCAGGGCACTGCCGAGGGTGTTGAAGAAGGGATCCGGGGTGTTGATCTCCACCCGGCTCACCAGTTCCTGCCGGGCGGCTTCTTCCCGGTCAAAGACGGGACGGCCGGCGGCCGCATCAAGCACGGACATCCGGGCGTTGTCTTCGTAGAGGAGATAACTTTCGGCGGAGGCGTCCCAGGAGAGGGTGGTCAGGTCCGTTTCGCCGGGTGCCGGCTCGAAGTGCTCCCGCGGATCCACGCCCATGTCACCGTCCCGGTTGAACTTGGTGACGGCGATGCGGCAGCGCTTCACGGACAGGGTCGCGGGTCCGTTGAAACCACTGGCCTGGAACTGCCAGATGGCACCTTCCTGGAAGAAGGATGCCAGGACGGTGATGCGGAGTTCTCCGCCGTCCCAGGCGTCATCCCGGACGACATAGCTCCGGCGGCCTCCCTGGTAGCGGGCTTCGCACCAGGAGGTCTCGTCCAGCTGGACGGTCTTGCCGCCGTACTCGAGCCAGAAGCGGAAATTCCAACTCTCCGCGCGGTCGAACGCCGCGAAGACGGGCCGGTCGCTGGTCTCAAGACGGAAGCGGGTGTTGGTACCGTAGAGCGGACGGGTGAAACGGCCGTCTGCGTTGAGGCAGACGAAATCCCGACCGTCGGGATAGTAGCGCATGACGCGCGGTTCGGAACTGACAGCTGCAGTGGCAGAAAGGGCGGTGAACAGAAGCACCGCGGCGGTAAATAATCGGTTGGGAATCATAAGTCCGTAAATATACGGACTATCCTTGACTTATGCAACTATAAAGTGCCGTTGTCCATCATTTTCCGGTAGCGGGCCAGGCTGTCCTCCGGCATCCCGTGGGAAGGGTCGGCGCACCAGGTCCGGAAGTCCTCCAACGAGGCTTCCGGATGCTCCGTCCACCAGTTGCGGATCCGCTGGTCTGCACTGCGCCGTGTCCGGCAGACGTCGCAGTTCCCGCAGTCCTCCGATTCTTCCTGTCCGAAATAGGAGAGCAGCCAGCGGGACCGGCAGAGCGGGGTCTGCGACGCATACTCTATGATGGCATCCGCCCGCGCTTTTGCATTTTCCAGCAGGAAGGCATATTTCTCCTTCTGGAGATCGACATTGCCCGGCATCAGCCGGTTGTGGTGCAGGAAGACAACGCTGCATCGGTCTCCCGGGATGTATTTGATGACATGCTCCAGCGAGGTGCGGTAGAGCAGCTGGCGCAATCGGGGAACCGGCATGCCGCAGGCGGCCGCCACGGCTTCTTCCCGGATCGGGACCGGGTAGGAGAAGATGCCGCTGTAGCTGCGCATCAGCACTTCCAGCAGTCCGACCATGGCCGGGTCCGGCAGGTCGATGTCATAGAGCGCGTTCCGGTCGACCAGGATCCCGACCTGCGTGGTGATCTCCACATCTTCGGAAAAGGTCAGGTGCTCCGCCCTTTCCAGATATTTGAGCGCGTAGTGGACGGAAGGGGATTTGAGTCCGAAATGCCGGGCAAAGGCATCCAGGTCGAATTTCAGCTGGCGGCCGGCGCCGGCCTCGTAGGGAATACCGAAGAAGATATGCAGTTTCTGGTAGATGTCGGCGATGTACTCCAGCGACGGAAAGGATACCTCCTGGAGCTGCCTGAGGCGGCGTACGTCCGTGCCGTTCCACAGGAGCACGGCATAGGACCTCAGTCCGTCCCGTCCCGCCCGGCCGGCTTCCTGGAAATAGGATTCCGGGCTCTCGGGCAGGCCCATGTGCACGACGAAGCGCACGTCGGGCTTGTCGATCCCCATACCGAAGGCATTGGTGCAGACCATGACCCGGATCGCTCCCCGTTTCCAGGCCTCCTGGCGCTCCGAACGCACGGCGGTGCCGAGTCCGGCATGGTACCATGAGGCCTCGATGCCGTTGGCGGACAGGAATGACGCGACTTCTTCGCAGCGGCGCCGGTGGCGCATGTAGACGATCCCCGATCCGGCCACCCCGCGGCAGATATCGAGCAGCTGTCCGGACTTGTCCTCGCAGGAGCGGACGATATAGGAAAGGTTGGGACGCTCGAAACCGCCCTTGAGCAGGAGCCGTTCCCGGAAGGCGAGTTTGTCCATGATGTCCTCCGCCACCCGTGGGGTCGCCGTGGCCGTCAGGGCGATTACCGGGGCGTCGGTAACCTTCCGCAATTCGCTGATTTCCAGATAGTCGGGACGGAAGTCATAACCCCATTGGGAGATGCAGTGCGCCTCGTCCACCACGATGTAGCTGACCGGCAGGACCGGAAGCCAGGACCGGAAGAGGGAAGTGCCCAGCCGTTCGGGCGAGACATACAGGAACTTGAAGTCTCCGTATGCGGCATTGCCCAGCAGGAGCTCCACCTCGCGGCGCTCCATCCCGGCGTGGATGGCAAGGGCCTTGATGCCCCGCGCTTCCAGGTTCTGCACCTGGTCTTTCATCAGGGCGATGAGCGGCGTCACGACGAGGGCGATGCCTTCGTGCATCAGGGCGGGAATCTGGAAACAGACGGACTTGCCTCCGCCCGTAGGCAGGATGGCCAGGACGTCCTGCCCGTCCGCTGCGGCGGAGATGATCTCCTCCTGCATGGGACGGAAGGTGTCGTAGCCCCAGTACTGCTGCAAGACTTCCAGCGCTTCCGTATTCATATCCCCAAAGGTAACCATTTCTTCGATATGAAGAAACGGCGGGGTGGCAACAAGTGTGAAACATATGTGCAAGAATTTGGAAGAATCCTGCAAGAAAAGCCCTTTCCGCCCTGCTGCAGTTTCCGTAGAAAGCCGTAAATTTGGAGTGTTATGAAAGCTCTTCACCTATTCCTGCTGCCGGCGCTGGCCCTGGGCCTCGCCGCGTGTACGGCGACGGAGGATACGCCGCTCGTTTTTTCTCAAGAGAACACTGCTTCCGGATATGCAACCCCTTTCCTTCCGGCCTTTGCGGACCTTCCGGTCCAGGAGAGCCTGCCGGACCCGTTCGCCTATGCGGACGGCAGCGGACGGGCCTTGAAAGCGCGGGACTGGGAACGCCGCCGTGCGGAGATCCTCGCCCAGCTCGAATACTACGAGGTCGGGCAGAAACCCCGTACGCCCAAAGACTGCGTCAAAGCCCGGATGGAGGATGATACCACCCTCGTCGTAGATGTGACCGTGAACGGACAGACGCTGACGATGCACTCCGTGCTCAAGCGTCCGGACGGCCCCGGTCCCTTCCCGGTGATCATCGGCTGCGGATTCGGCGGCCCCGGCAGTCTGCCGCGTCCCATTTTCGAGGAACGTAGCATCGCCATGGTCAGTTTCCCGTTCTGGGAGGTGATGTCCCATACGCAGACCCGCGGCAATGAACCCATCAACCGGCTCTATCCTGAATTGACGGAAATCGGCGCCTACAGTGCCTGGCCCTGGGGCGTAAGCCGGCTGATCGACGCGCTTGAGCAGCTGGGCCCGGAGAGCCGTCTGGACCTGGAGCACCTGGCCATTTCAGGTTGTTCTTTCGCAGGCAAGATGGCCCTCTGGTCCGGTGCGATGGATGAGCGTATCGCCCTGACGATTGCGCAGGAACCCGGCGGAGGCGGTGCGGCGGCGTGGCGTGTATCCGAGACGCTCGGCGAGGTGGAGACCGTCGCCCGGACCAATTACGCCTGGTTCAAGGAATCGATGCGTGATTTCTCCGAAGAGAATGTGGCGCGTTTCCCGATGGACCATCACGAACTCTGTGCCCTGGTGGCGCCCCGTGCGCTGCTGGTCTTCGGCAATCCCGACTATCCCTGGCTGGCCGACCGTGCCGGTTATGTATCCTGTGTGGCCGCCCGGCGTGTCTGGGAACAGTACGGGATTGCGGACCGGATGGGCTACTCCTTCCAGGACAAGCACATGCACTGCGCCCTGCCCGAGGAGGAATGGCCTGAGCTGGAGGCCTTCGTGGACCGCTTCATGCTCGGCAAGGACGTCCCGACGGAAGTGACTACGGCACCGATGTTCGAGGATACGGACCTGACTCAATGGATCAAATGGTAAATTATCGTATATGAAAAGATTGTTATTTGTATGTTCCTTGCTCCTCGCGGCTCTTTCGCTGCAGGCGCAGGATCCGGACTTCCACATTTATCTCTGCTTCGGACAGTCCAATATGGAGGGCAACGCGCGCATCCAGCCTCAGGACCTCGAAGGGGTGAGCGAGCGTTTCCAGATGATGGCGGCCGTCGATTTTCCGGACATGGGCCGGAAGC
>JAILAO010000154.1 GCA_024681565.1 Bacteroidales bacterium
TGTCCCACCAGGACTGGATCCCGAAGCGGACGAACCACTCCTTGAGGGCCTGCTGGGCCTCCCGCGTGGACATGCCTTTGAGCCGGGCGAGATACATCGCCTGCTCTCCGACCTTCATCTTGCGGTAGAGACCGCGCTCTTCGGGCATATAGCCGATCTTCTCGACGTCGGCCTGGGTGATCGGGCGTCCGTTGAACCAGACTTCCCCGTCCGTGGGGATGGTAATACGGTTGATGATGCGGATGAGGGTCGTCTTGCCGGCTCCGTTGGGGCCGAGCAGGCCGAAGATCCGCCCTTCGGGAATCTCGAGGCTGACGTGGTCCAGGGCCACCTTCTCCCCGAAATTCTTGCAGATGTTTTTACATTCAATAATAGCCATAATAGCGTAATACACAAAAATCGCATAAAGGTACAAAAAAAACGCCTCCCGGGAGGCGTTTTTGTATCAATTGCTTTCGATTTCGCTTATTTTGCAGCGATCGCGACCACGGAGCACGGCGGAAGCGTGACCTCCAGACCGGACTTGGTGAGTTTGTAATCCTTGAAAGCGACGGGCTTGACTACGTCGGCTTTGCCGAAATCGTTGTAGTCGCGGACATCCTTGGAAGTCAGCACGCGGGCCGAGAGAATGTTCTTCACACCGGCGTCGTCGAAAGTGACGAGCACCTTTTTGGCCTGCTTGAGGTCCGTGTTGACCAGCGAGAGGTTCATCTGGCCGTCCTTGCGGGAAACGGTCGCATCCACCTCGGGAACGGCGCACTTGCGCTCGGTCTTGATGTGGCCGGTCATCACCTCGGAGTCGATGAATTCGGCGTCCTGGTGGACATTGTACATCTCGAAGACGTGATAGGTCGGGGTGAGGACCATCTGCGTTTCGTTCGTCAGGATCATGGCCTGCAGGACGTTGACGACCTGGGCGATGTTCGCCATCTTGAGGCGGCGGGTGTACTTGTGGAAGATGTCGAAGTTGAGCGCGGCGACGATGGCGTCACGCATCGTGTTCTGCTGATAGAGATGTCCCGGATTGGTGCCCGGCTCCACATCGAACCAGGTGCCCCACTCGTCGAGGAGCAGCGCCACGCGGCCGGACGGGTCGAGTTCGTCCATGATCTCGATGTGCTTCTTGGGCACGTCCTCGATCTCGATGGTCTTGGAGAGGAACCAGTAGTAGTCCTTGTCCGTGAACTTGGTGGCCGAGCCCTTGCTGCCCTGCCAGCCCAGGACGGTATAATAGTGCAGGGAGATACCCTGCATGCCCTTGCCGACCAGGTGCTTCATCAGGACGCGGGTCCAGTTGTAATCGTAGTCGGAGGCGCCGCTGGCGATCTTGTACAGGCGGTTGCCCGGCTGGTTGCGCAGGTAGGTGCCGTAACGGCGGAAGAGGTCGCTGTAGTACTCCGGCGTCATGTTGCCGCCGCAGCCCCAGGCCTCGTTGCCGATACCGAAGTATTTGACCTTCCAGGGTTTCTCGCGGCCGTTGGCGCGGCGCAGGTCAGCCATCGGCGTCTTGGCGTCGGATGTCATGTATTCGACCCATTTGGCCATCTCCTCGACGCTGCCGCTGCCCACGTTGCCGCTGATGTACGGCTCGGTGCCGAGCATCTCGCAGAGATTCAGGAACTCGTGGGTGCCGAAGCTGTTGTCCTCCAGGGTGCCGCCCCAGTTGTTGTTGGTCAGGTATCCGCGCTTCTCCTGCGGGCCGATACCGTCCATCCAGTGATAGTCGTCGGCGAAGCAGCCGCCCGGCCAGCGCATCACAGGCACCTTGAGGGCCTTGAGGGCCTCGAAGACATCCTTGCGATAACCTTCGATGTTGGGGACGGAGGAATCCTTGCCCACCCAGAGGCCGCCGTAGATACAGCGTCCGAGGTGCTCGGAGAACTGGCCGTAGATCTCGGCCGGGATGGTGACACCGGTTCCGGCGTCGTGGACACGGACGGTGGCATCCTGTGCGAGGAGGGATGCCGATGCCAACAGACAGAGGCCCGTCAGCAGGGTGATCATTTTCTTCATGTGCTCAGAAATTGTAATTGCTTTCAGACAAATATACAAAGTTTTTTGCGTACTTTTGTAGGGATATGGCCAAGACTTCTGTCAATATTGACGCACAATGTGCGAAAATCCTTTCAGATATCCATGCGGGGCGTTTCAGCCCCGTTTATCTGCTGATGGGAGACGAGCCGTATTACCCGGAATTGGTCTGTGACGCCATCCTGAAGCACTGCATTCCCGAGGAAGAGAAGGACTTCAACGAAACCGTCTGCTACGGCTCCGAGGTCACGGCGGCGCAGGTGGTCACGGCCGCCCGCCGCTTCCCGATGATGGCGGAGCGCCAGCTGGTCGTGGTCAAGGAGGCCCAGCAGATGAAAAGCATCGAAGAACTGGCCTTCTACTGCAACGAACCCCTGGACAGCACCGTCCTTGTGATCCTGATGCACAAAGCGTCGGCGGACAAGCGCAAGGCCTTCTACAAATCCGCCCAGAAGGCCGGGACGGTCGTGGATTCCCCCGCCCTGCGGGACTACCAGATTCCCGACTGGATCCATGCGTATTATGCTTCCCGCGGACTGCAGATCGAGCCGCAGGCGGCCGTCCTGCTCGGGGAGTCGGTCGGGACTGACCTGTCCACCCTGGTCGTCGAGACGGACAAACTGACCAAGAACCTGCCCGAAGGCGCCACCCGCGTCACGGTTGCGGACATCGAGCGCAATGTCGGCATCTCGCGGCAGTTCAGCATCTTCGAGCTCACCAAAGAGCTCTCCTACCGGCATGCGGCCAAGGCTCTAGGGATCGCCGCCCATCTGGGCAACAGCGCCAAGTTCGCCATGCCGATGGCCGTCAGCGCCCTGTTCACGCATTTCAGCCGCATCCTCAAATACGGCGCCCTGCTTTCCCGGGGCGGGTACCCCTCCCCGGAAGAGAAAGCCCGCGCCCTGGCGGGTGTCAATCCCTATTTCTACAAAGAATACGACAGCGCCGTGCGCAACTATCCCGTGCGCAAGGCCATGGCTGCCGTTTCCCTGCTCTGCGAGTACGACTATCTCGGCAAGGGGGGCGACGGCGCACTGGTCTCCGACGGGGAACTGCTCGTCGAACTGACGGCCAAACTGCTGAATCTCTGAAAAAGGCGGGTGACGAAACGTCCCCGCCTTCTTGTTCTCTTGCCTGTCTGCTATTTCAGTCCGGGCCAGGTGCCGCGGATGTTCTTGCACTGCGTGTAGCAGGAGGAGCAGCCGGCGATTTTGTAATATTCCGTGTCGTACGGGAGGAAAACGTCCACGCCGCGCTGGTTGGAATCCCATCCCTTGGCCAGGATATAGACGTAGGTCACCACGCCGCCCATCAGTTCGGCATCCTTCACGCCGTTCGGGGACATCGTCATCTCCACGGTGTAAGGCTCTTCGGGCGTATAGGCATTGGTGTTGACAGCGCCTTTGAGCAGGGCGGCGGCCATATAGCGCTGGATATAGGAATCATTCTCGGAACCGTACTGGGAGGGTACGAGCTTGGTCTTGAGGATGCGGACGATGCCGCTGACCGTAGAATCGCTGTTGCAAAGCAGTTTGAAGCAGCGCTCCCCCGTCCCGGCGTCCCGGGCATACAGTTCGATGGCCATCGGGATCATCGCCGTGGCGCCGGCAATACTTTTGCCGAGCAGGCCTTCATAGACCGCCTCGAACTCGTCATACCCGGCAGGGAAATTGGTGAAAGTGACGGAAGCGGTCGGCTGCTTGAATTCTTTCGTGGCAGGGTCGATCTCGGCATTGACCGTGTAGCGGTGCGTGCCGTAGGTCAGGGTGTTCCCTTCGACCACGGTCACCTGGGCGTCCAACGCCTCGCCGACCTTCTCAACCAGCGAAGTGACCATCTGTCCTCCATCTTCGCCGGACAGGATGTCATTGATGAACTTGCAGCCGGACAGGGAAACGGCGGCAGCGAGGGCCGCCACACTCAAAACAATCGATTTCAATCCTTTCATGGGTCCAATTATCGTACTTATGAAACAAATATACGTGAGAATTCACTCTTTACCAACATTTCTGCCATGAAAACAAAGAAAAGGGCCGCCCCGGAGGACGGCCTGGCTAAAATGCTACCCGATAGCTGAAGTTCGGCAGGATGGGCAGCAGGGCAAGTTCATACCGGAACGATAACTACTCCATTCTATTTCAAAAGGGAAACGATACTCCGAACACTAAACCGTTTTTCCCAAGCCTAGAGTAGAGAATCCGGATATATAATATGGATCTTTGACCTTGTCCGCCCCTTCAGGCCAGCTGACCGTTGGTTCCCGGTAACTGCACTTCGTAATTTCATAACCGAGCTTAAAACAAAACCGTTTGAAACATACTCCAATTGCTGGCCGGAAGAAAGCTCCGGCTCCCGGTGTTGTCAGGTTTGAAATCAGTCCCCCTTGGAGATCAACGATAGGATGCACGGTTCCGTAATTACCGAGTGTAAGCTTCCCTTATAGGAAAAGAGGTATCATCACACTGACAGGTTTGTTGTCTACCACTTCATCCCAAACATGGACCCCTGTACCGATCCCAATATAGAAAAAACCTGACAAAAGGGAGACTCCCGTGGAAGCAGACATGTAACCGCCGTTCTGAATAAAACCGGCCTCTACTTCATTGCTTTGATGCATCTTGCCCTCGGACTGAGCCAACGCCAAAGCACTAGAACCAACAAGTAGAAATACAGCTATAAGATATCTAGTCATAATCATACGTGTAAACCAGCCCACTACCACGAATCTCATTATTCATAAAAGAACGCCCAGAAGCCCACATCGTCATAATGTAATATGAACCTGAAATATTAGAATAATAACCTAAATTTAAGAATGAAGCACTACCAGTAGAGGAATCCCCACCCAATTGAAGGAGAAACCGGTCATTGATAACACTATCATATCTCGGCCCTATTTGAATGTCCCGGAATCTAATCAACGCTTCTGAATTAGAAAAAACACACCTAACGCCGTCAGCTGCAGGGGCTTGAAACTGAAGATCGACATGAGGAAACCGCTGACCCCTGAACACAAATCCGCCCCCAGTCTCCGCCAGACTAGACATGGAGATTGTGCTTGGTGAGAATCTATCTTTATAGTCTTACACCGAAGTGCACTGACAGGGATAGAGGTATTTCGTGGCCGTTGCCACCCTTGTCACGTACGAATTTACACGGAATCCAGAGACCAGTGGCCAAATAAAACCGTCTCCCCAGATTCAGGCCCACTTGGGGGGAGACAAACCACGCCTGGAAAGCGCATGTTTCCGAAGCCATCATCAAGCTACGCCCATCGGATGTCCATCCAAAAGCACCGAATTGATACCCGAAATCCAGCAGGGCAAATCCGGATGTGTCCCCCAAGGGAAAGTTGTATTCCCCGCGAAGAAATACAGGAATATAGCTTCCTTTGCGCAAATCGTCTATGGGCAACAGCTCGTATTGTTCTCCCGAGAAGGTGAAACCGACTCCCGGCCCCAGTTTGAAATGGGGCTTGTTCAGCAAATAAAAAGATGCTTCCACTCCTACCGAAAAGCGAGGCGCATAGGCTGACAGCCCGACAGCGCCATCGGCCCCTACCATCCACTGCCCCTGCGCTCTGGCGGTATGCGTTATGCAAAAAACAAGTAACAAAACAAAAAATAAAGAT
>JAILAO010000072.1 GCA_024681565.1 Bacteroidales bacterium
CCGCTGCGCCGCATCGATCTGCCCGTCAGCGTGGAATACGGCACGGACGCCGCCCGCTGCAAGGAAGCGATCCTGGACATCATCCAGAAGGAGCCGCGCATCCTGGACGCTTCCACGAAAGGCGCCGATGACCCGTTCGTAGCCCTGCAGAAACTCGCGGACAGCTCGGTGAACTTCATCGTGCGCGTCTGGGTCAAGGGCTCCGACTACTGGGGGGTGTATTTCGACCTCAACGAAAGCATCTACACGGGACTCCCGCAGGTCGGAATCAACTTCCCGTTCCCCCAGATGGATGTCCACATCCACAACTAATCAGGAGAGCAGGGCCGCCAGGCCGGCAAGCGCAAGGAAAGCATAGACGATCTTCCTCAGTAAATCCGCACGCACGCGTGCGTAGACTTTCGTCCCCAGCCAAAGTCCCAGGAACACCCCGGGCAGCGCGATGCACCACATCCGGAGGACCGTTGGGGTGGCCAGGCCACTGCCCGCCCGGTAAACGGACATCGCGATGTTCCCGATCAGGAAATACCACTGGGTCAGGGCGATGTACTCCTCTTTCCGGTCGGCGCAGCCGATAAAATAGATGACGGCGGGCGGCCCCTGCATCGCGAACAGACCACCCATCAGCCCCGAAAGTGTACCCATTCCCAGCTGGACCGGCAGCGAGGGCCGGAGACGGATCCGTCCGTTCAGGAAAAAGAAATACAGGCTGACGGCGATCAGCACTCCGCCCAGGATATGCTTGAGCAGCAAGCTGTCGGTCCGGGTGACCAGGCGAACTGCAAAAAAGGAGACCAGCAGGAAAGTCAGCAGAATGACGGCCAGTTTACGCCAGGGCAGCTGACGGCGCAGCTGGATGGCCGGAATCAGCGCCGTAAAGACAGCCAGCAGGCCCGACAGGGCGGTCGCCTCGCCGAATGATGGCAACAGATGCGGGAGCACGGTCATCGCGACGATGCCGAAGCCGAAACCCGTGACGCGCTGCGTGAAACTCGCCGCTGTCACGATCAGAAAAAGGGAAACCAGGGTCCAGACCGCCATTGCGAAGACAAAAATAAACAATTTCTCCGCACGGGTGACAGCCGGATGGCGGAACGGCCGGAGTTACCAGTAGTTTTTTTCAGGAGAATTCACTATCTTGCGTTGTTTTGAAAAACCAATCAACTCTCGCATAATGAAACACCTGATCTACTCCCTGGCGCTGGCCTGCGCAATGCTTGCCGGCCTGAGTGCCTGCACGCCGAAACAGCCTACCGAAGAGAACGTCGTCCAGAACGACTCCAACACCCCCCTGCACCTGCTGCAACCCGACTACAAGATCCCTTATGGCGTCCCCACCAAGGAGGATGTCAAGGCTGACCTGGACCGCATCCTGAAGTTCGTGGATGCAGAAACGCCCTGGCAGCCGGGCGAGGACGGAGAGATCCCCCGCGGCGCTTTCCGTCTGAACAGCTATGAATGGGGCGTGACCTATGCGGCGATGCTCGCCGCGGCGGCCAGCACCGGCGACAAGGCCTACTCGGACTATGTTTACAACCGCCACGCACTGCTCGCAGCCCAGGCGGAGGAATACCGCAAGACCGACGGCAAACCCGCCCACAAGATCAGTGTTACGATGACCCCGCACGCCCTGGACGACTGCGGCGCCATCTGCGTGTCGATGATCAAGAACCAGGTCGCACATCCTGAGCTGGACCTCCGCCCGCTGATCGACCTCTATGCCGACTATATCATGAACAAAGAGTTCCGTCTCAAAGACGGCACCCTCGCCCGCAACCGGCCGCAGCTCAACACCGTATGGCTGGATGACATGTTCATGGGCATCCCCGCCCTCGCCTGGTACGGCAAACTCACCGGAGACAGGAAGTATTTCGACGAGGCCATCCGCCAGATCCGTCTCTTCAAGGAAAAAATGTGGGTCCCGGAGAAGAACCTCTTCCGCCACGGCTGGGTGGAAGCCATGGACGAGCATCCCGCCTACCACTGGGGCCGCGCCAACGGCTGGGCCATCCTGACCCTGTGCGACGTACTCGACGCCCTCCCCGAGAACTACCCCGGCCGCGATGAGGTCCTGGACCTGTACCGCAAGCACGTCAAGGGCCTCGCCGCCCTGCAGAGCAGCGAAGGTTTCTGGCACCAGTTGCTGGACCGCAGCGACTCCTACCTCGAGTCTTCCGCCACCGCCATCTATGCCTATTGCTTTGCGCATGGCATCTGCGAGGGCTGGCTCCATCCGCTCGAGTACGGCCCTGCCGCCCTGCTCGCCTGGGACGCCATGACTACGGTCATCGATGAGAAGGGCATGGTGAACGGCACCTGCGTCGGCACCGGCATGGCCTTCGATCCCGCCTTCTATTATTACCGCCCGGTCAGCCCGTACGCCGCCCACGCCTACGGTCCGGCCATTTTCGCCGGTGCGGAGATCATCCGCCTCCTGGGCCAGTACCATCCCCGGATGAACGACAGCGCCATCCAGTTCTATTACGAAGACTATTCTGACAAAGGCCCCATCTTCTCCATCGGGAAATAGCTTATGAAAAGAATTGCTTTACTCTGCCTCGCCCTGCTGACCGCAGGGCAGGTTGTTTCCGCCCAGGGCCATTCCTGGGAAGGCATCCATCAGACTCCGCTCTCAGAGGCGGCGGCGCAGTTCGCCAACCCGCCCGCCGAGTTTGCCAGCCACGTAATCTGGGGCTGGGAAGGCCCGATGGATATCGAGACCATCCGCCACGACCTCGACTCCATCAAGACCAAGGGCTTCCGCTCCGTGATTTTCGAAGCAGGCTACCATCTGCCTTATGAATACCTTTCGGACCAATGGTTCGAAGGCATCCGCACCGGCGTGATGGAGGCCAAGGCCCGCGGGCTCAAAGTCTGGCTCATCGATGAAGGCAAGTACCCCAGCGGATTCGCCGGAGGCAAGTTCACCCGCGAACGCCCCGACCTGCGGATGAAGGCCGTCGTGGCCGTAGACACCCTCTATGTTGCCAAAGGCAGCGTCCTGCGCGGCCAGGCCGTCTCGCCGAAGGCGATGAGCGCCGTGGCCGTGAGCCGCTCCGGCGCACCCAACCGCACCGTGGTGATCCAGGACGGCAAGATCAGTTTCAGCGCCGGACTGGACGACTGGGACATCGTTTTCGCCGGCTGGGACTACCGCACCGGACAGACCCGCGCGGTCAACAACCCGACGGGCGGCAAGGACACCACCAACTCCATCTGCGACTACCTCAGCCCCGAAGCGGTACGCCAGTTCATCGACTGGACCCACGAACAGTACAAGAAATACCTCGGCGAGGAGTTCGGCAAGACCGTGCTCGGTTTCCGCGGGGACGAACCTGACTTCGCCTACACGCCCTGGACCCCGAAGATGGTCGAGGAATTCAAAGCGATGAAGGGCTATGATCCGACGCCCTGGCTCGCCAGCCTGCTGACCCGTACGCAAACCGTGCGCGAGCGCCGCTTCCGCGCCGACTACTGGGACGTGTGGTCCGAACTGTTCGCCACCAACTTCTTCCAGCAGCAGGCCGAGTGGTGCGAGGCGAATGGCCTCGCGCACATCACCCACCTCAACAACGACCACAACATGCCCGTCTGCATCCGTGCCGAGGGTAACTTCTTCCGCGACCTCAGCCGCGTGCAGATTCCCGGCGTGGACGCCATCTGGAACCAGATCTGGCCGGAAACGGTCAATGACTTCCCCAAATTCGCCTCCTCCGTTTCGCACGCCTACGGCAAGCCGCGCGTGTTCAGTGAGAGTTTCGCCGCCTACAACATCCCGCCCAGCATCCCGCAGGCCAAGTATGCGGTGGACTACCAGGTGGTGCGCGGAATCAATTTCTTCGAATTCATGTTCTGGATGGCCGGTTCGGCCCGTCCCAACTGGATGACCGATCCGGAGATGAAACCGCTCAACGACTATACCAACCGGGCCACCTACCTGATGGCCCTCGGCCAGCCGGGCGCCCGCGTGGCCGTTTACTACCCGACCGCCACCTTCTGGCTCAACGACCAGGCGGTCAATCCCGACCTCGTGCAGATCGCCCAGCTGATGCTCAAGCACCAGCGCGACTTTGACTGGCTGGATGACGACGCCTTCACACAGGCCCTCAGCGTCAGCGGCGGCACGCTGGTCAACCGGAGCGGCCAGCGCTATGAAACCCTCGTGATCCCGTCCTGCGACGTGCTCACGGAAAAGGCCTTCGCGGTCATCAGCGATTTCGAAAAGAGCGGCGGCAAGGTTCTCTTCTGGGGCCGGAAGCCGACGATGCTGGTCGGTAAGAGTTTCCTGGATCCCCAACCGCTTCCCGACACGCCCGACTGGCTGGAGGAGCCGTCCATCAGCTGGACCGGCAATGTCACGGCCGCGATGCCCGTCCCCGAGATGCGCATCGTACCCGATCCGTCCGTACAGCCGGCACGCAACAACCGGCGTCAGGGACCCGTGGAAGAACCGGCCACCTACGCAGTCCGCTACACGCGCCGCGTCATGCCTGACGGCGTGCTTTATTTCCTCTTCAACGAGGGAGAGAAGGATGTCGTGTTCGACGCTGAATTCGATGCCGCCGGCATCGTCAGGGAATGGGATGCCGCGACGGGCACCATCCGCACCCTCCCGGCAGAGACCGTGGACGGCAAGGTCCGCCTGGGCCTCAGCTTGAAGAAATGGGAGAGCAAGATCATCTCCATCGAGCGTTAGCTTCGG
>JAILAO010000101.1 GCA_024681565.1 Bacteroidales bacterium
TGAAGTCCGCCTCCGGTCATGAGGATGCCCGCTCCCGCAAACAGGATGTGGCTCAGCATCACGATGAGCGTGATGATGAGGATGGTCAGCCAGTGTTCTGCGATGACGGCGGGGGCGACCATCATACCGACAGAGATGAAGAAGATGGCGCCGAACAGGTCCTTGATCGGGCTGACCAGGCGTTCGATGTGTTCGCTCTCGATGGTCTCGGCCAGGATGGAACCCATCACGAAGGCGCCGAGTGCGGAGGAGAAGCCGACGGCTTCGGCCAGGGCGACCATCGCAAAGCACAGACCGATGCTGACGATGAGCAGGATCTCGTCGCTGAGGTACTTGCGCGCCCGTTTGAGGACCGTCGGAATCAGATAGATGCCGATGAGGAACCACAGGATCAGGAAGAATGCCAGCTTGGCCAGGTTGAACAGCATCTCGCCCCCGGCGAAACGGTTGGAGACGGCCATCGTCGAGAGGAGCACCATGAGCAGGATGGCGATCAGGTCCTCGACTACGAGCGTGCCGAAGACCATGCCGGCCCAGGGCTTGTCCTTGAGCCCCATGTCGTCATAGGACTTGAGTACGACCATCGTGGAGGACATGGACAGCAGGCCTCCGAGGAAAATGCTTTCCATCGCGGTCCAGCCCAGGGCCTGACCGGCCACGAAACCCAGGACGAAAACGCCCAGGAACTTGCTTCCTGCGGTGACGAGGGCGCTGCTGCCTACCTTGAGCAGCTTTTTGAAACTGAACTCCAAACCCAGACCGAACATCAGGAAGATGATGCCGATCTCGGACCATTGATTGACCGTTTCTTCACTCTGGATGCCCGGGAACCAGGATACGTGCGGGCCGATCAGGAAACCTGCGATGATATAGCCCAGGATCAGCGGCTGCTTGAGGGCCTTGGATATGATGGTGAATACACCGGCGGAAACCAGGATGATGGCCAGGTCCCGTACGAGATTGAGTTCTTCGGACATAGATTGCAAAAATACGAAAAAACCCGTGCATTGCAGCACGGGTTTTTGAATCTTTGCAGCCTTTATTATTTACGGGTCTGTCCTTCCAGGTTCCGGATAATGCCGTCCAGCGTGACGAACAGGTCGGGTGCGCTTTCGGGCGTGAACTGGTCACAGACTACCCTGGAGCCGATGGTCTCCGGAATGTCGGCGGCTTTCGCTTCCATTTCACGGCCTGCTTCCGTGAGGGAGACGATGACCTGCCGGGCATCCTTGCTTCCCCGTCTGCGGGAGACCAGGCCTTCTCTCTCCATCCGCTGGAGGAGGGGAGTGACGGTGTTGGTCTCGAGGTGAAGCCGCTTCGCCAGATCGTTGACCGGCTGCCCGTCCTGCTCCCAGAGCACCAGCAGCACCAGGTATTGGGGGTAGGTGATGCCGAGTTCTGAGAATATGGGATTGTAGGCCTGGGTCACGAGCCGGGATGCGGCATAGAGCCGGAAGCAGAGCTGGTTCTCCAGTTTGAGCTGTTCGTGCATGTTCTACAGGAGGGCTTTGATCTTGTCTTCGAGAGATTCCGGCGTGGCCATAGGCGCGAAGCGCTCGATGCGGCTGCCGTCGCGGGAGATCAGGAACTTGGTGAAATTCCACTTGATCGCGCTGCCGAGCAGTCCCTTCGTCTCGTCCTTGAGGTATTTGTAAATCGGATGGGCGTTGTCACCGTTGACCTCGATCTTGCTCATCAGCGGGAAGGTCACGCCGTGGTTGAGGCGGCAGAATTCGGCGATCTCTGCATCGGAGCCGGGCTCCTGGTGGGCGAACTGGTCGCAAGGGAAGCCGATCACGACGAGGCCCTGCTCCTGGTATTTCTTCCAGAGAGCCTCCAGTCCGTCATACTGCGGGGTGAAACCGCACTTGGACGCGGTGTTGACGATCAGCAGGACTTTCCCCTTATAGTCGGCGAAATTCACCTCTTTCCCTTTATTGTCGAGGGCTTTGAAGTCATAAATGCTTGCCATGGTTCTCGTGTTTTATCGTTTGATTGATTAAAGCTGCTTGATCAGCCAGTTCTTGAGACTGATCTTTTCGATGAGTTCGAGCTGCTGCTCGCTCCAGGCCCAGTCTTCTTCTTCATCGAGGGCATAACCGCGCAGAAGGTCATAGGTCTTGAAGTCATCGGAGAGCGAAACGGTCAGTTGCTGGAGGACCGGAACCTCACGGCGGGAGATCTCGAGGTCGCACTTGATGAATTCGACGGGGTCGGTGAAGATGGGCATCTCCGGACCGGCTTCGACCTTGGGCTGTCCGCCGAGTTCGATGATACGGTCGATGAATTGGTCGACCCACTCCATCTCCTCAGATGCGTGGCTGGCGTATTTCTCACCGAGTTTGGAGAAACCCTGTGCGGCGAAAACCTTACCCTGGACTTTGTGGGAGAGAGACTGGGCGGCGAGGCCGGTAGCATAGGCCTGCAGCGCTTTGATGGAATTTTCTTTGTTCATGGTACTGTGTTTTTATTTGATTTTTATACGTGTCGTTTATATCGTTTGCGATACAAAGGTAAGGAATATTTTTTATATCGCAAGCGATATTTCAATTTTTTTTGAATTTTTTGAGGGGAGGGGGTGGGCTGGGTATTCATGCAAAAAGCGGAGACCGTCACGGCCGCCGCTTTTTTCTTAGGTTGTAGTACAGTTCTTTATTGTTTAATATCCATTCTTTCCGAATGGAGATATTTCGAAAACCGTGCCAAAGTCCGGAAACACTAAAAATTATTCCTGATATTATCGGCAACCTGGTGTACAAGGCGTTTCAGCGCCTCTTGGCTCGCCCATGCGGTGTGCGGGGTAAAGCGGAAGCGTTCCGGATGCCTGACGCTCATCAAGGGATTATCCGCGGGCAGCGGTTCGGAAGAATAGACATCCAGTGCCGCACCGGCGATTACACCGGCATCTACGGCTTCGGCCAGGGCTGCCTCGTCGACAATGCCGCCGCGTCCGAGATTGAGCAGGAAAGCCGTCTTTTTCATCTTGCGCAGTTCGGCAGCACCGATCAGCCCGGCGGTCCGGGGATTCAGCGGGGCATGGATGGTCACGGCGTCCGAGGCCGCGAGCAATTCGTCCAGCGTGACGCTCGGGTAGTCGTGGTTGTGGGAGGTTCCGGACGTGGAATAGTAGATTACCTTCATCCCGAAGGCGCTGGCGACGGCTGCAACCCGGGTGCCGATCGTGCCGAGGCCGATGATGCCCAGGGTCTTGCCGTCGAGCTCCACATAGGGGTGGGAGATGTCGCAGAAGAGCGTCCCGGCGGAGTAGCGCCCGCTCTTGACGCATTCGTCGAAATAGGGGGCGTGTCCGGCCAGCGAAAGCAGGTGGGCGAAAGTGGACTGCACCACGGCTTCCGTGGAGTACCCGGCGGCATTGCGTACCGGAATCCCGCGCCGCGCGGCAGCTTCGAGGTCGATGTTGTTGACGCCGGTGGCCGATTCGCAGATCAGCCGCAGGCGCGGTGCCTGCGCGAGGAGCTGCTCGGTCACACGGACTTTGTTGACGATCAAAACTTCGCAGTCCCCGACCCGCTCCAGGGCTTCTTCGGGGGTGCTGGAGGGCCAGGCGACGAGTTCTCCCTGCGCGGCGATTTCGTCGAGCGGGGTGTCACCAAGCGTGGCTGCGTCCAGGAATACGATTTTCATGACAATTGATTTTCTCCTCTAATATAAGTTTATTCTTGGAGAAAAACACTAAATTCGTGGACGAATTACCGATTATCCTGCAATACCATGCGTATCCTCTCTCTCTTCCTTCTTTTGCTGACTTCTTTCGCCTGCCAGCCTGCCGCTTATACCAATCTTGATGTGGACGCTTTCGAGCAGAAAGCCGCGGAACCCGGTGTCGTTCTCCTGGATGTCCGCCGCCCCGATGAGTTCGCTGTCGGGCATCTGCCGGGCGCGGTCAATCTAGACTGGCTCGCCGGCGGACTTCCGGAGCAGGTCCGGGCCGCCTACCCCCAGGACCGGGTGCTGGCCGTCTATTGCCGCAGCGGCAAGCGGAGTGCCGCGGCCGCCACGGCGCTCGCCAAGGCCGGATACACGGTCTATAACCTCTCCGGCGGCTACCTCGCCTGGTCCAAGGCCCGCAGCGGCGTGTCATTCGTCCGCGACGATGCGGCGTGCAAGGTGGACGTCTGCGTGGACGGCCGCTATTTCACGACCCTTTTCTATCCGGAGGATGAGACCAAACCCATTCTCTGGCCCATCATGACGGCCTCCGGCATCGACATCACGCGGGGATACCCCCGTGCGCCCCGGGCTTTCGAGAGCGTGGACCATCCGCATCATTCCGGCCTCTGGTTCAACCACGGCGATGTCAACGGCCTCGACTTCTGGAACAATTACCACGCCTATCCCGCCGAGCGCAAGCCCGCGTACGGCAGCGTGCGGCTCCGGAGCATCGAGTCTGCGGAAGGGGACCAGCTGGTGACGCTTTCGGACTGGGTGGACAACGACGGCCACGTGCTTCTTACCGAAAAGACGACGTATGTGTTCGGAGGCTCCGCGGATGAGCGCTTCATCATCCGTTCGGCCGTCCTGACCGCGGTGGATACGGTCAGGTTCGGGGAAGATAAGGAGGGGATGCTCGGCCTGCGCGTGGACCGCGCCCTGCAGCAACCCTCGGACAGCCCGGTGCGCTACCTGGATGCGCAGGGCAACCCCACCGACCGGGCCACGGTCAACAGGGAGGGCGTCACCGGCTGCTATACCAACAGTCTGGGGTTCTCCGGGGACGACGCCTGGTCCAAACGGGCCGAGTGGACCAAACTGGACGGCACCAAGGACGGAGACGATATCTCGATCCTGATCATCGACGCCAAAGACAATATCAACTTTCCCGCCTGGTCGCATGCCCGCGGTTATGGTCTCTTTGCGGTCAATAACCTGGGAGGCAAGGCGATGGACCCCGACAGCACCGAACCGGTCGGCTTCGTGCTGAACCCCTCCGAATCAAAGACCTTCACCTACAAGATCATCATCAAGAGCGGCGGGCACCTCAGCGCCGCCGATGCAGAATCACGCGCACGCGCGTTCAACCGATAGAGAGATGGCCAGAATCTACGTCGCCTCCAGCTGGAGGAATGCCTGCTACCCGCAGGTCGTGGCCGCGCTGCGGAGCGCGGGCCATGAGGTTTATGATTTCCGCAATCCGCCCCACGGCGGAACCGGTTTCCATTGGACCGACATCGATGCGCACGCGGCGGAATGGAGCTTTCCGCAGTACGCCGAGGGGCTCCGTCATCCGGCTGCGGAGAAGCAGTTCGCCGCCGATCTGGAGGCCCTGGAATGGGCGGATACCTGCGTGCTCGTCCTTCCTTGCGGCCGCAGCGCCCACACCGAAGCCGGCTGGATGGCCGGCGCCGGCAAGCGCGTTGTGGTCTATATCCCTGAGATGCAGGAGCCAGAACTGATGTACAAACTCTTCGACGCCGTTACGGGCAGTGTCGAAGACCTGCTGGCGGCTGTGCGTTAAAGGCCCCGCTTGAGGAAATCTTCGTAGGCTTTTGTGTCGTCCGCGTCCTTGATGAGGGCGTCGGGGTCGACGCCGGCAGGATCTACGGTCTTGAGATACATGCGCTTGTAGCGGTTTACATCGGAGCGTACCTGTTTTTCCGCTTCTTCAGACAGTTTGCTCTGTCTGTAATCCATCATGTATGCCTGGTACTCGTCCTGGATATCCTCCCAGTCTTCTTCGGTAAGGTCTGCACAACGTGCTTCGACATCGTCCACGAAGGCGTGGAAGTCTGCCGGGGAGAAACTCTGGCCGCAGGACACGGCGAATAAGAGAGAAATGACGGCCGGGCACAGCCATAAAGCGATTCTGTTCATATCCGTACAATTTTCGTATGTCTGGTAAAGATAGGAAAAACCGGGATAATTATTATCTTTACAAGCATGAAAATGCTGTTGACCCTATCTCTTATGCTGCCTTTTCTTGCCTGTTCCCCTGTCGGGACCAAGGCTTCCGGCCGGAACGAAAAACCGGAAGGTGCGGTCATTTCGTATGAATACCAGCTCAGCGGGACGGTGATACACCCGCTCCTGTATTACCAGGTGGAGCGCGATCCGGCCGGAACCGTATGCATCGCCTGGTCGAAGGACTGCGACCCGGAGATCCGGGTGATCCGGGGGCCGGAAGACTTTTTCGACCGTCTCGGCGACCTCTTTGACAAGTACAGGCTGTACCGCTTAAGAATCAGGTATCTGCCCCGGATGACCATCCTGGACGGAGAAATGTGGCGTACCTATATCAGATTCGAACAGGGTTCCGTCAGTTCGGGCGGATCCAATGCCTTCCCGCCGGAGAAACTCCAGGCCGGCATTTCCGCCATCAATGGATACATCCGGTCCTTGATCGAGGCCTCCTCGGAAGAGGATGTCATCGGCCGGCGGAGCCACGATGACCGTTAGATGTGATCGAAAACATGTAATTACTTAGGATATGAAAAAGTTTTTCTGCATTCTGGCGCTCCTTGCCGGGGCCGTACCTTCCTTTGCACAGACGGCTGAAGAGATCATTTCCCGTATGGATGAAGCGATGGAAAGACTCGGGGACGTAGACGACGGTGTCGAGATGGTCGTGGAGCTCAAGATGCCTATTCTGGGCACCATCTCCACCAAGACCGCTTCCCTGGGCGATAAAATCTGCATGAAGGCCAACATGATGGGTGAGGAGATCATCACCTGGTCGGACGGCAAAACGAAGTGGACCTACACGTCCGACTCCAACGAAATCGAGATTGAACGGGAGGACCCGGACAAACCCACCGAATCGGACGGAGATGCCGAGATGCTGTCCGGTATCACCGAAGGTTACCGGGTTTCCATCAAGAAAGAGACGGCCCAGGCCTGGTATATCCTCTGCAGGAAATCTCCCGACAACAAGGACAAAGATGCTCCGAAGACCATGGACCTGGCTGTCTCCAAGGGGAATTATATGCCGATGAGCCTGAGCGCCAAGATGTCCGACGTCACGGTTACCATGCGTGACTTCGTCTTCGGCGTCACCGAGGAGCAGGTGACCTTCAATCCGGCCGCCTATCCCAACGCGAAGATCATAGACAAGCGTTAATCGGTGAACAGGGGCGTCTCGGCCCCTGCGTTGAGGACGCGGATGTTCTCGAAACGGACATCCTCGGTGTCCATCATGACCACGGCGGGACGGGTGTCCGGCCGGATGGTTTCCAGGGTGATGTCCCGGAAGGTGATCCGGCGTGCGTGCCGGATGAAGAATCCCCATGCCGGCAGGACGCCGAAAATGGACGGTTCCGGATATGCGGTACGGCATTCCGGGATGTCATAGGCATTGCGGGGGGCGATGTCTTCCGCACGGGCTTTGGTGGGCAGTCCGCCGGTGTTCGGACCGCCTTTGCCGTTGATTCCTTCCGAGGTAAAGAAACTGTTGCTGAGCTGCTGGTCTTCCGCGTCGGCGAGGCTCAGTCCGCCGCGGTAGCGGATGTGGACGTCGCTGATGGTGACGTCTTCGATGAAGGCGTCTTCAAGTCCTGCGATGATGGAGGCGTACCGGGATTCGGCATCGTCCACGATGATATGGGAGATCTTGACGCGCCGCAGCACGCCCGGACCCCTTCCCGCAGGTCCGCGGCCGCGATGCCCCAGGCGCAGGAAGAGGGGAGCGGTGGTGATGTCCCGCATGGTGATGTTCGAGACGGTGACGTCCTCGAGGATACCGCCGTCCACGCATTCCAGGGCCAGCCCCCGGGAACGCTCGAAGACACAGTTGCTGACCGTAATCCCCCGGAATCCTCCGACAGACTCCGTCCCCATCTTGATGCGTCCCGTCGGTCCGTCCAGGTCCGGTGCTTCTTCGATGGTGCGGCCGTAGCTGCCGTCCAGCAGGGTGCCCGGGTCGAAACCGGAGACTTCGCATCCGGTGATGGTGATGTCTTCGCACGCCTGTACGCGTCCGAGGGCGTAGGAGCTCTTGAGGACGATGGCGTCGTCATTGAGGCAATTGACCGTGCAGTCGGAGACGCGTACGTGACGGCAGCAGTCGATGTCGATACCATCGCGGTTGGAATCGATTTTCAGGTTCTGCAGGGTCACATTGTCCGCCCCGACCAGCCAGATGACACGGGCGCCGCCCATCCGTACGCTGAAGTCCCGGAGCAGGAGATTGCGGCTCTCCCGGATCGTGAAAATGCGGCTCGGAACGGGATAGGGGATATCTGAACCGAAGCCGCGCGTCAGAACGTCCGATCCGTCAATCAGGCCGGGACCGGTGACGGCTGCGTCGTGGATGTCCTCACCGTAGAACAGGGAGCCGTTCCAGCGCGGATAGTTTCCGTCCGCATCCGCCTCGACATATCCTTCGGATGCCGTGGGGCGGGCGGCTTTGAGGACGCTTCCGGTCTGGAGGTGCAGGGTGACGTTGCTCCGCATGCCGATTCCGAAACTGTGCCAGATACCGGCCGGCACGAGGACGGTGCCCCCGCCCGCGTCACTTGCCGCCGCGATGGCGGCATTGATCGCCGGGCTGTCCGCCCGGCCGTCGCCGCTGACGGCGCCGTAGTCGCGGATATCGTAGAAGGCGGCCTGTGCCTTCAGGGGACAGGGGAGCAGGAGTGCAAAAAGTGAAAGGGAAAGGAGCAGTCTTCTCATGGGGAAATCGGTGATTGGCTTGGTTACACCAAAGATAGCTCCAATTTCAGAAAAACAAAACAAAGACCCGCCGTATAAAAAGAAATGAGTTGGTACCATCCCGGCAACAACTCATACTAACCACATAATT
>JAILAO010000021.1 GCA_024681565.1 Bacteroidales bacterium
TCCGTCAGCTCGCCGGCATTCAAAAAAGCGCTCAGCATCCCCCTGTCCACCCGATAGGGATACCCTCTGACAAAAGATCCGCCGCCAGACAACGTTTGGTGGCGGATTTTTTATATCTTTGCAGCCGTTTTAAGCAAGGAAGAAGTGAGAAGGAGTTTTGTATGTCTGGCCGGCCTGCTGCTGGCCACCGCTGCGCTCTCCGCGCAGGAATCTCTCGAAGAAGTGACCGTTAGCGGGACCCGGGTCCCTTTGACAATGCACCAGTCCGCCCGCATGGTGACGGTACTGGATACGATGCTGATCCGTTCTTCTCCGGCCCAGACCGTCAATGACCTGCTGAAATATGCCGTCGGCGTGGATGTCCGCCAGCGCGGCGCCATGGGCATCCAGACCGATATCGGCATCCGTGGCGGCACCTTCGACCAGATCGCCGTCCTGCTCAACGGCATCAACATCAGCGACCCCCAGACCGGACATCTGGTGATGGACCTGCCCGTGGACCTCTCCGAAATCGACCGCATCGAGATCCTGGAAGGACCTGCCGGACGCGTCTATGGCACCTCGTCGCTGGTCGGTGCCATCAACATCGTGACCCGGACGGAAAAACGTTCCGGCGCCGATATCCGCCTGGAAGGCGGTTCCTGGGGAACGCTGGGCGGCGGAGTGGTAGGCAACCTCGCTTCCGGCCGCTGGAACAACCAGCTCTCTGCCTCCTGCGGCCGCTCCGACGGTTACAGCCTGAATGCGGCAGGTACACGCAACGCGGACTGGCGTACCGTCAAGGCCTTCTACCAGGGCAGCTATGCCGGGAAACAGGCGGACGTGCGCTGGCACCTGGGCCTGAGCGGCAAGGACTACGGCGCCAACACCTTCTACAGCGCCCGTTTCGACGATCAGTTCGAACATGGACTCAAGACTTTCGCTGCCGTACAGGCAGAAACCCGGGGACGGGTACACTTCCGCCCTGCGATCTATTGGAACCATTCCGGTGACCGCTTCGAGCTCTACCGCGGCGACGAGTCCCGCGTGCCGTTCAATTACCACAGCACGGACGTTTTCGGGGCCAATCTGGGCGGATGGTTCTCCTCTCCGTTCGGACGCACGGCTTTCGGTGCGGAAATACGCCGGGAAGGCATCGTCAGCACCACGCTGGGCGAACCCCTGGAAACGCCCCGCGCCATCCGCGGGACCCAGCGGGACTACACCCGCGGACTGAAGCGCACCAATCTCAGCTTCTACCTGGAACACAATATCATCCTGCAGCGTTTCACGGCATCCGCCGGGATCGCCGTCATCCGCAATACCTGGGGAAACCTGCCGTTCCGGTTCTATCCGGGAGCGGATCTGAGCGTCCGCATCGGGGACAACTGGAAAACCTACGCATCCTGGAACACCTCACTGCGGATGCCTACCTTTACCGAACTCTACTATTCCGTCGGCGGCCACGCCGCCGACAAATACCTCCGTCCCGAACGGATGCAGGCCTTCGAGCTGGGGCTCAAATACCTGCGGCCCGGCATCAGCGCCATCGCCTCGGTCTATTACCACCGCGGCTCCGACATGATCGACTGGATCAAAGACCTCTCGCAAGGGGAGGACGCCCTCTGGGTCTCCGTCAACCATACGCAGATCAACACCCTGGGCGAAGAACTCTCGCTGCGGCTTACACCTGGCACCCTGTTCGGACGTCCGGACTTCTTCGTCCGCTCCTTCAATGCCTCCTATGCCCACATCCGGCAGGACAAGGCGCTGGAGCCGCATCTTCAGTCCGCTTACGCCCTGGAGTATCTCCGAAACAAACTCGTCCTGCAGACCGACCTGCGGATCTACGGACCGCTGTCCGTCAACCTGTCCTACCGCTGGCAGGACCGGGTCGGCAACTACGAGGCTTTCGAGGCAGGGAAGAGCCTGGGGCAGCGCGCTTACACGCCGTATTCCCTGATCGATGCCCGGCTGACCTGGGAGGCGCGCCACTGGCGGGCCTTTGTCGAAGGCAACAACCTGCTCGGCATCACTTACTACGACCACGGCAACATCCCGCAGCCCGGCTTCTGGTTCCGCGCCGGGATGCAGTTCCGCCTCCGATAAGAGAAGGGGTAAACCTTATTTCATGGGATTCTGGATCCGCAGGCGCTGTGCCTGGCTCTGGTCCAGGCGCATATAAGCGGCATTGAGGTCCTTGGGCTCGATCTTGAAGTCCCGGCTCACCTGCCGGCCCGGATCCTTCAGCGTGTGTGAGAACAGCCAGTCATACGGCTGCTGGAGCAGGAAGACGCGGGCCAGGATCGAATGGTCGCATCCGGTCAGCCAACTGAAGTATACACGTCCGGATTTGCCCATCTTGGCCATTTTCTCGACGATGGACGTCGAATAGGAGATCGAGGTAATCCGGTCACTGGTACCATGGATGATCCAGAGCGGAAGCAGGGTCAGAGGCTCCGGAGAGCCCGTATAACCGCCGCACATCGCGATGGCGGCCGCCACCTGGTCCGGATAGGCTGCCGCGAATTTAAACGTCCCCCAGCCACCCATGCTGATCCCGAAGACATACAGCCGGTCGGGATCCGTCCGGAAACGGTAACGCACCCATTCGACGACCTGCATCAACTTCTCCGGATCCCACCCGCCCGTCGTCCGGCACTGGGGGCAGAGAACGACGGCGTCGATCTTGCGCCCGCGGCGCAGGGCATCGATGCAGCCGTAGCGGGTAATCATGCTCAAATCATTGCCTGTCAAGCTCTTACCGTGAAGGTTCAGGATCAGCGGGAGCGGTTTCTCGCTATCATAATAAGAGTCAGGGATATACAGTAGGAAGTCGTAGGCATTCTTGACCGAATCCCGGTAGGCATACAGGTTGTCCGCCCGCAGGTGACCCGACACCAACGCAGCCAGCAATACCAGGATGAGCCGGAGCCGTTTCATCGGATACGCAGTTTCTTGCCGGGACGGAGCGTCGTCTTGGTCGTGATGCCGTTCAGGCCGCAGATCCTGGATACGGTCGTACCATAGCGGCGGGCGAGCCCGTACAGCGTATCTCCGGTCACGATCGTATGATAGACGGCCGATCCGTCCGCAGGGGGCGGGGGAGCCGCCTGCGTCGAAGCGGAGCTCTTCTTCGAATCGGTCTCCGGTTTCTTCAAGTCGGGAATCAGGACGGTGGACGTCGTCACAGTCCGCCAGGAACCGTTTTCAGCCAGCAGGAGCCGGGCCTTGGAGACAGGGGCCGACACCGCTCCGGTGGAATCCACCAGCGCCCAGGTACCATCCGCGAACAGAATGATCCTGCGGTCGGCAGGGGAGAGCGAGAGCGTATCCGGCTGCGGGACGATACGGCCCGCCAGGGAATCCAGCGCGGCCAGCGCCGTCGAATCCGCGATATCGGGCAGGAAATCCGGCAGGATACGCCGGGCGCCCAGGAAACGGGTCTTGTAATAGGTCTCCTTGAGGTCGGAAACCATGACGCCTCCGCGGGCGGCATGGATGAAATTGAAACTGGTCCCGGTACTGTCCAGACCGATGAAGATACCGGCATGGCCCTGCAGGCGGGTATCGCCGCGGGCGCCGAAAATCAGCAGGTCGCCTTTCTGCAGGTCGGCCAGGTTACCGATCAGTTCGCGCCCGTCGCCGGCCTGGGCCGGAACGGTCCGTCCGAGCGTGTAGCCGAACTTTCCGAATATGAACTTCGTGAAACCCGTACAGTCGAACACCTTGGGACCGTTCCCGCCACGCCGGTAGGGCGTGCCGAGATACTGTTTCGCCTCGTCTATGATGCGGTCTGCCAGTTCAGCGGCGGACACCCGGATACTGTCAGCGGCTGAGGTAGCGGTCGAAGATGGGGTCTGGGCCGTCACCGACAAAGCCGGGCATAGGAGGAAGCCAATCAATATGGCGTTGATACGTCTCATTCAAATATTCTATCTTAAAGATATCCACGGCGTTGCCCGCAATATCCCGAGCCTGTGAGGTCGTAAACACATAGCGTCCGTCCCGGGAAATATCGAGACCGACGGGGAAGGAGTCAGCAGGAATCGTGCCGAGAAGTTCCATCTTCGCGGCATCCACGACGGCAAGGCAGCTGCTGAAGTTGCAGGCGGCAAAGATATATTTCCCGTTGGGGGAGAGTTCGATGGTACGCGCACCGGCGGGAATCTTGCAGTTGACCCAGTGGCGGACATATACCGATTTCTTCCTGGTTCCGTCCAGCACGCTGACCTGTTCCAGGAAGTCGTCCAGGCCGATGCGCTGGATGTAGCCGGAACGGTTGATGCTGATATACAGATAGCCGTCCTTGATCACCAGGTGGCGCAGATTGGCTTTCACGCCCATCGCGCGTCCCAGATAGCGTCCTGCCGCCAGATCGATCACGGCAATTCCGCCACCGCCGCCCATGCAGCCGATCAGCAGGTAACGGCCGTCCGGGGTGAAAACCGTCCCGCGCAGGCAGTAGCCGCTGTCGACGTCGCGGTCCACTTTCTGTGTCAGGCTGTAGTTGAGTTTCAGCTGATAATCCACGACCAGGCAGGCCGTGTAATGCCAATCCGCCGGTTCGGCGCCGGAGATGTCCAGCAAACCCACCGTATTGTTGCCCCAATGCGTCACGGCCAGGGTTTTCCCGTCGGGAGACGTGGCTACCATCTTGGGCAGGGGACCGGTCTCGAAGATGCGGATGATCTCGTCGCACTGCGTGTCGATGACCGCCATGGCAGACGGCTCCTGTGCGTTCAGGTCGAAGCTGCGCCGGTAGTAGGGGACCCAGAGATAGCGGCCCTCGTGCGAGAAGGTACTCTCCACGGGCTTGCCGTCGAAGGTGTCGGGATGTTCGTAGGAATGAACATAGGAGAACAGGCCGCTGGCGGGTGCCCAGAGCTCTTTGTGACTGTCGTCGAAACGGTGCGGGATCACCTTGAGCTTCTCTCCCGTGAGGAAATCATAGACAACCGTCCTGGCCCCTTCCAGGGAGTTGACATAATACTTCCGCCCGGAAGGGTGGATATTGACGGATTTCGGGGAATGGATGTCCTTGTCCAGGGTCTCCGTCTCCGCAAAGGAATAATGCTGTTTGCGGGTCTGGAAAGTGACTTTGATCCCTTCGCCGATCCACTGTGTGCCCGGACTGGGGTGCACCACGGGGGGAGTGGCCTTCTTTTCTTCGTCCGGACGTGCCTGAAGCGCCGTCGCAGACAGCAACAGCAGTCCCAGGGACGTGATCAGGCAGGGTCTCATGAGAGGGTCAAGGTTTCAGTGGGCGCAAAATTAACAAGAAATCCGCGGATTATCAATCCTCCGGCTCCGGAAGGCTCCGGCCCGGAGAAGGGGAGACCCCGCAGTCCAGCACCTCCTGTGCCGCTTTGGCGATGCTCTGACGCCCATCCACGAGGCGTTTGGTATTCTCCTCCATTTTCCTGAGGGTCTGGCGCAGGGAGGTCTCCACCTCGGTGTTTTTCTCACAGAACAGCGCCACGCGGTCCAGCATCTTCTGGGCTCCGGCCACGATGTCGGACATGTTCTCCATCTGCTCCTTCTGGACCCAGGCGGAACGGATCAGGCGGAGGAAGGGGAGGAGGGTCTCTTCGGTGGTGATGAGCACGTTCTGAGAGAGCGCCCTGGTGAAGATATCGGGATCTTCCTGCCGGGCCAGCTGCCACGCCCCGTAATTGGGAATGAACATGATCACGTAGTCCAGCGTCTTGCGGCCCACCAGATACTTCTGATACTCCTTGTCCGCCAGTTCACGCACATGGGAAAGGACGGACTGGAGGTTGCGGCGGGAAGCATCCCGGCGCTGTTCGTCCGTATCGGCACTGAAATAATCCGACAGGGCGGTGAGGGAGACCTTGGCATCCAGGATCACATCTGTCCGATCCGGATAATGTAAGGCGAAATCAGGCCGCATCTTCTTGTCAGTCAATTCATTCTGTATGATTTTCCCATTCTTGTCCCGGAGCCAGAACTCCGTTTCGTAATCCCGGCCGGGACGAAGCCCCTCGGCCTGCAGGAGGTTCTCCAGGATGGTTTCACCGAAGATGCCCTGCATCTTGTTCTGGCCCTTGAGAGCGCTGGCCAGGTCACCGGCCTGCGTGCCGATGGCGTCGGTCTGTTCCTTGAGATGACGGACGGTCTGCTCGAACTGGGTCTTGATCGAGGATGCTTCCTCGGTATGGGTCTTTTTCTGGGCCTCGAAGGCATCTTTCATGTCCCGGATATCCTTGTCCAGGCCGCCTGTGAGGGCCTTCATCGTGTTCTCCGCCTCTTTCCGGAGCGATTCTTCGCGCGCCTTGAGCATTTTCTCATTCTCCAGGGCCAGCTCCGTCTTGGTAGCTTCGAGCGCCTGCCGGTGGCTGGCTTTCAGTTCTTCCAGCGATTTCGCGTACAGCTCCGCTTCATGTCCGCGCATCGAGCGTTCTGCGCGCAGCGCGGCGTCCGCCTCGGCCAGCTTCGTGTCCTTGGCAAACAACTGCCGGGTGTAACGTCCCCGGACAATGAAATATGTCAGCAGCCAGGTCAGCAGTGCTGCGACAAGGGCCGATATGGCGATGATAGTTACGAGTTCCATGGGCAGGGGACGGATTTACCTCGGCAACTTAACATAATATAAATTGTGTAACAAAACCGGACAGAAGGGGACACTACAGATTCTTCTTGCTCTCGATCGGTCCGGCATAGATATTCAGGAACAGATAGCGCAGCAAGGCGTGGTCCAGGCGCCACTCGAGTTTACCGAGTTTATGGGCGATGTACGCATCGAAACGTTCGCGCTCCTCGGAAGTATACAACCCGGCCTTGAGGTACTCGGACCGACCGTGCAGCATATCATGGGCGATATAGTTGGTTTTCCAGAGCTTATAACCGCCGATGATGCGTTGGTCGAGGATCTGGCGGATGGCCTGGTATCGCTCATTCTTGTCGGCGCGCGCGGCCTCCGCGATCTCCTCCGCATGCAAAGGCTCACCGATTTCCAGATGGATATGGCCTTTCTGCTGGCGGATGCCGGTCAGGATGCTGTGCAGGTCCTCCTTGGGCTTCTTCGTATAGGGTCCTTCCCGTCTGAGCAGAATCTCACGGGCCTTGCGCGAGTCGCAAGGCTCGTATTCGTAGGAAATGCTCATCGGGACGATATTCAATTCCCGGAAATTCTCCTCGAAGGTCCCCTGGCCGCTCATATCGAACATTTTCAGGAGTCCCTGCTCCGTCTCGTCCTTGCCGTCCTTGGTACGGCCTTCACGCTGCGCCACCCAGATGGAAGCAGTGTCGGAGGTAATGGTCTCGCGGATATACCGGGAAAGATTCTGCGAACTGAGATACAACTGCCGCGCACTGATCCCACGGATGACCTTGATCATGCGGTTCGACCGCATGAGGTCTTCTATTAACCTGCTGCTCAGCAAGTTGGATCCAACGCAAATCTGTGTGTACGGCAGTCCGTACATATTCATGGCATATTGGATCAGAGCCGGGTCCAGGACGATGTCCCGGTGGTTCGAAACAGCCAGGAATCGTCCCTTGACCGAATCCAGATGCTCTCTCCCGCTGCATGTGAAGCCCGCGGAAGTACTCTTGATCACCGAAGCGACGACATCGATCATGACCTTGTCCTGGAACTCATCGGTGCTGGTAATACTGCGCAGTTTCTGCGCGAGGGTCATTACCGGCTCATCCGGGAAAAGATACTTGGAAATGACAGGAAGCATCGGGTGACGCGACACACGATCCATCGCCGCTACGGTCTCTTCGTCGGTATAGGGTCGTATATTTTCGAAATCGCTCTCGCCCATCGGTCACAGGTTTCAGTCTTACAAATATAATGAATTAGCGCCGGAAAAGCAACGAAGAGTCCCCATAACTCAAAAAACGGAACCCGTTCGCAAGCGCATAATCATAAATGGTATGCCAGTCTCCTCCGACAAATGCAGAAATAAGTAGAAGAAGTGTGCTTTGGGGCTGATGGAAATTGGTTACCATCGCGTCCACGACCCGGAAACGGAACCCGGGCACGATGATGATCCGCGTCCCGACTTTCAGTTCCGGAAGGCCGTTGGCATCCAGATACCGGACGATTGCGTCCAGGGCCTCCGCACGGGTCGGAGCATATTCCCGCTCATAGGGAGCCCACTGGTCCACATCCGACGGCGCTCCCTGCTCCAGGCAGCTGATTCCGACATAATACAGAGATTCAAGCGTCCGGACGGACGTCGTTCCCACGGCAACCACGCTCTGCGGGCAGTCCCGCAACTTGCAAAGCAGTTCCCGGCTGACCACGAACGGTTCCCGGTGCATCGGGTGCTCGGACACGAGCGAACTTTTGACCGGCAGGAAGGTCCCGGCCCCCACGTGCAGGCAGACATTCGCCGTCTCGATCCCCCGGGCGGCGATGTCATCGAGCACGCGCTGCGTGAAATGCAGACCCGCCGTCGGAGCCGCCACGGAGCCACGGATATGCGCATAGAGCGTCTGGTAACGCTCCAGGTCGATCGCTTCGGTTTCCCGGTTCAGATACGGCGGGATCGGCACACGGCCGCATAATTCCAGCACCCGGGAAAAAGGAGCGCCGCCCTGCCAGCAGAATTCGACAATGCCCGTCTGCCCGTCCCGATGGACCAGCGAAGCCTTCAGCTGCACACCGGCAAGCTCCGGTTCCCCGGCATCATCCAGAGCGAGGACATCATCTTTCCAGCGCTTGGCATTGCCGATCACGCATTTCCAGCGACAACGGTCCGTCGCAGCGAAATTGGTATTGTATTCAGCCGGCGTGTCCGGCTCCAGGCAGAAAATCTCGATATGAGCCCCGGTCTGGCGGCGGAAAAACAGGCGGGCCGGAACCACCTTGGTATCATTGAATATCATCAAGCTGCCGGCGGGCAACTCCTCCGCGAGATTGCGGAATTTGCGCCCGCTGACCTGACCGTCGCGATAAATCAGCAATTTCGAGGCATCGCGCTCCGCGAGCGGATATTTGGCGATCCGTTCATCCGGAAGCGGATACGTGTAGTCTTCAATATGAATCTCAGGTATCATCGTGAGCGCAAAGTTAATGCATTTTAAACTCGTGGACAAGCCGCGAAAACGTAAACATTTGTAAATTTCGTGTTAAGATTTGTGAAGTTTACAAAACCGAACCAACAAGTTATCAACAGCGTGGAAAAGCTTTGATAAGCAAAAATAATAACCGAATTATCAATCTGACATTTGTTTAAAAACCAATGGTTTATAGTATTTAAATGAAGTTAACAATCATGTTGAAACCGGTCCCTCTCCCCCACTTTCCGGGGGCAGAATGTTTCTGACCAATTATTTTGATTGTACTATTATTTTATAAACCAAATATTTATATATTATTTCCTACATTTTTAAAGCAGATGAGTTTTCCACAATCCGTCAACAAAATGTCAACAGTTGCCATTTGTAACACTTGACAAAGCGAAAAAGAATTGTTACTTTTGTAAACAAACCGGTTCGAAAAATGAACAAGCGCCTGCAACAGTTTCTTTCTGCTGAAAACATCAGCCAGTCCCAGTTCGCCGAGACGATCGGCGTCGCAAGGGCCAGTATCTCCCACATTCTCGCCGGACGCAACAAGCCAGGCTTCGATTTTATCGAAAGCATGGCCCGTCACTTCCCCGAGCTTAATCTGGAATGGCTGATCACGGGCCGGGGCAAAATGTATAGCACGCAAAAAACGGCCTCAGAAGCACCTGTAGCACCGATTCCCTCCCCGTCTCCCCTGGCCGGAAACGGCCTCTTTCCCGAACTGGAGAAATCGACGGAAACCGTCACGGAGACTCCCCTTCCGCCTGAAAATAGCTTATGCAAAGATTTAGATAATATCTATCAAAATAATATAAATCAGCGCTCTATATCTAAAATTATTGTTTTCTATACGGATGGTTCCTTCCAGGAAGTCCTCTAGTCCCTGTCCGCAGTTTCAAAAAATGCGTATCTTTGTCAGCGTATGGGACTCTACAGTATATTGATCAGACCCTTCGTCCGCCGGATGGACATCGAGAGCGCTTCCAAGATCGCCCTCCGCTATTTTGAATTCACCGAAAAGATCCCCGGCGGGCGTATGATCAGCCGCTGGATCCACAACAACCGTCCGGTCGGCCTGCAGCGTGAGGTCTTCGGCCTGGACTTCTACAATCCGATTGGACTGGGTGCCGGTCTGGATCTCCATGGAGATCTTTACAATGACCTTAACAGCCTGGGATTCAGCTTTGTAGAGATTGGCCCCATGAATGCGGACGGCATCCGCAAGGCCGTCCGCAGGATCCAGGACGACCCCCAGGACGACATCCTGGCGGCCTGTATCAACAACGACTATCTGACGGCCTTCACCCTGGCCTACGACTTCTGTGATTTCTTTGTCCTCGACTTCTCTTTCACGCCCTTCAGCACTGAGATCCTGGACGACATCCTGGAGGCCCGCCTGGCCGAGGAAGTCTACAAACCCATCGTCATCAAGCTTCCCAAGGTCATTTCCAACACGGAAATCGAAGAAATAGCCGATTACAGCCAGATGAACGGTGTCGACGGTATCGAGGCCCGTTCCATCGACCAAGTGCGCCTGGTCGCCTCGTATACCCGCGAAAAACTGCCGATTATCGCCAATACCCACATCGAATCCCCGCAGCAGGCCGAAGAAGCGCTCCGCGCCGGTGCTTCCCTCGTGGAAATCCGCAACGGCCTGGTCCGCCAGGGCCCCAAATTCGTCGGAAACATACTGAAACACCTGTTAAGCAGCTTCAAGAATGAAAAAAACAGTCCAACAACGGATAGCGACACTGCTGACAGCTAGCGGAAAGACCCTCAGCGCAGCAGAATCCTGCACGGGCGGTCAGATTTCCCACCTGCTGACGACCGTCTCCGGTTCTTCCACCTGGTACCTCGGATCAGTCACCTCCTACGCGACGGCCGTCAAGGAAAGCGTCCTCGGTGTTCCCGCCCAGACCATCCGTGAGCACGGCCTGACCAGCGGCGAAGTCGCGGCGGCCATGGCCGAGGGCGTCCGCGCCCTGACGGGCAGCACCTATGCCGTCGCCACCACCGGATTGGCAGAAGGCGGCGACGGGCATTATCCTGAAGGCACCGTCTGGATCGGAGTCACCGGACCGGCGGGTACGGAGACCCGTTTATACCAGTGCGACCACGGAAGAACGGGCAATATCCGTCGTTTTGCGACCGTTGCACTGCAAACTTTGGCCAAATATCTTGAAAAGGATATAAATAGGTAATAATCAACGAGAGAAACAAAAAAGTTAAATACTATAACATTTTTGTTAACCCCGAAAATCCCCCATTTTCGGGGTTTTTCAGCGCCTGTTTTCCTTCAAGACGCGAAGCATGTTCTTCCCCGCGATCAACGAAATATCACGCCGGGAAAAACCTCTTTTCCGGAGCTCGTCAAAGATTTTTCCGAACGAGGAAATGTCTTCCAAACCGGCAACCGTCACCTCGATTCCGTCATAATCCGTCCCGATGCCGACATGCTCGATACCGGCGACGGACACGGCATGTTCGATGTGGTCCGCCATCCGGCCGACGCCCGGGCGCGGCAGCTCCTGCAGTTCCCGCTGCACCGCTTCCCAGGCAGCGCGTTTGCCCTCATTGCCGGGGTCCTGGATAAACGCATCTTCGACCGACATCTTCGCTTCCAGACCGGAAGCGGCCAGGGTCTGCACGAAACCGTCGTCCAGGAAAGGCGGATAAATGCTGATACAGACCACGCCTCCGCCGTCCGCGATTCCGCGGATCAGCCCGTCGGGCAGGTTCCTGCGATGTGAAGCCAGGGCGCGGCAGGCTCCGTGCGTATAGGCGACCGGCTTGGCGGAGAGCGCCAGGACGTCCCGGATCGTACTGTCAGCACTGTGCGCGACGTCTATGAGCATCCGGCGACGGTTCATTTCGGGAATCAGGCGCTTCCCGAAAGGGCTCAATCCGCCCCAGGTGCCCTGACCGGTGCAACTGTCCCCTACCTGGTTGTCGGCGCTGTGGGTCAAGGTCACATAGCGGACGCCCCGTTTGTAGAATGCATGCAGCAGATCGAAGGATTCCTGCAGCGCGGAAGCATTCTCGATCCCCAGCAGGACGGAGGTCTTGCCGGCTTTGCGATTGCGGCGCACGCCGTCCGAACAGCGGGCATAAGCCACGCGGTCCGCATTCGCCGCCACCTGGCGGTCCACCTCGTCGATCAGGCGCCGGGCATAGTCGGTCGCTTCCCCGCCCTGCAGGCGTGCAGGCACGTATGCGGCAAAAAAAGAAGCATCTACGCCCCCGCGGACCATCTTCGGGAAATCCACCTGGGCGAAAGCATTATCACATCCGAAATCCCGGAGGCGGTACATCTGCGACGGAGCATCGCAATGAGCGTCCAAAACTATCATTCCGCGGCTTCGTAAGGGTGCATCGAGGCGTTCTTGACCTGCAGGACCCGGATGGCCGGGCTGTGCAGGAATGAGAGGGTGGAACCGCTGCTGAGATCGACTTCCAGTTCGTCGGAAGCAGCCTGGACCAGGGTACACAGACCGCTCATCGTGACCCGGGCTTTCTCCGATTCGAGATTGACCGCATTGACATTGGCCATCCCGGAAACTTGGTAGCGCAGCTGGGGCACAACCCCGTTCAGAATCGACTTGGAACTACCTTTTGCATTGATATCCATTGATTTAGCCGATCCCTTCAGGAGCAGGCTGGCCGTCCCGGACACATCGATGGCCGAAGACAGGGCATGCTGTTCCAGGGTCAGTGAGGCGCTTCCCCCGAGCCGGACCGAAAGCGAATCACTGCTGATTTTCATGTTCGCCTCCGCCTTGCGGTCCAGGCCGACATAGACCCGGCTGGCTCCGAGCGAGAAGGAGGCGATCCGGGCGTTGTCGGTCACCGTGATGTCCAGACCCGATGCGGCTACGACCAGATCGTCCGCGCCAAGCAGCACAGCGCGGTCCTGCAGACGCAGGGTGCGCAGGTACTCCGGCATCGTTACGATGATCCGGAAGGCGGGGGCGCCGTCCTTGCCGCGGAACATTTTCTTGACATCCATCGGGATTTTCCGTTCGTCCATTTCAACGGTCAGCGTGCTGTCCGCTACGTTGAAACGGACGTATTCAGCGAAAAGTTCCTCCACATCGAGCCGGGCCTGGAACTGCTTCCCATAGCGGATCTCCATGTTGAAATCCCCTCCCAGTGAAATCGTGCTGAACGGAGGCAACGACTCCCGCACCGACTCCCGGACAGACTGGCCAGACACGGGGAAACTACATAAAGTAATAATCCCGATAAATATCAGTAAAAACTTATTATTCAATCGTTTCATATCAATATTATTCTATCAGACTCCCCCATTCCTCGGTCTTGGCATCCAAGTCTCGCTTGAACTCGAGGTAACTGCGGGTCAGGTCCATGATATCATCCTTTTCGGTCGGAGCGGCCAGGATTCGCTCGATCTCCTTCATCTTCTGCTCCAACTTGCCGATCTCACACTCCAGGTACGAGATGCGGTTTTTCTTTTTGCGGTCCATCCGGGACTCCTGTTTCCGCTCTTCAAAGGCCGTCTGTTTCTGCGTGTCCGCCTTTTTGGGAGCCTCGGGGGAGAATTTCCGCTCCAGTTCCCGGAGCGTCTCCAGCTTGCGCCTGGCCAGGAAATCCGATACCGTTCCCAGGTGCTCCTGCACCCGGCCGTCTCGGAACTCATACATCTTGTCCACCAGGCCATCCAGGAAATCGCGGTCATGGGAAACCACGATCAAGGTGCCGTCATAAGCCTTGAGCGCCTGCTTCAGGATCTCTTTCGACTTGATATCCATGTGGTTGGTCGGCTCGTCAAGGGCCAGCAGATTGTAACTCTGCAGCATCAGTTTCGCCATCCCGAGCCGGGCGCGTTCACCCCCGGACAGGACGGATACCCGTTTGTCAATATCTTCTCCACGGAACAAGAACTGCGCCAGGATATCCCGTAATCTGGTGCGGATGTCCCCCACGGCTATCCGGTCCAGGGTAGAAAAGACCGTTTCATTCTTATCCAGGATATCCTCCTGGTTCTGTGCATAGTAGCCGATCTGGACATTGTGTCCCAGGCGCGCTTCCCCGCTGAACGGTTCCAACTCTCCCGTAATCACGCGCATCAGCGTCGTCTTCCCTTCCCCGTTGCGCCCGATCAGGGCGACCTTCTCCCCGCGCTTGATCTCGATTTCCGCGTTGCGGAAAACCACTTTCTGGGGATATCCGACCGTCAGGTCCGTTCCCTTGAAGACCACGTCTCCGGAACGCGGAGCCGGCGGGAATTTGACCGTCAGGCGGGCGTTGTCCGTCTCGTCGATCTCGATGCGGTCCAGTTTCTCCAGCGCCTTGATGCGGGACTGGACCTGGTTGGATTTGGTCGGCTTGTAGCGGAAGGCCTGGATGAATTCCTCGGTCTTCTGGATCATCCGCTGCTGGTTCTCATAGGCGGCCACCTGCTGCTGGAGGCGTTCGGCGCGGAGTTCCAGGTACTTGCTGTAAGGGACCTTGTAGTCATGGACATGCCCCAGCATCACTTCGACCGTACGGTTGGTGACCGTGTCGAGGAAACGCCGGTCGTGGCTCACCAGGAGCAGCGAACAGCGACGTCCCTTGAGATAGTCTTCCAGCCATTCGATGGACTCGATGTCCAGGTGGTTGGTCGGTTCGTCGAGGAGCAGCACTTCCGGTTGCCGGAGCAGGATCTTGGCCAGCTCGATGCGCATGTTCCAGCCCTGCGAAAAGGTCTCCGTGAGACGGTCCAGTTCGGCATCCAGGAAGCCCAGGCCCAGCAGGGTCCGGCGCGCCTGCACCTCCGGAGGTTCGCTATGGCTCATCTCCAGGCGGTCATTGAGTGCGGTCAGATGTTCGATCAAGGACGCGTATGAATCCGATTCATAGTCCGTACGGGTCTCCAGCTCGCGGGTCACGGCCCCGATCTCGCGCTCGATTTCCGCGGAGCTCTCAAACGCCGTCATCGCTTCCTCGAGAACCGTCCGGCCGCGGTGATGTTCCATGATCTGCGGCAGATAACCGACCGACAGTTCCTTCGGCCGGTCGATCCGTCCCGAAGTCGGATTCTGCAGGCCGCAGATCAGTTTCAGGATCGTCGATTTCCCGGCCCCGTTCTTGCCCACGAGGCCGATCTTGTCGGATTCGCTGATATGGAAGTTGATTTTGTCCAGCAGGACAAAACCACCGTAGGCGACAGTCACATCTTCGATCGATATCATCCGCTCTCCCCTCCTGTTTTACACAAAGACCATAGTATCAAAGAATTCCGGACGGTGAAAATCCGGTTTTGGCGTATCGATGGGCGCCCAGCTCAGGTAGTGGGGCACAGGCAGTTTATCCCCGCATTTATAGAGATTGCCCCTCGCCTGCAGCCCCTCGAAAGTCTCGAGGCCGAAGGTGGAGGCCGGAATGTCCAGCAGGACCTCCCACGAGGTGGGCTCTTCCCGCAGGCCGAACGGCTCCTCCCCCAGCGTGCACCGGCGCCGGATCCCGGAACAGAGCGCTTCCGGAAGCCGCTCCCGCCCGTGGCGCTCCCGACCCCGGCAGAGATAGATCTTGCCCACGCAGGTACACTCCAGGTTGTAATAGAGGCCGTCTTCGCGCGGCGCGAAGAAAAACTCCACGCACGAGTCCTCCCAGGAATGCTCCCCGTCCGCGGCACAGACAGCCCGCACGGCCGCTTCCGTCACCAGATAACGCAGATGCAGGCATTCGCCGGAATGGGACAGCTCACAGAAAGCCTCCGGCCTGTACGGGAAGGCCTCCGGCCAATTCAGGCAGCCGATTCGTTCTCTTCGGGGTTCGCGGCAGATTTGGAGCATAGCAGGATGGCGATTTCATACAACAGATACAACGGGGCTGCGACGATCATCATCGACAGCGGATCCGCAGGCGTGACGATGGCGGCGATGAGCAGCACGCCCACCAGCGCATAACGGCGGCCCTTGCGCAGTTGTTCCCGCGTCAGGAGTCCCATCTTGGAAAGCATCCAGATAACGGTCGGGAACTCGAAAGCCACCCCGATCATCAGGACGGTCGAGGTAAACATCGACATATAAGAGCCGATTGTGATCGAATTCGTAACCTGCTCGCTGATCGAATAATTCAGGAAAAACTGCACGCAGGCAGGAAGCACGAGGAAATAACCTACGGCCACGCCGAGATAGAACAGCCCGGCAGCCATCAGGAATGCGCCTCCGGCAGCTTTTTTCTCCTTGGCGTACAACGCCGGCGCAATGAACTTCCACAGCTCCCAGACAATGTACGGAAAGGATATGATAAGACCTGCACCGAAAGCGGCCTGGAGATGCACGAAGAACTGGGCGGATACCTCCACGTTGATCAGCTCGAGCTGGAAAGTCCAGCCCAGCAGACGATAGATAAAGAAATCCTGCGACGCCGGCAGCAGCACCACATCAAAGAGCGGGCGCTTGAAGATAAAGCCCAGGACGGAGAAAAGGCATACGGCAAGGATTGAGCGGAAGATGGTTCCTCTCAATTCTTCGAGATGGTCCCAGAAGGACATCTCCTTTTCCTTGCCCGATCCCGCCACGCTACTTCTCGGGGGCGTCTTCTTTGGTTTCTTTCTTCAGGGTGTCGTCCGCCTGATTGATCTGCTCTTCAATCTCGTTCATTCCTTCTTTGAAGCTCTTGACTCCCTTTCCAAGACCTTTCATCAATTCGGGAATTTTCTTGCCGCCGAAAAGAAGAAGGATGACAAGGGCGATGATAACGATCTGCCAGGGGCCGATGACGCCAAGTGGATAAATCAACATAATATCTGGTTTTAACGGTTATTGCAAAGTGTTCAGCGATGCCTCCAACGCTTCGATACGGGTCAGGCAGTCGGACTCTTTCTTGCGTTCGTTGGCAATGACGGCCTCGGGGGCATGCGCGACGAACTTCTCATTGGAGAGTTTGGCGCGGACCCCCGCAAGGAACTTGCGCTGATGGTCCAGTTCCGCCTCAAGTTTGGCTTTTTCCTCATCCGTATTGACAAGTCCGGCCATCGGGATGCTCATCTTGATGGTGCCCACCAGGAAAGAGACCGCCGTACCCTCGGCGGCACCCGGCTGGATATAGCTGAGATTGGCCGCCTTCTTGATGACAGGCGTCAATTCCTCGCTGAGTTCGCCGTCTACATAGAGGTTGAGCAGCTCCTTCGGAGCAATCTGTTTCTGGGCGCGGATGGCGCGGATGGAGATGATGGCCTCGCGGGCCTGTTCGAACTGAGCCAGGAAGTCCGCATCATAAGGACCCGCCACCGGCGTACGCTGGTACATGATGGTCTCGCCGTCGTGGCGGGGCTCCATCGCCTGCCACAGTTCCTCGGTGATGAACGGCATCACCGGGTGGATCAACTTGATCAGCTTCTCGAAGAAGAGCACGGCAGCTTCGTAGGTACGGCCGTCGACGGCCTTGCCGAATTCCGGCTTGACCAGCTCCAGGAACCAGCTGCAATAGTCATCCCAGAAAAGCTTATAGATCGCCATCAGGGCATCATTGATGCGGAACTTGCCATAGTGGTCCTCCACCGTCTCGATGACGCGGGAAAGCAGGTTGTCGAACCATTTGACGGCCACACGGGCAGCGTCCGGCTGCTCGGCTTCCGGATCGACATTCCAGCTGCTGACCAGGCGCCATGCGTTCCAGATCTTCGCGCAGAAATTCCTTCCCTGCTCCACCTGGGACTCATCATAGAGGATGTCGTTGCCGGCGGAAGAGCAGAGCAGCATGCCGAGCCGGACGGCATCGGCACCGTACTTGGAGATCAGGTCGAGGGGGTTGGGGCTGTTGCCCAGCGTCTTGCTCATCTTGCGGCCGATCTTGTCGCGCACGATACCGGTGAAGTACACATTGTGGAACGGCACGTCGTGCATGAATTCGTCACCGGCCATGATCATGCGGGCGACCCAGAAGAAGATAATGTCCGGGCCCGTCACGAGATCGTTCGTCGGATAGTAGTACGAAAGGTCGCGGTTGGGTTTGTGCTCCGGGTGACCCGGCAGTTTGGGATCGAAGACCGAAATCGGCCACAGCCAGCTCGAGAACCAGGTGTCGAGTACATCCTCGTCCTGTTTCAGGTCAGCCGCAGTAAGGGACGGATCGATCTTCCGGGCGGCCGCCAGGGCCAGTTCGGCCGTTTCCTCGACAACGACCTGCCCATCAGGAAGATACCAGGCCGGGATGCGCTGTCCCCACCAGAGCTGGCGGGAAATGCACCAGTCGCGTACGTTCTCCATCCAGTGACGGTAGGTATTGCGGTATTTGTCCGGTATGAACTTGATACGGCCCGACTCCACATGGTCCAGGGCGCGTGCGGCCAGATCCTCCATCTTGAGGAACCACTGGGCGGAAAGCTTCGGTTCGATCACGGCGTCCGTACGCTCGGAATAGCCCACCGGAGAGATATATTCCTCGACTTTCACGAGGTTGCCCGACTCCTCGAGCATCTTCCCGATTTTCTTGCGGGCCACGAAACGGTCCTCTCCCACCAGGATCTGCGCCTGCTCATTCAGGCAGCCGTGGTCGTCGATGATATCCAGGACGGGGAGGTTGTGCCGCAGACCGATTTCATAGTCGTGGGCATCATGGGCGGGCGTGACCTTGAGGCAGCCCGTACCGAAATCCATCTCTACATAGTCGTCCTCGATAACGGGGATCTCCCGGTTGATCAGCGGAATCAGCACTTTCTTGCCGCGCAGCCAATGGTGGCGCTCATCGGCAGGATTGACGCATATCGCAGCATCGGCCATGATGGTCTCGGGACGTGTCGTGGCGATCACCAGATACTGGTCCGTAGGATGGCCGTTTCCGTCTGACACATAATATTTCAGATGATAGAAATGGCTCTTGGTGTCCTTGTGGATCACTTCGTCGTCACTGATGGCCGTCAGGGCCACGGGATCCCAGTTGACCATCCGCACGCCGCGGTAGATCCAACCTTTCTTGTAGAAGTGGCAGAAAGTGGCGATGACGGCGTCCGACAACTCCGGCTCCATCGTGAAACGGGTGCGGTCCCAGTCGCAGGATGCGCCGAGTTTGCGCAACTGCTCCAGGATGATGCCGCCGTGTTCTTCCTTCCAGGCCCAGGCATGCTCGAGGAACTGTTCCCGGGTAAGGTCATCCTTGGAAATTCCCTGCTCCTTGAGACGGGCGACGACCTTGGATTCCGTGGCGATGGAAGCATGGTCCGTGCCGGGGACCCAGCAGGCGTTCTTGCCGTCCATGCGGGCCTTTCGGATCAGGACGTCGTTCAGGGTATTGTTGAGCACGTGGCCCATATGCAGGATACCCGTCACGTTGGGCGGCGGAATAACGATGGTATAGGGTTCGCGATTGTCCGGTTCAGAGTGGAAACACCGGTTCTTCAACCAGTAAGCGTACCACTTCTCCTCCACCTCGGAGGGATTGTATTTAGTGCTGAGTTCCATAACTTACAAAAGTACACAAAAATTCAGAATAACGCGTACAATTTGTGTCTGGAGGGAGAAAAAACACGGAGAGCGGTCCTCGCGGGCCGCTCTCCTTTTTGATCCCGGATCAGGTCCGGAGATCAGTAATTGACTGCCTCTACCTGGAAGTAGCTCTGCGGGTGGTCGCAGACCGGGCAGACATCGGGAGCCTGCTTGCCGATCACGATGTGGCCGCAGTTGGAGCACTGCCAGATCACATCTCCATCTTTGGAGAAGACTTTCTTGTCACTGATATTCTTGAGCAGCTTGCGATAGCGCTCTTCGTGGTGGCGCTCGATGTCGGCGACCATCTCGAACTTGCGGGCGATCTCGGTAAAGCCTTCTTCGCGGGCCTCGCGGGCCATACGGGCATACATGTCGGTCCACTCATAGTTCTCGCCGCTGGCAGCTTCCATCAGGTTGGCGGAAGTGTCATTGATGCTGCCGCCGTTGAGATACTTGAACCAGATCTTGGCATGCTCTTTCTCGTTGGCTGCCGTCTCCTCGAACAGGGCCGCGATCTGGACATAGCCGTCCTTCTTGGCCTTGGAGGCGAAATAGGTGTATTTGTTGCGGGCCATGGACTCGCCGGCGAAGGCCTCCTGGAGGTTCTTCTCGGTCTTGCTCCCGGCCAGGGGTATGTTCTTGGCAGCGCCCTTGGGTCCGACGGGCCTGTACTCGCCGCCGCCGAGCATCTCGACGAATTTCTCCCGTGGCTGTTTGCAACGCGGGCAAATGTCCGGAGCGTCTTCACCTTCGTGAATATAGCCACAAACTGTGCATTTGAATCTTGCCATGATGAATTGGAGTTACGGGTTAGTGTTTTTTGGGACATGCAAGTTAAAAAGGATTTCCCGGAATTCAAAATGAATCGTAGCAGCTTTTTTATTATATTTGTCCAAACAAAAACCCAAGTGATGAAGAAAATCTTTCTGACTCTGATCCTGAGCGCCCTGCCTCTGTTCTGTATGGCGCAGGAGCGCCTGGCCGTGATGTCCAGGCCGGACGACAACGCCCCGGAGTACATCCGCGGCGCCAACCTGTACGGCAAGACGCTCGTGATCTTCGGCGACAGCTATGTCCAGAACCACGTCCGTCCCATCGAGGAGACCTGGCACTATAAACTGGCCGCCAAGTACAACATGGAATACCATAACTTCGGCTGGAACGGCAATTGCGTGGCCTATGACCGCACGGCGGAAAACTTCGGCCCGCCGATGTACGAGCGTTTCCGGGTCCTGCCCGAAAAGGCGGATTACGTGATCATCTGCGCCGGACACAACGATGCCACCCAGATGAACCGCCGGGGCGAAGGGACGGATTTCTTCCGTGAAAAGCTGAATATCCTCTGCCAGGAACTCATCGCCAAATACCCCTCGGCCAAGCTGTGCTTCGTCACCCCCTGGCGCGTCCCGCGCCCGATGTTCCCGGAGATGACGGCGGTCCTGCTGGAGGTCTGCGGATCCTACAGCATCCCGGTTTTCGACGCGACAACCCAGAGCGGCATCTATGTCTGGGACGAGGCGTTCCGCACGCTGTATTTCCAGCATCCCGGCGATACGGCGCATCTCAATGCCGCCGGGCATGACCTCTTTCTGCCCAAGATGGAACATTTCCTGCTGGGACTTTAGTCTTTCAGCCCGGATCAACGAAGAGAGGACGGCCCGCGGGGCCGTCCTCTCCTTTTCCGGTCCCGCAGGACCGCTATTTCTTCTGGGAAAGTTTCCGGAACTCCTTCTTGGCCTTCTCCATATCTTTCAGGAAAGTCGGATCGGCATGCAGACGGGCGACGCAGGCCGCAGCGGCGAAGCGGGCGGCGTCCACGTCACTCTGATAGTGATAACCGGCGATCACGCGGCTCTGGCCGTATTCATAGCCGAGCTTGAGGATTTCTTCCTGCCGCTCCGGGTTGATCTCGACCAGAACGAGTGCGGCCGACCAGCCCATCGCGGAATGCGAAGACGGGAAGGAACCGGTCCTGCGGTGACTTTCCTCCGCCTCAGGGACAAGCGTACCCTCATTGAACTGGACGAAGGGGCGTTTGCGCATATAGTGATGCTTGGCTTTCGAAGTGCCTTCGGCGGCGGCATCCACCGTACGGTAGATCATCTCATAAATACAAGGAGTCCCCTCTCTGGTGATCTCCATTCCGAAAGGAACGGAAAAGAACTCGGCGAAATCGTCCGGTTCGTCATCCGCCTGCCGGGCCGCCAGCGCGCCGCGCGGCGTGTCGCGGACGGACTTGCCCCAGTTGTACTGATACCAGTCGTTGAAGAAGCGCATGCTCGCCGTATCGGGCGGAGCCGGAAGATATTGGGATCCGTCCGGAAGAACTTCCTTGGTCAGATAGGGACGCCAGTCATCCTGGGCCGACAACATCGTGCCGGAAAGGCAAAGGGTAGACAAAACCGCCAGAATGGTAAAGATCTTCTTCATTAATTTGCTTTTTGTATGCATCAAATTTAGTAAATTTGCAACTCATTGACAAATCTGCTATGGACAATAACGATAATAAAAAACAAATCAACCTCGATCTGAGGCCCGAAGTTGCCAAGGGCACCTATTCCAACCTGGCCATCATCAGCCACTCCCACAGCGAATTCATCATCGATTTCGCGACGATGCTTCCCGGACTGGCCAAACCGGAAGTCCAGAACCGCATCCTGATGACCCCGGAGCACTGCAAGCGGCTTCTCAACGCCCTGATGGACAACATCGGACGCTATGAGGCCCAGTACGGCCCCATCAGCCTGGGCACCGCAGCCCCGGAGCAGAAAGGCACTTTCAACCTCGGAGACTTCACGCCCAATGGAACAAAATCTTAAAGACACCCTCCGGAGAATCAAAGCCATCGCCTACGACTTGGACGGCGTGGCCACGGACGGCAGCATCATTCCCATCGGTCCGGACCCGGAAGACCTGGTCCGCATCGTCAACGCCAAAGACTCCTTCGCATCCCGCGTAGCGTCTGCCAAAGGCTTCATCGTGGCGGTCATTTCCGGCGGCAAGACGCAGGCCTTGCACAGCCGTTGCCTCCACATGGGTATCAAGGAAGAAAACCTCTATCTTGGCGTTCGCGGCAAACTCGTGGTTTTCAAGGAATTCTGCGAGCGAAACGGTCTCGATCCCTCGGAGGCCGCCTATTTCGGAGACGATATCCCCGACACGCAGGTCCTGCGTGCCTGCGGCTTCGGCATCGCCCCGGCGGACGCCGTGGAAGAAGCCAAGGCGGCTGCAGATTATGTTACGGAACTCCCCGGCGGACGCGGCTGCGTCCGCGAAGGGATCGAGCTCATCATGAAGGCCCAGGACAAATGGCGCTTCGACGAAGACCATTACGAACTGCTCTATTGACAAGATGAAACGGATCATCCTCGGCAGCAATTCACCGCGCCGCAGGGAACTGCTGGCCGGACTGGACATCGACTTCACCGTGGACACCGGCAACGGTTTCGAGGAGCTGGTGCCCCCGGGACTGGAGGCGCACAAAGTCCCGGAATTCCTGAGCCGGGGCAAATCCCACGGATTCCACAGGACGCTGGAAAGCGACGAGGTCCTGATCACTTCCGACACCGTCGTCATCGTGGACCGGACGGTGCTGGGCAAGCCGCATACCCGCGACGAAGCGGTCCGGATGCTCCGGATGCTGTCCGGCAGGGCCCATGAGGTCGTTACGGCCGTTACGCTCCGCGACAGCGTTCGGGAGGAGACGTTCAGCGTCTCGACCCGGGTCCATTTCGTGGAACTCCAGCAGGCGGAAATCGACCATTATATCGACAAATACAAGCCTTTCGACAAGGCGGGAGCCTACGGGATCCAGGAGTGGATTGGCTATGTCGGCATCTCGTCGATCGAGGGATCGTTCTACAATGTGATGGGATTCCCGGTGCACCGGGTCTGGCAAGAGCTGCAGCATTTCCTCTGATGGCGCACGAGCCCTTCACCTACCCTTTCTGCTATACCCCTGCGCCGGACATCGTCGCCGCTGCGCAGCGGCTCATCGAGCGCTTGGATGCCGCCGGTTCACCGCTGCGGGAAGGCAAGATGCTGGGCGTGCTGAAGGTCTCGGACAGTGCAGGACGGGAAGACTATCTCTATGCTTTCAGCGGAACGGTAAACGGCCGGGCGACGCTGCCGGGTTTCGTTCCTCCCATCTATGACCTGACCGCTCCGGACGGCTATTTCCGCCGGCGGGAGGCGGAGATTTCCGCCCTGGCGGACGGACCGGAGAAAAAAGCGGCATCGGCGGCACTCCAGAACTGGATTTTCGACCAATACCTGGTCAGCAACGCCCGGGGCGAGACCCTCAGCATCCGGGAAGTCTTTGCGCGGCGCGGGCTGGTCCCGCCCGGCGGCACCGGAGACTGTGCTGCCCCGAAACTCCTCCAGTACGCCTACAGCCATGCCCTCTTGCCGGTCGCCATGGGAGAGTTCTGGTATGGCGCCTCCCCTGCCTCGGAAGTCCGCGAAAAGGGGCGATTCTACCCTTCCTGCACGGGCAAATGCGGCCCCCTGCTGAGTTTCATGCTGGAGGGTCTGGAGGTTGCGCCGAACCCGCTCGACCGGGAATTTACGACCGGGCAGGAGCCCCGCATCCTGCACGAAGACTCCGACATCCTGGTCGTCAGCAAGCCGGCCGGCATGCTCGCCGTTCCGGGACGTACCTGCGCGAAATCCTTGTTGGAGTGGCTCCGGGAGCGCTTCGGCGAAGTCCATTCCTGCCACCGGCTGGACATGGATACCTCTGGCGTGATGGTCTTCGCCCGCAACCTGCCCGCCAAGACAGAGCTGGAACGGCAGTTCGCCGCCCGGGAAGTCAGCAAAAGCTACCGCGCCCGGCTGGCCGCCGGCAGCACACCGTTCGGTCACGCGCGCCGGGGCACCATCGCCCTCCCCCTGATGCTGGACTACTACGACCGGCCCAGGCAGATGGTCGACTACGACCAGGGAAAACCCTCCGTTACCGGATATGAGGTGCTGGAAATGCTTCCGAACGGCGAGATAGACGTCCGCTTCACGCCCCATACCGGACGCACGCACCAATTGCGCGTCCATGCCGCACATACCGCGGGCCTGGGCCGTCCCATCAAGGGTGACCGGCTCTACGGCAACCCGGACGGCAACCGCCTGTGGCTCCACGCGGAGTCACTCTCTTTCCGTCATCCCGTCACCGGGGAGACGCTGTCGTTCCAGGATCTTTAAACCCCTATTTCTTCAGGTCTTCGAAGAGTTCCGCCCAATAGCGGAGGATACGCTCAAAGAAAATATGGAACGGCACGAAGACAGGTAGGAGGAAGTGCATGAAAAAGCGGATCGTATGCGTCCATGCCTTATCCTTGAGTTTGGAAACGATGACCGCCTGGGGCAACCAGATCAGGATAGAGCCGACGGCGCACACCAAGAACCACGGGATCATCAGGACAGAGGCGAGGATACGCAGCACGATGCGGCCGTGACGGCGCTCGGGGATACGTCCGATCAGCGCCAGATCCCTTTCGCGAAGCTCCGTGCATAGTTCGCGGTAGATTTCCGCCTCCGGCATATCCGCATGGGAAGCAAAGAACTCCCCGACATCGATCGGCTCGCCGAAACGGATCGCCGCGCGGCCCTGGCCGCGGAAGAAATACTCATAGTCGAGGCCCATCGGGAGCACGCGCACGGGCATGTCCAACTGGTCGACCGCCTGCTTGGCAATCCGGAAAATCCCTTTCTTGACCGGCAGCATGCCGCGTTCGGCGCGGTGCATGCCTTCCGGATAGAGGCAGAACGGCAATCCATGGCGCAGGCAATCGACGATCTCGTCAAAGACTTCGAAATTCTTCGCCACCTCCTGCAGTCCGTTGCGTTCCCGGGCGATGGGAAGGATCTTCAGCCAATACAGGATACCTGCCGTTTTCTTATTCGCGAACACGTCAGAACGGGCGCCGAAACCGACGGCGGACCGGAAACCGGCAAGGACCATCATCGGGTCCATCATGGTCGCGCAATGGTTGGGCGCCACCAACAGGGCTCCGTCCGTGGGGATATTCTCACGGCCTTCGATCTTCAAGGAGGTCAGGCAGGACCGCACCGTCAGGATCGAGTAACGGCGAAGCAGGTTATAACCGGAATAATGTTCCCAGATTTTCCTGTGCATCATATTCTATCTATGCGCTTTTGATACCGATTGAAGACCGTACTGACGGTAAGTCCACTGACAATGTGCCAGACGCCCCACCAGGCCGTGATCACCAGGGTGCCGCCGTGCGGCGGGAAACCGGCGAAGATGCTGGTGCCCAAGAGCAGGACGAGTCCCAGGCCGCTGTTCTGGATGCCGGTCTCGATGGTCAGCGTCCGGCGGTCCTTTTTGGGAACATGGAAGGATGTTCCGACCCAGAATCCGATGCTGAGCGCGAGCAGGTTGTGTATCAGGACAATCAGGAAGATGTACTTGATGCACTTCATGAAGGCATCGAGGTTGCCTGCGAATGAGAGGACAACCATGGCCAGGAAAAATACAATGCTGAGATACTGCAGCGGTTTCTTGATCGCGGCGGCCACCTTCGGCAGATACTTGGCAGTCAGCACGCCGGCGGTCAGCGGAATGCCCAGCAGGATGAAGATGGTCTTGAAGACATCCCACAACGGGATGATGAGCGTCGGAACCTCTCCGGCGACATTGGCACTATGCAGGTAGAGGTTGCCGTAAAGCCAGAAATTGAACGGGGTCAGCAACACGGAAAGGGCCGTGCTGACAGCCGTCAGGCTCACGGACAGTTCCACGTTCGCCTTAGAAAGCGAACTCATGAAATTGGAGATGTTGCCACCCGGACAGGACGCGACGAGGATCATGCCCAGAGCCATCGTCCAACTGATGGAAGAGCCGAAGAGCAGGGTCAGCAGGAAGGTCAGCAGCGGAAGCAGGACCAACTGGCATACCATGCCGAGGATCAGCGACTTGGGTTTCTTGAAAATATCAACAAAGATACTGGGATGGATCCCGAGGGCGACACCGTACATGACAAAAGCGAGCACGATATTGATGGTGTTCATTCCGCCGGCATTCAACGTGACATCGATGCTGTCGATGATTTGGATGGTTTCAGGTGACATGGGTACACGATTAGGCCGTTAAAGTTAAGAAAAAAAAGGCCATCAAGCAAACAAGAACCTGTTCCGAATAACGGCTCCGTCAATACATAAAAATCTTCTTAACTACAATCGCTTGAAAATCAACACATAGAAAAATTATTAAAAAATTTTCAAATAAATTTTGCAAATCTGATTTTTTGTTGTACCTTTGTACTCGGGTTGAGCAAGTGACCGTTCTGGCCCATCAACCTATTGGTTATTAGTTTTAGTGTTATTAATTATGTGGTTAGTATGAGTTGTTGCCGGGATGGTACCAACTCATACTAACCACATAATTAATAACACTAAAACTAATAACCAATAGGTTGATGGGCCAGAACGGTCACTTGCTCAACCCGAGTGCAAAGGTAC
>JAILAO010000114.1 GCA_024681565.1 Bacteroidales bacterium
GAGCGGGGACTCGAAGGCGCCCTTGACGGCGTCTTCGAGGCGGTTGTTGCCCGTGCCCACGCCGGTGCCCATCCACTTGACGCTGCCGTCGCTCCAGCGCGACAGGACCCAGTGCTGCTGGGGGACGACGTTGCCGTTCGCGTCCGTGAGGGTGAAGCTTCCCTGTTCGTTCATCGTACCCTTTGCGAAGGGTACGCCCCAGCTCTGGCCGGTCGGGACGGCGGGGGTCTTGTCGATCCAGTGCAGGTCGACAGATTCTGCATGCAGACCGGCTGCCAGAGCCAGCGCCGCAAGCATCATAAGTATTTTCTTCATAAAAGTGGTAAATGATAACGGTTAACGGTTTAACAAATGTAATCATTTTTTGCGAATAATATCCGCGTGTGACAATTTGTCATTGGCACGGACATTGATTTTATCCTCACGGCCACGGCGGGTCCGTGGCATGTAAAGCCAACAAACTAAATAAATAGAAATCATGATCAAACCTTTAGCAGACAGAGTCCTGATCGAGCCCAAGGAGGCTGAGACCAAGACGGCATCCGGTATCTACATTCCCGACACGGCGAAAGAAAAGCCCCAGCAGGGTACGGTCCTGGCGACAGGCCCCGGCAAAAAAGACGAACCCATGGAGGTGAAGGCCGGTGACCAGGTCCTCTACGGCAAGTATGCCGGTACCGAGGTGACGGTTGAAAACAAAAAGTATCTTATCGTGAAGCAGTCTGACATTTTAGCAATTCTGTAATTATGGCAAAGGAAATCAAATTCGACGTCGATGTCCGCTCCAAGATGAAGGCCGGTGCGGACGAACTGGCAAACGCAGTCAAGGTGACCCTCGGACCGAAGGGCCGCAATGTTGTGATAGAGAAGAAATTCGGTGCTCCCCAGGTGACCAAGGACGGCGTGACCGTCGCCAAGGAGGTCGAGCTGGAGGACCGTTTCGAGAATATGGGTGCCCAGATGGTCAAGGAAGTCGCTTCCAAGACCAACGAGCAGGCCGGTGACGGTACGACCACCGCTACGGTCCTCGCCCAGGCCATCATCCAGGTCGGTATCAAGAACGTGACCGCTGGTGCCAATCCGATGGATCTCAAGCGCGGTATCGACAAGGCGGTGGACGCCGTGGTCGACAACCTCAAGAAGCAGAGCCAGAAGGTCGGCAGCGACTATTCCAAGGTCGAGCAGGTCGGCACCGTCTCCGCCAACAACGACAGTTATATCGGCAAGCTCATCGCCGACGCGATGTCCAAGGTGGGCCGCGACGGTGTGATCACCGTCGAGGAAGCCAAGGGTACGGACACCGAGGTCAAGGTGGTCGAGGGCATGCAGTTCGACCGTGGCTATATCAGCCCGTATTTCATGACCAACGGTGACAAGATGGAGGCTGAGCTTTCCAACCCGTCCATCCTGATCACGGACAAGAAGATCTCCGCGATGAAGGACCTCCTTCCGATCCTCGAGCCCATCGCCCGCGAGGGACGTGAGCTGCTGATCATCGCTGAGGATGTGGATGGCGAAGCCCTGACGACCCTCGTGGTCAACAAGCTCCGCGGCGCCCTCAAGATCGCTGCCGTCAAGGCTCCGGGATTCGGCGACCGCCGCAAGGAGATGCTGCAGGATATCGCTACGCTGACCGGCGCCGTCGTGGTGTCCGAGGAGCGCGGCTTCACCCTGGAGAACACCACCCCGGACATGCTCGGCAAGGCTGAGAAAGTCACCATCACCAAGGAGAACACGACCATCGTCGGCGGCGCCGGCGCAAGCGATGCCATCCAGGAGCGTGTGGAGTCCATCCGCAAGCAGATCGAGGTCAGCACCTCCGATTATGACAAGGAGAAGCTCATGGAGCGCCTCGGCAAACTCGGCGGCGGCGTGGCCGTCCTCTATGTCGGTGCGACCACCGAGGTGGAGATGAAGGAGAAGAAGGACCGCGTCGAGGATGCCCTCAATGCGACCCGTGCCGCCGTGGAGGAGGGATACCTCCCGGGTGGCGGCGTGGCTTACATCCGCGCTGCGGAAGCCCTCGACAATCTGAAGGGTGACAACGAGGACGAGACGACCGGCATCCACATCGTGGCCAAGGCCATCGAGGAGCCGCTTCGCCAGATCGCGCTCAATGCCGGTGTGGACGGATCCGTCATCATCCAGAAGATCAAGGAGAGCAAGGGTGACTACGGTTACAATGCCCGTTCCGGCGAATTCGTGCACATGTACGAGGCCGGCGTGATCGACCCGACGAAGGTCGCCCGCGTGGCGTTGGAGAATGCCGCCTCCGTGGCCGGCATGTTCCTGACCACCGAGTGCGGTATCGTGGACATCCCGGAGCCTACTCCGGCCGCTCCTGCGATGCCTGCAGGCGGCATGATGTAGAATTGTTCGCAGGATAGATTTCCTCAGACTCCCTTCCGGGGTTGAGGACCACGCTGCAGGCCGCAAGGTCGCAGCCCTGCGGAACCGGCAGGATAACCCTGGCCGTCTTGGGCACCAGATCGGATGGTGCCGGGATGGCCGGGGTTTCTGTTTGTGCGAGAACCTTGCCGCGGGCGTCCCGCAGCACGACGCTGACGGGCGCCAGCTCCACGCCGCCCAGGTTGTGGACGGTCACGGCCAGCCCGGCGGGAGTCATTTCCAGGTCCTCCGGACCGATGCCCGCGTCCGGGCGCAGGGCCAGGTCTTCTCCCGCCCCCCGGAGCCGCATGCGGATCCGCCAGGATTTCCGGGCAGGAATCCGCAGCGAAACGCTTCGGGCGCGTCCGAAAGCGACTTCCCGTTCCTTGCCGTTAGGCAGGGTGAGCACCCAGGTTCCGCCGAGGGCTTCTACGCCTTCCATCCCGGCGTTCATCGGCTTGTCGCCGGTGTTGAAGAATTCGATGTCGAAGCCGGAAGGGGTGGAACCGGTCACGAGGATGGCGAGTTTCTCCGCATCGTCCGGCCGGTCAAAATGCCAGCGGATCGGGTTGGAGGGGACGAGGTTGGAACTGCGCGTCATCGCGATGCCGCCCAGGCGGCTGTGCTGGATGGTCTCGCAGTTGAATTCGATGCGGTCGATCCAGAGACTTCCTTCCGTCATGATATAGTCTCGGGCGTCCAGGGTGCGCAGTTCTTTGCGGAACTGGGCGGAAAGGGTCTCCGGGGTGTACTCCACGAAGTCCCAGCCCGTGCCCCGGACCGCCTGCAGGTATTTCTCCTGACCGGTCCAGCGCCAGGCATACCACATCAGAGGAAGGGAGAAACGCCCGCCCCAGGAACGGGCCTCGTCCGTGAGGAAATTGATTTCGTTGGGCAGCTGGATCCGTCCGTCGGCGTCCGTCCGGGCATGGGCCAGGATGGAATCGGCGAAACGGAGCAGGTATTCCCGTGCACCGGGATTGCCGTAGGCGTCGCCCAGCAGCAGGCCGGGGCCGGTGTGGTAATACTCGCGGTAATTGGACCAGGTCCAGGGTTCGGACGCTGCAATCTGTGTGGCGCTGAAATAATCGGAGCGGAAGTGCAGATGGCCGTTCGGGGTCTCGCCCAGCAGGTGGTCGCGCACGCTCCTGGCGCTTTCCATCAGGCGTTCGACCTGGAGCGGATTGCCATACTCCACCGTGTTGGTCTGGACGACGGTGTTGACACCTTCTTCGTAGGTGTGCAGCCCGTCCGTCTGGATGGTGCTCATGCCGTTGGTCAGGGTCCCTTCGGCATAGACGGCCTCGAGGAAACGGTGCAGGGACGCCTCGAACTTGTCCGGCCGGACACCAAGATGGATCAGGCCCGGGAAATGGTTGGTCAGGTCGGTGTCGTCCGAGATGCCGCCGCCGAATTCGCCGTTGTCGATCTGGCGTTCGTCGATGAACCATTCGAAGACTTCGCGGTATTTTTTCAGGACCTCCAGCTGGAGGAAAGCCCATTCGGGGATGCCTTCGGGGGCGCTGGGTTCCGTGTAGGGCAGGGGATGCTCGCTGTTGTAGATGTGCCAGTATTTCCGCCCGATGCGGTGCTCCGGGTCTACCTTGAGGAGGTCGTTGAGATCGGCTTCGATCTGGCAGTATTTGCTCAGCCGGCGGCTGGTCGTGTTCTCTTCGCACAGCATGGCATAGGCGTCGCGTACCTGGGTGAAACGGTCTGCGACATGCTCCGCCTTGGCTGAGTCATAGTCTTTGAATATCAGTTCAATGCCTATCTTCTTGAGGGTCTCGTCGGAGAAGTCCTGCGGGCCTGCGCCCGTCAGGACCAGGCACAGCGGCTTGTCGTCCGGCAGGATGCGGTCGCGCAGGTCCAGCCACAGGGTGCGCTCCTCGCCCGGACGGACGCT
>JAILAO010000038.1 GCA_024681565.1 Bacteroidales bacterium
CGCCGCCTACGTGCGCGGCGTCCAGAAGAACGACGTGGGAACCTCCATCAAGCACTACGCCGCCAACAACCAGGAGACCAACCGCAACGAGAACGACGCCCGCGTCAGCGAAAGGGCCCTGCGCGAGATCTACCTCAAGAACTTCGAGATCGCGGTCAAGGAAGGCCGGCCCTGGACGGTCATGTCCTCCTACAACCAGCTCAACGGCGAATACACTCAGCAGAAGAAAGACCTGCTCACCACCATCCTGCGGGACGAGTGGGGATACAAAGGCATCGTGATGACCGACTGGGGCAACAAGGCCGGCACCGTCAAGTCCGCCTGGTCCGGCAACGACCTCATGGAGCCGGGCAACCAGAACGAGATCGACCGCATCGTCGCGGGCGTCCGGGACGGCAGCCTCGACATCAAGGACGTGGACCGCAATGTCCGCCGGATGCTCGAATACATCGTCCGCACCCCCGCTTTCGCGAAATACAAATTCTCCAACAAACCGGACCTCCAGGCCCACGCCGCCGTGGCGCGCCGCGCCGCCGGTGAGGCCATGGTCCTGCTGCGCAACGAAGGTGCCCTGCCGATCAAAGACGCTAAGAAAGTCGCCCTCTACGGCGCCACCGCCCTGGACTTCGTCGCGGGCGGCACCGGCTCCGGTGACGTCAACAAGGCCTATGTCGTCAACATGCAGCAGGCCCTCGAAGGCGCCGGCTTCACCCTGGATGCGTCCCTGCTGGACTTCTACCGCAAGTCCCTCGACCTCGCCGCCGCCCAGCGTGCACTGACCTCCACCGGTTACGACTGGTTCCGCGGCAACCCCCGCATCGCCGAACCGGCCATCCCCGTCGAGGCCATCAAACTCGAAGCGGAGCGCAATGACATCGCCATCGTGGTGATCGGCCGCAACGCCGGCGAAGGCGCCGACCGCAAGATGATGGACGACTTCGAACTCACCGCCAACGAGCGCGCGCTGCTGCAGAACGTCAGCGCCACCTACCACGCTGCCGGCAAGCAGGTCGTAGTCGTGCTCAACATCGGCGGCGTGATCGAGACCAACTCCTGGAAAAACCTCGTGGACGCCATCGTGCTGCCCTGGTCTCCCGGCCAGGAGGGTGCCAACGCCATCGCGGACGTGCTCACCGGCAAGGTCAACCCTTCGGGCAAACTCCCGATGACCTTCCCGGTCAACTTCATGGACCACCCGTCCTCCGCCAACTTCCCCTACGACTACACCCGTCCGCAGAACTTCGGCCGCGGCGGCCAGCGCGCCGTCAAGGACGTGGACTATACGGACTACGAGGAAGGCATCTACGTCGGCTACCGCTACTTCCGCACCGCCGGCAAGGAGGTCTCCTATCCCTTCGGCTACGGCCTCTCCTACACCAGCTTCTCCTACACCAAGCCGGTCGTCAAGGCGACCGCTGACGGGTTCGAGGCCAGCGTGACCGTGACCAACACCGGCTCCGTGGCCGGCAAGGAAGTCGTCGAACTCTACGTCACCGCCCCCGAGGCCGGTCTCGCCAAACCTGCCTGCGAGCTCAAGGCCTTCGCCAAGACCCGCGAACTCAAGCCGGGCGAGAGCCAGACCCTGACGATGAAGGTGAGCAACTACGACATCGCCTCCTTCAACGACACCGCCTCCGCCTGGGAAGCCCCGGCCGGCAACTACGACGTCCGCTTCGGCGCCAGTGTCGAGGACATCCGCGCCACCGCCGCCTACAAACTCAAAAAGGCCCAGACCTGGCCGGTCAACGACCTGTTCGAGCTGAACCAGCCCCTGCAGGAGATCACCGTCGTCCGGAAAAAATAGCGCTACTCCAGTTCCGGAAGCGCCAGGCTGATGCCGGAGGCGGACGCGATGCTGACGAAGCCGAGTCCGCCTTCGACGTTGGTAGGGAAGGTGACGGGCTCCGTGAGGAAAGCGCCGTCGAATCCCCACACCTCCCCTGCGTTGAGGGCATTGAGGTAGCTGTATTCCTCGAGCGAGAGCGTCATCAGGCTCAATTGCAGGGCCGGGTGGGTGGAAGTCTCCCAATTCTGCCGGACAAAGCGGATGTTGTTCTTGGGGACATGGATCTCCACTTCGCCCGTGCCATCGGCAAATTGCCTGTCGGAAAACGAACAGAAAGCATTCTTGGGCGTCTGTCCGATGTCGAGGGCGTCCGAACTCTTGTAGCCGTCGTTGAGGATCGGGTCCCGGGAGAAGCCGAAACGGATGGAGTGGTGGCCGCTGTCCGCCGCCAGGTCCACGCACAGGCGGTACCAGTTCTGCTCTCCTGGGCGGTCCTCCAGCCGGAGCCGGCAGACGAGGGTTTCGGTGTATTCCGCACCATAGGAAGTGTAGGAAACCGTGTAAGGGGAGACCGGGATGGAGAGCGTGTCCGCGGTGGCGATCCGGGCCGTTTGGGGCGCACGGACCGTGGCCCGGGCGTGCAGCGCCCCGGCGGAGGCTTCCAGACGCACTTCATCGCCGGGCCGGATGTCGGCATCGAAGAGGTACTCGGTCGCATAATGATACCCCAGATAGAAGGAGACGCTGATGCTGTCTTCCGGACAGCGCCGGGCCCGGGCGACGAATTCCCCGTTGACATAGCAATCCACTTCTCCGTCCGGCAACGGCTCGACCAGATTGATGAATCCGCGGGACAGGAAGACGGAATGGCATGTCTCGTCCGTGCGCAGCTGTGCGTTCATGATGATCATCTCCGGCTGCTGCCCGGCCGTGTAGTCAAGCGGATTGGTGCAGGCGGCCAGGGCGGGAAGGAGGAAAAGCAGGGCTTTCAGGTTTTTCATAGCGGTCAGAAATTGAGGGTGTAACTGAAAGACGGGAGGATAGGCAGGACCGTGATCTTGTTGAGCTGGATCCTGTCGGAAGTGCTGTAGTAGAACGAACTGAGTTGCGAGCCTGTCATGACGAAATTGGGATTCATGGCGTTGTAGGCGTTGTACACGCTGATGTTCCAGACCACTTCATTGCCCCTCCGGGTCGTGTGGCGCAGGTTCACGCCGAGGTTAAGCCGGTGGGTCGGGGGCAGGCGGTAGTTGTTGCGGCTGCCGATGTTGTCGGCGGAGCGGATGTAGCGCTCGAAACGGTCGCTGTCCGGCACCAGGATGGCCGTCGTCCGCGTTGGGAGCGTCATGGTCCCACCCGTGGCGAGAATCCAGGAGGCGGACAGGTCGACCTTTTCCGAGAAGCGGTGGCTGACCACCAGGTTGACGCTGTGCCGGCGGTCATATTTATAAGGGAAGGGGCGGCCCATGTTGATGGACCCGTCCGGGAACCAGCGGTCGCTCTTGGCGAGCGTATACGAGATCCAGCCGGTCGTCTTGCCGGAGGTCTTCCGGACGAAGAACTCCACCCCGCGGGAGCGTCCGCGTCCCATTTCCACCTGGGTCTCCCATTCATCGGAATTGGCCAGGAAGATGACGCCCTGCTTGTATTCCAGCAGATTGTACATCTCCTTCCAATAGCCCTCGAGGGAGAACTGCCAGCCCGGAAGGCCGTCGTAGTACAACCCCAGGGAGAACTGGTCGGAAGTGACCGGCTGGATGTCCTTCGTGATCGGGACCCAGAGGTCCAGGGGCAGGGCGACCGTCGTGCTGGAGAGCAGGTGGACGTATTGCGCCATGCGTGCATAGCCGGCCTTGAAGGCCAGCCCGTTGTCCAGGGCGATCCGGGCGGAGATGCGCGGCTGGAGAGAAAGGTAATCCTGGCCCTGGGTATAGAACCAGGACACCCGCAGGCCGGGATCCAGGCTCACGTGGGCGCCCAGGCTCAGGTTGTCCTCCAGGTAGAGGGAGGCCTCGCTGCCGGGATACATTTTGCCCAGGACGTACTCCTGCGGCTGCGAGATCGTGCCGTCGCCGCTGAGGGTCGAAATCTGCTCCGGATAGAAGCGGTGCAGGAGGAACTCCGCCCCGAACTTGACCAGGTGCGCGGGCGAAGGGGTCCAGTCGAAATCTGTCCGGGCGCCGAAGTCCCGGATGCCGGAGCGGTAGCTCAGGGAGAAGGCGTCGGAACTCGTCACTCCCTCCCGCGTGGTCGTGCTCTCGCGGGCGACGTCCGCCAGCATGCGGAAGCGGTTGTATGACAGGGTCGTGTTGGCGAAGAGCCGGGGGTTGAAGATATGGTTCCAGCGCAGGGAGGCCACCGTGTTGCCCCAGGCCAGGCTGAGGTCCCGCTCGCTGGCCTGGTCCGCGGTTGCGATCCCCACACCGCCCATGCTGACCTGGTCCTGCTCGCTGAAGCCGCCCCGGTCCGCCCCGTGATAGACGCCCAGGTAAAGGCGGTCCCGCGGCCCGGCCTGCCAGCTGAGCTTGCCGTTGAGATCATAGAAATAGTAGCCGTAGTATCTGTCCTTCAGGAACAGCCGCAGGAGCGGGTCCGCGAGGATGGAATGCAGGCCCCGGGCGCTCAGGGAATAGCTGAGCCGGTCCTTGACCAGCGGGCCCTCCAGGTGGAATTTGTCATTGAGCAGGCCGACCGTCAGCGAGCCGTGCGTCTCCTTGCGGTTGCCGTCGTTGGTGCGGATGTCCACGATGCTGGAGATGCGCCCGCCGTAACGGGCCGGGAAGGCCCCCTTGTAGAGCGTGACGTCCTTCACCGCCTCCGGCTGGAAGATGGAGAAGATACCCAGCATGTGGTCCATGTTGTAGATGGGCACACCATCCAGCAGGACGAGGTTCTCTTCCGGTCCGCCCCCGCGCACGTGCAGGCCCGAGAAGCCCTCGAAGCCGCTCTGCACGCCCGGCAGCAACTGCATGGCCTTGATCACGTCCGCTTCCCCGAACAGGGCGGGCGTGTTGCGGATCTGCTCGACCGGGACCTCGAGCGAACCGGCATAGACCGACTGCAGGCCGGCATCCTTGCGGTCCACGATGCGGGCGGCCGTCAGCTCATTGTTTGCGGTCAGGGCGACATCCAGCGTCGTGTCCCGCTGCAGGTCGAAGGTGAAATCCTGCCGGTCGAAGCCGAGATGCGAGACGCCGACGGCGTTGACGCCGGCAGGCAGGGTGAGGGAGTAGAATCCGAATTCGTTGGTCACGGTGCCGAGCGTCCCGGAGAGGATGCCGGCCCCGATCAGGGTTTCGCCGGAGGCGGCGTCGGTGATGTGGCCGCTGAGCGTGACGCGCCGGATGCGCGGAGCCGCCGGGCGGACAGGGGCCGCCTTCAGCACCACGCTCCGGCCGCGGACCTGCCAGCTGAGGCCCTTGCCGGAGAACGAACGCTCCAGCGCTTCTTCCAGCGGAAGGGTTGCAGACAGGGAAAGCGTGTCCGCCGGCTGCTCCAGGGCGGCGCTGAGCGCGGCGTCATAGACGAAACGGATGCCGTAGCGGTCCCGGAGCCGCTCCAGGCGGCCGGACAGGGACTCCTGCGCCGCGGCGCTGATGACTGCGAAATGCAGTACGAGCAGGAAAATGCCGAGTATCTTTTTCATAGTTGTCGTTTATTGGCGTGTGATTGTGAGATCGAGCGCTTCTTCGATCAGACTCAGGATCTCATCGGGCGCAGTGCCTTCGAATTCGCCGGAGAGGCGCCGGTCGGGCTGGTCCGTGCGATAAGTCTGCCCGAACTGGGCAGAGAGTTCCTGCAGGACTTCGGAGAGCGGGGTGTCCTCGTAGCGGAACAGGTGGGTGGCCCAGGAGGCCGGGTTGGCGGTCGGTGCCGGGCCCGTGACGGGCTTTGTGGTACCGGATGGGAGCGTAGCGTGCATCCCGCGCGTCAGCACCAGGCCGTCCTCTTCACGGACCGGGACGCCCTTGCGGCCGCTGCGGCCCTGCCGCCGTCCATCCGGGGCATGGGCGAAAAGCACACG
>JAILAO010000045.1 GCA_024681565.1 Bacteroidales bacterium
TCCAGATCTGCCGTTTCTCCAGCAGATAGTGAGGCAGCGGGTCATTGAGCTTGATCATCTTGGCAACGCGGGTGTTGAACTGCAAATATAAGAATAATTTACTACCTTTGCGCAGTTAAAATTTGAAACTTATGGACAGAAGAGTAGCTGTGACCGGACTGGGTGTCCTCTCCTGCATCGGAAACGACGTCAAGACTTTTTGGGACAACCTGAAGAACGGTGTCTGCGGAATCGACTATATCACGGAATATCCTACGGACAACCTCGCCGTCAAGATCGGCGGAATGGTACGGGGCTTCAACCCCGAGGATTACGGGATGGACAAGCCGTTCGTCCGCAAACAGGATCCTTTCACCATCTTCGCCATGGCCTCCGCCTATCAGGCGATGCAGGATTCCGGACTCGTTTCCGGCGAAAACATCGACCCCGCCCGGCTGGCCACTTATGTCGGCTCCGGCATCGGCGGCTTCCAGACCATCCAGCGGGAGCTGGAGAAGTTCTTCGAGGATCCGTCCGGACAGTGGATCTCCCCCAACTTCGTCCCGACGATGATCAGCGACATGGCCGGCGGCCAGATTGCCATCAAGTTCGGCGCCCAGGGCTCCTGTATCGACATCGTCACGGCCTGCGCCACCTCCACCCATTCCATCGGCGAGGCGTTCCGCGCGATCAGGCACGGCTATACCGACGCGGTCATCGCCGGCGGGACCGACCACTGCACCATCCCGATCGGCATCGCCGGCTTCGCCAACGCCAAGGCGCTGACGAAAGCGGAAGACCCGCAATACGCCTCCCTCCCCTTCAATGCAAACCGAAGCGGATTCGTCATGGCTGACGGCTCCGCCATCCTGATCCTGGAAGAGATGGAGCACGCCAAGGCCCGCGGAGCGCATATTTACGCGGAAGTGACCGGCTACGGCAGCACCTGCGACGCCTACCACGCCACGGCCCCGCGCCCGGACGCCACCACCCAGGCCGAATGCATCCGGATCGCCCTGGAGCAGTCCGGATTCGACCCTTCCCGGGACAATGTCTATATCAATGCCCACGGCACCGGGACCATCCTCAACGACATCGCCGAGACCAAGGCCTACAAAGTCGCTTTCGGGGACTTCGCCTACAAATGCCACATCAGCAGCACCAAATCGATGCACGGCCATATGTTCGGCGCCACGGGCGCCGTCGAGGCCGTCGCCACGGTGCTCGCCCTCCAGGAAGGCGTCATCCCGCCGACCGTCCACCTGGACGCCCCGGACCCGGAATGCGATCTGGACTATACGCCCAATACCGCCGTCAAGTCCGACATCAGCCTGGGCCTTTCCGATTCCTTTGGATTCGGAGGCCACAATGCCTGTCTGGCGTTCAGGAAAATCTAGTAATTATTCGCCGGCTTCCTTGAGACGCTCGGCGTTCTCCGCGATCTGCAGCTGATCGATGCACTCCTGGATATCTCCGTCCATGAAGACGGGGAGATTGTACATGGACCAGTTGATCCGATGGTCCGTGACCCGGCCCTGCGGATAATTGTAGGTGCGGATCTTGGCGGAGCGGTCGCCCGTGGAGACCATGGTCTTGCGCTTGGCCGCGATACCGTCCAGGTATTTCTGGTGCTCCAGATTGTACAGACGTGTCCGGAGTTCCTCGAAGGCGCGGTCCTTGTTCTTGAGCTGGGAGCGCTCTTCCTGGCACTGGACCACAAGGCCTGACGGGATGTGGGTGAGGCGCACGGCGGAGTAGGTCGTATTGACGCCCTGGCCGCCCGGGCCCGAAGCACAGAACAGGTCAAGCCGGATGTCATCCCAGCTCAGGTCCACATCGAACTCGCCCGCTTCGGGGAAAACCGCCACGGAAGCGGCGGAAGTCTGGATCCGGCCCTGGGTCTCGGTCTGGGGGACGCGCTGGACCCGGTGCACGCCGGACTCGTATTTCATCACCCCATAGACACCGTCACTGCCGGAAAGCTTGAAGACGATCTGCTTGTAACCGCCGGACGTGCCGGGAGCCTGGTCGGTGACTTCCAGTTTCCAGCCGCGACGCTCCGCGAAATGCTGGTACATGCGGAAGAGGTCGCCGGCAAAGATCGCCGCCTCGTCACCGCCGGTACCGCCACGGATCTCGACCATCGCGTTCTTGCCGTCGTCGGGGTCGGCCGGAATGAGCAGCAGACGGATGTTCTGCTCCATTTCCGGGATCTTGGGTTCGATCTCGGAGATCTCCATCCGGGCCATCTCCCGGAGCTCCTCGTCCTTTTCATTGACGAGGATGTCCTTGGCGGCCGACAGGTCGTCCATCATTCTCTCATATTCCTTGCCGGCCTTGATGATCGGCTCCAGCTCCTTGTAATCCTTGTTGAGCTGGACGTATTTCTTCATGTCCGCCATCGCCTCCGGGCTGGAGAGCTGCTCCTGGAGCGCCTGGAATTTCCCTTCGAGGGAAAGGACTTTGTCGAGTAGGGTATTGTTGTCTGCCATAATTGTCAAATCTTCTTGAGGTAGCAGCGGCGGCGCATGAACGGCTCGTGCTCATAGCTGTTCCAGATATTGACCGCGCTGTTGGATTCTATCTGCGGGTTGGAGATGGCCCAGCGGTTGCCGATCTTGAGGGCCTTGTCCGCCATTTCTTCGTAATACACGGCGGAGAAACCCTTGTTCTGCCACTTGGGGGCGACGCCGTTGGCCATCAGGTCGGTGATCTCGTAATCGCGCATCGCGCGCCACAGATACCACCACCCGAGCGGGAAGAGCTTGCCTTTCGCTTTCTTGAGCGCCTCGGAAAGGCTCGGGAACGAAATGCCGAAGCCCACGATCTCGTTGTTCTCGTCCAGAAGCAGGCCGCAGGCCTTGTCCGAGATGAAGGGCATCACGGAAGCGGCCTCTTCCTCGATCTCCTCGTCCGTCAGCGGGACGAAATTCATGACCGTCCTGGAAAAACTCTCGTTATAGACACGGAAGAACTTGCGCACCTCCTCCTTGTCCTTCTTCATTTTCGAGATGCTTCCGAAATGGAGGTTGTAACGCTCCTTGACCAGCTTGGACACCCGGCGGGCCTTGTCGGGCACCCCGTGGTTCGCGACCATCTTGTATTGAAGCCAGTCGCACTCCTTCTCGTAACCCAGTTCCTTGACGAAGTCGTTGTAATACGGGAAGTTGTAGAGGCAGTTGAACGGAGGGGTGTTCTCATAGCCTTCGACGAGCATGCCCTGCTTGCCGAAAGAGTTGTAGTAGAGCGGGCCGTGGATCTCGTCCATCCCCTGCTCCTTCGCCCAGGCCTCGGCCGTCCCGATGAGCAGGCGTGCCACCTCGATGTCCTTGATGCAGTCGAACCAGCCGAAACGGGCGCGCCTGCATCCATACAGTTCGTTGTAGCGCGGATTGACCATCGCGCAGATGCGTCCGACCACCCGATCTCCGTCCCGGACCAGCCAGAGTTTGCGGCTGCAGTATCTGAGCGGAGCCACGCGGGTCAGGGCACGGACCTGCTCGCTGTGCAGGGCCGGGACATATTGGGGACAGACCTGATACAGTTCATCCGGGAACTGGATGAACTGCAGGAGATCCTTGCGGTTCTGGACTTCGTGGACTTGATAGGCGGCCATGTCGGAATCTGCTTTGGTATAGTTTACAAAGGTAATAATTTCCCGGGATAATAAAAACGTCTGCCCGGCAGCGGCATCACAAACCCTTCGCCTTGCCCTCGTCCCAGACCGCGTCCATCTCCGCCAGGGTCATGTCGGTGAGCCTGCGTCCTTTTTTCAGCGTCTGCTCTTCCAGGTAAGTGAAACGGCGGCGGAATTTGGTACAGCTGCCGCTGAGCGCCGCCTCCGGATCCACTCCGTAGAGCCGCGCGGCATTGATGACCGCGAAGAGCAGGTCTCCGAACTCCTCCTCCATGTGGCGCAGGTCCTGTTCGCCGCAGGCCTCGCGCGCTTCCCCCAATTCTTCGACGACCTTGTCCCAGACATCTTCTTTCTGCTCCCAGTCGAAACCGCAGCCCAGTGCCTTTTCCTGCATCGACAGGGCCTTGAGGACCGCGGGCATCGCGTCCGGGATGCCGGACATCACGGTCTTGTTGCCGTCTTTCTCCCTGGCCTTGACAAGTTCCCAGGTGTCGGCGATCTCCTTGGCGGAAGTAGGTTTGCCGGCGTCCGGGCCGAAGACGTGCGGATGACGGAAAACCATCTTGTCCACCACCTTGTCCAGGGAATCCGCGATGTCGAAACTTCCCTCTTCCTGCCCGATGCGGGCATAGAAGACGAGGTGGTAAAGCAGGTCTCCGATCTCCTTGGCCGTCCCCGGCCGGTCCCCCTTGAGGATGGTGTCGCTCAGTTCATAGACCTCCTCCTCCGTCATCGGGCGGATGGTCTCCATCGTCTGGGCGGCGTTCCAGGGGCATTTCTCGCGAAGGGCGTCCATCGTGTCCAGCAGCCGGCCGAAGGCTGCGAGCTTTTCTTCTTTGGTATGCATGGAAATATTTGCTACATTTGCACCGCAAAAATAACAATATTATTCGACATGAAGCCCCTGAACTTCGTATCAGCCGACGAGGCGGTCAGCCACATCCCTTCCCATTGCCACGTCCACCTCAGCAGTGTCGCCAGCGTGCCGCACATTCTGATCCAGGCCCTGTGCCGGCGGGCGGACGCGGGAGATGTGACGGACCTGCACTTCCACCATTTCCATACGGAAGGTCCCGCTCCTTACAGCGAGCCGCGTTACGAAGGGATCTTCTTCGAGCAGGGCTTCTTCGTCGGACCCAATGTCCGCGCCAACGTCAACGCCGGCTATGCGGACTATCTGCCGGTCCACCTGGGCGAGAGCCAGAAACTTTACCGCGAGCGCTACATCCCCCTCGGGGCGGCCCTCGTCAACGTGTCCCTGCCGGACGGACAGGGCCGCGTGAGTCTCGGCACCTCCGTGGACTGCTCCGTCGCCGCCATCGAAAGCGCGGACCTTGTCATCGGAGTGGTCAACCCCAACGTCCCCTTTGCGTACGGCGACCTGGTCCCGCTGGAAAAATTCGATTATCTCGTCCAGGATGACACGCCGCTCGTGACGGCCCGCTTCGCCGAGCCGACTCCGACCGAAGTTCTCATCGGCAAGAACTGCGCGGCGCTCGTCGAGGACGGAGACTGCATCCAAATGGGAATCGGCGCCCTGCCGAACGCCCTGGCCGCCCAGCTCGGCGGGCACAAACACCTCGGTCTGCACACCGAAATGTTCGCCGACGGCCTGCTCCGCCTGATCAAGGCGGGCGTCATCGACGGCTCCAACAAGAAAATCGACAACGGCAAGGTCGTGGCCTCCTTCCTGCTCGGGTCGCAGGATGTCTATTCGTTCATTGACCACAACCCCGACGTGCTGATGCGGGACATCAAGTACGTCAACGACCCCTGGGTCATCTGCCAGAACCCCAAAATGAAAGCCATCAATTCCGCCACGGAAGTGGATCTCACCGGCCAGATCAGTGCCGACTCCATCGGCACGGGCATCTTCAGCGGCACCGACGGGCAGCTCGAGTTTGTCAAGGGAGCCAAGATGTCCGAAGGCGGCAAGAGCATCACGGCCTTCGCTTCCCGTACCCTCAAGGGGCAGAACAAGATCGTCGCTGAACTCAAGCCGGGTGCCGGCGTAGTGACGCCCCGGGCGGACGCCCAATGGATCGTGACGGAATACGGTTCGGTCTGTCTCTACGGCAAGAGTCTGCAGGAACGCGCCAAGCTGATGATCGGCATTGCGCATCCGGACGACCGGGAAATGCTCGACCGGCAGGCCTTCGAACGCTTCGGCCCGCACTATCACAATTTCAGCATCTAGTTAAAGCAGGCCGGTGCGACGGCCGAAATCGATGATGAAATCCGCCGTGCCTTCGATGCCGAGCATCGAAGAATCCACGCAGAGATCGTAATTGGAAGCGACTCCCCAGTTGCCGAAGGTAAAGAAATTGTAGTAATCCGCCCGCGCCTTCTCCTTTTTGAGGATGTATTTCTCAGCCTCTTCCCGGCTCATGCCCGAGCGCTCGGAGACCCGGGAGACACGGTCCTTGAGCGGAGCACAGATGAACACGTCCAGACATTCCATGTCCCGCAGGATATAATCCGAGGCCCGTCCCAGGAAAATGGCGTTCCCCTGCCGGGCGATATCCCGGATGGCCTCGCTCTGGTATTTAAAAAGTTCCGTCCCGTCAATGGCGGAAGTCGCATAGGAACTGACCCGGTTCAGACCGAACAGGTTCCCGAAACGCCAGAGCCGTCTGCGCTCGTCGCTTTTCTTGAAAAAAGCCGGGCTGAACCCGCTCTCCTCCGCTGCTTTCTGCAGCAATTCGTTGTCATATACCGGGATGTCCAGGCGCTCGCCCAACGCGGCGGCAACCCCTTTGCCTCCGGCGCCGAACTGCCGGCCGATGTTGATGAGGATGTGTTTCTCCATAAGACTATGACGGGATGGTACTGCCAAGGATATCCGCATTCTCGCCATCCTGGAGCCGGTCGAATTTGCGGAAAAGCCGGATGATGAAAATGGCGGAAATGAGGACGTTCAATAAATCGGAAATCGGGAAACTGATCCAGACTCCCGTCTCGCGGAGCCAGAGCGGCAGGGTGTAGATCAGCGGAAGCAGGAACAGCAACTGCCGCGACAGCGAGAGGAAGATGGACTTGCGGACCATCCCCAGACACTGGAAAAAGTTGCCCGTGACCATGCCGAAACCGACCAGGGCGAAGCCGCAGTTCATGATGCGCAGGCCCCGGGCCGCCATGTCGATCAGTTCCGGATCATTGGTAAACAGGCCGACCGCCGTACGCGGTATCAATTCCGACATCAGGAAGCAGAGCGTGGTGACAAGCACTTCCCATTTGGCCGTCAGGATGAACACTTCCTTGACCCGGGAGTACTGCCGGGCTCCGTAGTTGTAACCCGCTATCGGCTGCAGCCCCTGGTTGAATCCCATGTTGATCATCACGAACAGCATCGTGAGCCGGTTGACGATGCCATAGGCCCCGATCGCCAGGTCTCCCCCGTATTTCCCCAGCTGCTGGTTGATGAACAGGGCCACCATCGAAGCGGCCACATTCATCAGGAAGGGGCCGATGCCGATCGCCAGCGACTGCCGGGCCACACGCCAGTCCAGCTGGAAGACCGGACGGGTGAAATGCAGCAGGCGGGATTTGTCAGAAAAGAAATACAGGGTGTAACACAGCGCCATCAGCTGACAGATGACCGTAGCCAGTGCCGCACCGCGGATCCCCATGCCGAACACAAAGATGAAGACGGGATCCAGGATGGCGTTGGAGATGACCGTGAACAGGGTCAGGTTCATCGCGACCCGGGGATGTCCGGAAGCACGGATGAGCCCGTTGAAGCCAAAGTAGAGATGCGTGAACGCATTGCACAGCAGGATGATGAACATGTAGTCCCGGGCAAACGGAAGCGTGTTGTCGCTGGCACCGAAGAAACGCAGGATCGGATCCAGGAACGACAGGGTCAGCACCGAGAAGATGATTCCGATGATCACGTTGAGCGTAAGCACGTTGGAAAGCACCTTCTGGGCCGCTTCATAATTGCGCTGTCCCAGCAGTACGGAGATGAGCGTCATCGCACCGACCCCGACCAGCGTGCCCATGGCGGCGGAGAGGTTCATCAGCGGGAAAGTGACCGCCAGACCGCTGATGGCGGCCGAACCGACACCGGGAATATGGCCGATGTAGATACTGTCGACCATGTTGTACAGGGATGCGGCCGTCTGGGCGATGATGCCCGGGACCGCATATTGCCGGAGCAGGGTTCCTATTTTGCGGGTTCCGAGTTCGGTCGGGGCCGCACCTGAGAGGGCTGCCATCCCGACTAGGATTTGTTCACGATCTCGATATCAAAACGCAGCGGAGAGTAGCCCGGGATGTTCGATCCGGATCCGGAACTCCCGTAACCGAGGGTTGAATAGAACACCGACATGCCCTTCGCATACGGCCCCATCTGCAGGATGGTGTCCCGGAACCCGTTGATGACCGAGGAGGAACTCATCGTAACGGAAAACTCGTCGTTTTCCCCCTTGGTGATGGAGACCGCCGCCGGCTCATAGGTTCTCGACGCGGAGTAGATCCCGTAGAACTTGGCGCTGTCCTTGACATTGGTGTCGAACACCTTGCCGTTCAGCAGACGGCCGATGTAGTTGATATAGACCGTCGTATCGGAGCTGAAGGTTTTCCCCGTAGAAGGCGGTGTGCTTTCGAAATAATAGAAGCCGTATTTGAGCGAATCCGCGAGGGCTTTGCCGGGGATGTTCCTGGAGATGTAACTGCCGATGGAATCGGTCTCCCATTTCTTGATATCGGTGATCAGTTCGAGGAGCTTGACTTCATAGATCGCCGCGCTGCCGGACACGTTGTCGAGATACCCCTGCTCGCTATCGTAGCGTTCGGTCGTCTGCAGCCAGCCGGGCACGATGAACTGTTTCGACCCGCCGACCCGCATCGAGGAAACCGCCTCTTCCAACCCGGCGGTCAGGGCATTGCCGCTCCAGGCCCAGATCTCGGGTCCGTAATAGTCGTTGGGACTGTACGTTCCCATCTGCTTGCACAGTTCTTCAGAAGTCGTGGCTCCGACCTGCCACTCCAGGTCCCACATGACATACTCGACCCGGAGGTAGGGATAGGTGTCGGAACTGCCGGCCTGCGTGCCCGTACCGGGCGTCTCTTTCAGTACATATGCACCCAGGGCCGTCTTCTGGGCATCCGGGTAATTCACGTGCATCCACGAATCGAAATAAAGCTTCGCCGAATCGTTCAGACCGGCGACCGGAGTTTTGGCACAACCGCACACGGCCATCGCCGCAAGTGCAAGATATAGGGTGGTTTTCTTCATACTTATCTGGGTTCGGACGGCGCTGTATTCCGCATAAATCGTGCCGTCACGGTTTCTATATATGCTGCCGCCGACTCCGGCGCAGGGATATCCTGGGGGAAATAGAGTTTGCCGCCGGCGGCCCGTTCGTGACCGCCGCCATGGAAGGCCCCGGAAGCCAGAAGGTTGGCGGAGACCCCCTCCTTGGAACGGATCGACACCCGGAAATGTCCGTCCGCTTCGCGCAAAAGCAGGCTCATGCGCACCTGCGCGATGCCGAGCGGGAGGTTGACGAAGCCTTCGGTTTCGCCTTCCTGCAGGGCGAAATGCTCCAGGAACAAGCGGTCCAGGACGGCATACGCCACCCCGTCGGGCGTGATGGTCAGCCGCTCCGCGAGACAGGCCCCCATCGCCCGGAAACGGTTCTCCCGGTAGCGCTGGTACAACCGGTCCAGCAGGGCGTCCCGGTCCACACCGGCAGCCAGCAGTTCGGAAGCCATCCTGAGCGTGGACGGATAGACCGAATTGGCGAAATTGTTGGTATCCGTGGTCATGCCGGCCAGCAGCGGCGTGAGCACCTGCAGGGGAAGCCGGTCGGCCGAGCCGATGCCCGGCAGGGCCAGCAGCAGCTGATAGAGCAGTTCGCTCGCGGAGGAAATCTCCGTCTCGCTGAAAACGAGGTCGAACGCCTCGCGGTCCGGATGCAGATGATGGTCGATCAGGATCTTGCGGGAAGGGTTTGCGCGCAACGGCGCTTCCAGTCCCTCCGCCCGTCCGAAACCGTTCATGTCCAGGCAAACGACCAGGTCGCAGGAAGCGAGCCAGGCCAGCGCGGCATCCCCGTCCCGGGCAGCATCGATGACACCGTCCCCGGGCATCAGGAAATCCAGGGAGGCGGGGGCGGCGTCGGGCAGCAGCAGGCGCGCTTCGGCACCCCGGCACCGCCGGAAATATTCCAGCAGCGCGATGCCGCTCCCGAGCGCATCCCCGTCGGGATGCGTATGCACGGCGATGGCAACCCGCTCCGCACCGGCGAAGAGGGTCTCCAAACGTCCGATTTCCAAAGAAACAAGCATAGACAGGCTTCCAAAAAAACTTCCGCAAATTTAATAAGAATATTGCATTTGATAAATCATTTTCATAACTTTGTGGGACTTTGGAAATCAAATAAACTAACCAATAAAATGAACAAAGCAGTTAAGATTATCGTTGAAGTTCTCCTTTTCGCCGGCATTTGCGGTTTGGCGTATCTGCTCTACAGCAACATCATGCAGCCGGTCAACTTCAACAAGGAGAAGGCCTCCCGCCAGGCAGTCGCCGTACAGCGTCTCAAGGACATCCGTACCCTTCAGGTTGCCTACAAGTCCGTCACGGGCAAGTTCAACTCCTCCGTCGATTCCCTGAAGCAGTTCTATGACAACGGCGAGATGGAAATCGTCATGCAGATCGGTTCCATGGACGACTCCCTGGCCGTTACCAACACCGAGGCCATCAAGAAGGCCAACAAGAAACTTAAACCCGATCAGCTGACTGCCAAGCTCCAGGCCGCATATGAAGCCGGACAGAAAGTCGTGTTCTCCACCATCACCAAGATTCCGGTGCGCGACACCCTGTTCAACGGCCGTACCGATTTCAGCATCGACTCCCTCAAGTATATCCCGTTCTCCGGCAAGGAGCCCATCCAGATGGAAGCTACCACCAAGATGGTATCCGGCGTGCCCGTTCCCCTCTTCGAGGCCCGCATCCCCTGGAAGTCCCTCCTCAAAGGCATGGACAAGCAGCTCATCATCAACCTGAATGCTGAGAGCCGCGACCTCAACCGCTACGAAGGTCTGCAGGTCGGTTCCATCACCGCCCCGAACAACAACGCAGGTAACTGGGAGTAGTGTTCACGCTTGTCCCTTCCCACTTCTTCAGCCCTGCGTCAGCGCGTGAAGCACTGGCAGAAGTGACTGACCTGAAGGAAGGACAGAACGTCGGACATCTCGACATCCCCCAATACGACGCTGTCCTCGTCTATACGCAAGACGGGGACAGCGTTGTTGATACACCGGAAATCTACAAGCTCCTGATGCAGCTGCCCGACTGCCCGGAATACAACAAAATCCTCTGCAGCCGGATCGGTGACCGCCTGTTCCTGGCTGTCGCCCAGGGCAAGAGCCTGTTGCTGGCCAACAGCTTCCAGGCCATGGATTTCACCACCGCCGAATATTATATCTTCCTCTCCCTGAACTCGCTGCAGCTCAATCCGGAGTTCTCGACCATCTGCTGGCGGACAGAACTGAATGCCGAGGAAGAAATGTCCCTGTACCGCTATTTCAAGTCTGTCGTCCATCTATGAGAATCATCGGAGGACGGCTCAAGGGAAAACCCATCCAACCCCCGATGGGATATGGGGCACGGCCGACCACGGATTTCGCCCGGGAAGGTCTTTTCAACGTACTTGGCAACGAATACGAATTCGAAGACCTGCAGGTCCTCGACCTGTTCGGCGGCACGGGGGCCATCTCCTATGAATTCGCCTCCCGGGGCGCCGCCCGTGTCTACTGCATCGAGATGAACCGGGAACACGCTTCGTTCATCCGCCGCGAAGCAAGCCGGCTGGGACTGGACAACGTCACGGCCGTCCATGCCAACGTCTTCGACTTCCTGCCCATCTGCCGGGAGAAATTCGACATCATCTTTGCAGACCCGCCCTACGCGCTGGACGGCCTGGAGACCATCCCCGACAAGGTTCTCTCGCGGGACCTGCTCCATCCGGGCTGCTATTTCATCCTGGAGCACGGCGACGAACACTCTTTCCGGGACCATCCTTTCTTCAAGAAAGAGAAGACCTACGGTCGCGTACACTTCAGTTTCTTCGAAAAATAACGAACCGGCTTGCAACAATCCGGTTCGTTTTTCGTTTTATAGATGGAAAACGTCCAGAAAAGATGACACGACAGGAAATCACGGAATTCTACGGAGCACACCACCGGCGGCTGTACAACATCGCCTGGCGGATCCTCCGGGACCCGGACGAGGCGGAAGAAGTGATGCATGACACCATCCTCAAGTTCGTCTCCCACGACCGTGATTTCGCCTCGCAGGGACAGATTTCCGCCTGGCTGGCACGCACTTGCATCCGGGCCTCCATCGACCGGCTCCGGGAACGGCACCGCCGGGACGGATTCCTGGAAGAATATGCCCGGGAAGTCCCCCGCGAAGACGAAGATCCCCAGATTCCCCTGCCCGACCTGGCGCGGATCCGGACTGCCATGGAACAGGTACCGGACCCCTACCGGCTCGTTCTGAACCTCGTCCTCCTCGAAGGACTCGACTATACGGAGATCGCCGGCCTGACCGGAAAAAAAGAAACCACGCTCCGCTCGCTCTATTCCCGCGGGCGCAGCAAACTGATCGACCTTTTAAAACAGGTAGAGATATGAGCGAACTTGAACAATTCATCCGCACGAATGCCGCTGCCTTCGACACGCAGGAACCGGCACCGGGTCACGAAGAACGCTTCCTCGCGCGTCTGGACACCGTCCGGACCGGGACCGCCCCGTCCGCCCCGGAACGTTTTTCCGCCCTGTCGGGCTTTTTCCGGACCCGGGACCACCGGGCCCTGGCCTATGCCCTGGCCCTGTTCGCCGCCGTGCTGCTCGTAATCCGTCCCGGCGATCCCTTCCGGGGCGCCGGGAACGACCCGGAAGCCATCTATATGGCTTACATGGGCCAGGTCGCAGAACTCTACGGCCACGTCCCCGCAGACGACAGCGCGGCCTGGGATGCATCCCTGCAGGCGATGACGGAAGAAGAAGCCCCCCTCTTCGTCCAGTTACCGGACGAGCTCTCCAGACGGGAACAGGCCCGCATCCTGAAGGATTATTATGGCGAGCTGCTCGCCGGCGCAAAAAAATTCAAATACATACGATAAATGAAAAAGATCTTCACCTTCCTGGCCGTGTCTCTCATAGCCACCCTCACCCTCTCCGCCTCCCCGGTTGCAACGGATCCTGCAGGCGCCAAGACCGAAACCAAAGAATACCGTCTCAGCGGATTCGACGAGCTCAGCGCTTCTTTCGTGTACAGCGTCGAACTCAGCCGTTCGTCCAAATTCTCCGTCATCGTCGAAGCACCGGACTACCTCGTCCCGTATCTGGACGTCACGGTCCGAGACGGAAAACTGAAACTGAATCTCAAGGAACTTCCGCTCGACATCCGCCGCAAACTGGAAACGAGCGGGAGAAACGATGTACGGGCCTCCGTATCGATGCCGACCCTGCGCGGACTCGACCTGTCCGGTGCAGCCAAGCTCAACGCCGGGGACGTTCTCTTCCCGGCAGGCAAGGAATTCGAACTCAAGATGAGCGGCGCCAGCAACCTGAAAGGCCTGGTCATCGAAACCCGCGAAGCGGAGATCCGCTGCAACGGGGCAGCCAAATTCAATCTGAAGGGCAGCTTCTCCGAACTGGACATCGAACTCTCCGGGGCGGCCGCCGGCAGCCTGGACACCGGTCTCAAACCGGGGACCCTGGCCTCGGTCGACCTGGAGCTCTCCGGAGCCGCCAAGCTGACCCTGGACAGCCAGGTCAGCAAGATGGAACTCGAAGCCAGCGGCGCTGCCAATATCCACTGGAAAGGATCCGCAGATGAACTGGAGCTGAACGGCTCCGGGGCTGCCAAGATCCACGCCAGCGACGCACCGGCCGGCCAGGCAAAGATCACCCTCTCTGGAGCTGCCAAAGCCATGGTCAATGTCCAGAAAGAAATGGCCGTCAGACTCAGCGGCGCCTCGACCTGCCACTATAAAGCAGGGGCCGGCTTCCGCATCACCAACCAGAACATCAGCCGCGGTTCTTCGCTCAAGCAGATGTAGGGACCGGACCGGACGGACAAAAAAGGGGACCCGCCTGTGCGGATCCCCTTTTTCAGATTCCGGGTCCAGCCTATTTGGCATCCATGGCCTGGCAGGCGGTGATGGCGATCATCTTATAGACATCATCCACGGAGCAGCCGCGGCTGAGGTCATTGACCGGACGGGCGATACCCTGGAGGATAGGGCCGATGGCGTCGGCATTGCCGAGACGCTGCACCAGTTTGTAGGCGATATTGCCGACTTCGAGGTTCGGGAACACCAGGACATTGGCGTTGCCGGCGATCTCGGAACCGGGGGCCTTCTTCTTGCCGACGGACGGAACGAGGGCGGCATCCGCCTGGAGTTCACCGTCGATCTTGAGATCGGGTGCCAGTTCTTTGGCCAGGGCCAGGGCCTCGACGACCTTGTCCACAACCTCATGCTTGGCGGATCCCTTGGTGGAGAACGAAAGCATGGCCACGCGCGGATCCTCGAATCCGGCTACGCTCTTGGCGGTCTGTGCCGTACAGACAGCGATCTGGGCCAGCTGGTTGGCGTCCGGGGCCGGGGTCACGGCGACATCGCCGATGACCAGCACACCGTTCTCGCCGTACTGCGGGGTCTGGGTGATCATCAGCATGGCACCGCTCACGCAGGTGATGCCGGGAGAGCACTTGATGATCTGCAGGGCCGGACGCAGGGTCTCACCGGTGGTGGAGAGGGCACCGCTGATCTGGCCGTCGGCATCGCCGCTCTTGATGATGAGGCAGCCGAAATACAGGGGATCGAGGACCGTCTTGCGGGCCAGTTCGATCGTCATGCCTTTCTTCTGGCGGAGCTGGAACAGGAGCTGGGCGTACTCTTCCGTCTTCTCGCTGGTCTCGGGATCGATGATGGTGGCCTTGTCGATATTCTTCAGGCCGAGTTCAGCTGCATACGCGAGCACTTTTTCGCGGTTGCCGATGAGGATGATGTCGGCAAGACCGTCCGCGAGGGCGCGGTCAGCCGCCGTGATGGTGCGCTCCTCGAAGGACTCCGGGAGCACGATGCGCTGCCGGTTGGATTTGGCACGCGCTACGATCTGGTCAATAAGGGACATATTGCGGTGATTTGCTTAGTTTTCGAGTTCAGAAACGATGTGCATGGTATCGCGGGCGATGACCAGCTCCTCGTTGGTCGGGATGAGGGCCACCTTGACGGTAGAATCGGGAGCGGAGATGATGGTCTCGGAGCTGCGGGCTTCGTCGTTGGCGTCGGCGTCGATCTTGACGCCCATGTAGGAGAGGTTCTCGCAGATGTGGCGGCGCAGGCGGGGATTGTTCTCGCCGATGCCGGCCGTAAAGACGATGAGGTCCACGCCGTTCATCTCGGCGATATAGGCACCGACGTTCTTGATGGTGTCATAGGTAAGTTTCTTGAGCACGATCTTGGCGCGCTGGTCGCCGGCCTTGGCGGCGGCATCCATGTCCCGGAGGTCGGAACTCTTGCCGGACAGGCCGAGGAAACCGCTCTTCTTGTTCATCACCGTGGTCATCTCGTCCGGAGTGAGGTTCTCCTTCTTCATGATGTACGGAATGATGTTGGCGTCGATGTTGCCGCAGCGGGTGCCCATGATCATGCCCTCGAGCGGGGTGAAGCCCATGGAGGTATCCACGACCTTGCCGTCCTTGATGGCGGTCACGGAGCTGCCGTTTCCGAGGTGGCAGGTGATGATCTTGGAATGCTCGAGATCCAGACCGGCCAGCCTGGCGCCGCGCTGGGAGACATATTGATGGGAGGTACCGTGGGCACCGTAGCGGCGGACGCGGTATTTCTCATAATACTCGTAAGGCAGGGCATACATATAGGCGTACGGCTCCATGGTCTGGTGGAAAGCCGTGTCGAAGGTCACGACCTGCGGCACGTCCGGCAGGACGTGGGAGATGGCGTCGATACCGAGCAGGTGCGCCGGATTGTGCAGCGGAGCGAAATCGCAGCAGATCTCGATCTTCTTGAGCACGTCTTCATCGACCAGGGTGCTCCCGGAGAAGAAATCCGCACCCTGCACGATGCGGTGACCGACCGCCTCGATATCATCGAAGCTGGAAAGCACGCCGTGCTCCGGATCTACCAGGGCATCGAGGACGAGCTTCATGCCGACCTTGTGGTCCGGGATGGGCTGGGTGACGGTATACGGCTCCTTGCCGGTCGGTTTGTGGGTGAGGCAGCCGTCGGGCAGGCCGATTTTCTCGACCAGGCCCTTGGCCAGAAGGTCATAGACGTCATCGTTCTTCATGTCGAGCAACTGGTACTTCACAGAAGAACTTCCGCAATTGATAACAAGGATGATCATATTTGAATTGGTTATGAATGCTAAATCACGCAAATTTAAGAAATAATGCGTATTTTGGCAAAAATTCGATTGAAATGGTCGTGGAGAAGGACATCGTGGCGATTTCAATCCCTTTTTCAGCAGGAGTGGTGACGGCGGCGTTATTGCCGCCCGGGAGCGATGCGCTTTGGGCCGTCGCCGGGGGCTCCTGTCTCGCGGCGGCCGGCCTCCTGTGCCTGGCTTTCCGGCCCGGCGGAAGGACCGGAACGTTTGTCGGGCTATATTTTCTGCTGGGGCTGCTTTGCTCGGCGGGCGCCGCCGTTTCGTATGCGCCTCCGCCGGAGGCGGAACTGGCCGGGAAAGCCCTCTCCGCCCTGACGTGCAGCATCGAAAACGCAGCTTTTCCCCACGGGAGTACGACGGCACTGCTCAACGCCCTGCTGACCGGACGGCGCGGAGGACTGGACCGCCCGACCGTCGAAGCCTTCCGGACGGCCGGGGCCTCACACATCCTGGCCCTGTCCGGACTGCATCTGGGCATCCTCTACGGTATCCTGCAAAAAGGCCTTTCCATCCTGGGGAAAAGCCGGGGAGCCCTGTACCTGCGCAGTGCGGCCGGCATCGGCGCTTCGGCTTTCTACCTCGCGATGACCGGGGCACCGCCCTCGCTGGTCCGGGCCTTCCTGTTTATCTGCCTGAACGAGGCCGCCCGGCTCTTCCCGGGAAGAAGACGCCGGCCGCTCAACATCTTCTGCGCGGCACTGACGGTCCAGCTGGCCGTCGCTCCCGCCGTCATCCGCAGTCCCGGTTTCCAGCTCTCCTACCTCGCCATGCTCGGCATCCTGCTGGTCTATCCCCGCCTGGAAGCGTGGTATCCGCCGGGATCGCGCCGGGACCCGGTCCGGCGGATCTGGAACGGCATATCGCTGACCCTCGCCTGCCAGGTTTTCACGGCCCCGCTGGCCTGGATACATTTCCACAGCTTCCCCCGCTATTTTCTGCTGACCAACCTCGGTGCGCTGCCCCTGACCGAAGCCTTCCTCCTCTGCGCACTGCCCGCCCTGCTGCCAGGTTGTCCCGGGGCAATAAAAAATCTGGCCGATACCCTCGGCCAGATCCTGATTTCTTTCTTGAAGACGGTCGCCTCGCTCTAGTCCATATCGAGGACGCAGCGCACGGAAGCGGCAAAGCCGGTCTTGGACATTTTGCCGCGGTAAACGATGTCCTTGCTGTGATAGATATAGCGGCAGATGGCATAATCCCCCTCCTCATCCGCCGTCCAGAACGCAGCATAAGAGTACAGGCCGTCAAAGCTGTATTCTCCTTCGCCGATGGTGGCATAACCCACCGGCATCACGGAAAGGAAAAAGTCATCCGTAATGGACACTTCGCGCCAGTATTCCCACATCTTGGTACCGTTGAAATACAGGTCCGCCATCACCTTGCCCGCCAGGCCGTGCAGGTCCTTGCCGGGCTCTGCACCCGTCATCATGGCCGTCCATTCCGCATCGGCAGGCAGGTGCCAGCCCTCCGGGCAGGCGTTTTTCGCTTCTTCCCAGGTATAATAGCGGCCGAAAACGTCCGTCATCGCCTCGCAGAGATGGTACGGCCTGCCGGCCCCCGTCCAGGCCAGGTTCTGGCGCATCCACATCTTGTCGCCGATCTCGGTGACGTAGTAGCTGCGCAGGTCCCGCAGGTCCACGAACGGAATCGGGGAATGCCTGGTGTCGAATTTGGTGATGGAAGCGTTCCCGCCGACACCGGGACGCACGATGGTAAAGGGACCGTAGGCAGAAGTTCCGTAATAGGGTGCATCCTCAGCCGTGAAGGCAGAGAAAACAAGGGTCTGGCTCGCCGTCTTGTTGGCGGCCGTGAACGTATAGTAATGCTTCTTGATCACGCCGTCGGCCGTCACCAGCGTATCGGGCTCGCCGGTATCCGGATCGACAAAGCGGTAGCCGATGGTGCCGCCGTCCGCACGCGAGACCGTCATCATCGTATCGATCATGAAAGTCTTGGTGAATCCCGGCTCGACATACTCCGGCAGCGAAAGGTGGAGGGTCCCGGTCAGGGAATCATATTCCGTTTCTTCTTCCTTCTTGCACCCGGCCAGCAACACGAAACCGACGGCCAGGACAGCCGGAACAAGCCATTTATATAAGTTCATATTTTCCACTTTACAATTTGCAAATATGCGCATTTTTGCGCGAAAAACCGCTAACTTTGTACAAATACTTTGCCGAAGTGATGAACTGCAAACTTTTTCCTACGATTCTGATCTGCCTTTGTTTCCTGTCCGCCTGCCGGCAGGGCGGATATGCCGTTTTCAGCGGCTACGCCCAGGGAGGAGTCTATACGGTCAAGGCGGACCTGACCGGCGTCTCCACGCCCAAAGAGGAAATCGGGGCCGCGATCGATTCCCTGCTCGTCGCCATTGATTTCAGCCTGTCCGGCTACAACAAGAATTCCCTGCTGAGCCGCTACAATGCAGGAGAGGACATCGTACCGGACCGGTATTTCCAGGAAATCCGCGCCCTCTCGGAACGATACAAGGCAGAGACCGGAGGAGCCTTCAACGTAGCGGCCGCTCCCCTCTTCGACATCTGGGGCTTCGGGTTCACGACCGACAGCCTTCCGGACCCCGGACGCGTATCGGCTGCGCTGGCCGCCTGCGAATCGGAGAAAGAATTGAATTTCAACGCGATCGCCCAAGGTTATACCTGCGACGTAGTCGCCGGATACCTCCACTCGCTCGGCATCCACGACATGCTGGTGGACATCGGTGAAATCTATTGCGAAGGACTCAACCCCGCCGGGAAAGGCTGGACCATCGGCGTGGACAACCCCACGGACGGCAACGATACCCCCGGACAGGACATCAACGGCATCTGGCAGTCGGACGGCGGAGCCTGCGGCATCGTCACTTCCGGCAACTACCGGAAATTCTATATCAAGGACGGCAGGAAATACGCGCATACCATCGATCCCCGGACCGGTTATCCGGTTACGCATGATCTGCTGAGTGCAACCATCGTCGCACCGACCGGAGCCGAAGCAGACGCCCTTGCAACCGCCTGTATGGTCATCGGACCGGAACAGGCGCGCGAACTGATCGAGTCCAGGCCGGACATCGAGGGATACCTGATCATGGCCGGCGGGACCTGGATGTCCGAAGGTTTTGCGGCTCAGGCAAGATAATGGGATTTCCGCGAAAAACACTATCTTTGTAATTCATCATTCTTCTGATAAGACTATGGATCAAAACGAACTCTCCCATACATTGGATTACAATACTTCCCGGGAACGGCTGGCGATGCCCGAATACGGACGCAACGTCCTCAAGATGGTCGAGCAGCTGAAGGCGATCCCCGACAAGGCCAAGCGGACCGAACAGGCCCGCGCCGTGGTCAAGGTCATGGAACTGCTTAATCCGCAGGTGCACAGCCAGGACAACTTCGAGCACAAGCTGTGGGACCATCTCTACATGATCGCCGGCTATGACCTGGACGTGGACGCCCCCTATCCCTGCCCCGTCGCCGAGGAGTTTGCCACGGCCCCCGTCCCCATCCCGATGAAAGGGACCCGGATCAAGGCCTTCCATTACGGACGGAATATCGAAAGCATCATCAATCTGCTCTGCGAGCAGCCGGATGGCGAGGTCAAGACCGAAATGATCCGGGCCCTGGCCATCTACATGCGCCAGCAGTATCTGATCTGGAACAAAGACAGCGTGGCTGACGAGACCATTTTCGCCGACATCGAGAAGATTTCCGACTACCGGCTCAAGATCCCCGAAGGCATCAGCCTCAGCAAGATCGCGGGTGACGCCAATTTCTCACGCCCCGGCATGGGGATCAACGTCGGACAGCCCGGCAGCGCCCGGAACCGCGCACACAAGAACTACAAGCGTCCCTTTAAGAAAAAATGAGCATCTGGAAATCCTGGGATGAAGAAGAACGGGCCTCGGCGGTCCGGATCGCGGGGCTTTGTGTCGCCGCGCTGACCTTGTTTATCTTCATCGCGACCTTTTCCTATCTATTCCACTGGCAGGAGGACATGAGCCTGCTCGGCGACCCCGCCGCCATGCAGGCGGACCGGGCCGTAGGCAATGCCGCAGGCAAACTGGGTTTCAAGACCGGGTACCTGCTCGTCTGCAACCTGTTCGGACTCGGGAGCTTCTCCCTGCTGATCATCCTCACCGCCATTTCCGTCCGCCTGCTGGCGCACAACTGGCCCAAATCCCTCGTCAAGACTGCGCTCATCGCCCTGTTCGGCGCCTTCATCTCATCGCTGGTGCTGGCTTATATCGGCAAACTGGCCGGACTGGACACCCTGTTCGGCGGCGGACTCGGCGGACGCTGCGGCTCGGCCGTGGTCAACTGGGCCGGCAACCTGTTCGGGCCGGTCGTCACCGGTCTGTTCATCATCATCCTCATCGCCGCCTTCCTTTTCTTCGCCTCCAAGCGCTTCAACCGCTGGTTCTCCTCGATCGGCCGGAAAAAGGACAAGGACGGGGATCCCGGAACCGATGTTCCCGAAACCCCGGAATCGCCCGACCCCGCCGGAGAGCCTGATCCCCTGGAGGCGGATCCGGATGACGGGCTGTTCCTGCCGGACGAAGTCGAGCCCGTGACGGAAACGGAAGTGGAGACGCCGGCCGTCGCCGTCGACAAGGAAACGGCTCCGGAAGCCGGTAAAGCCGCCGCGGAAGAGGGGAATTTCACCATCGTCGAGGACAACGGGCTGGAATCCGAAAACGTGGCCGACCTCAAGCCCATCGACAACCGCCTGGACCCGCCGGACGGCCTGCCCAAATACCAGTTCCCGAAGCTGGACCTGCTTGAGAGCTATTCCAGCGGACGGCGCGAGGTCTCCACGGAGGAGCTCACCCGCAACAACAACAAGATCCGCGCGGCCCTGGCCAACTACAAGATCCAGGTCAACGACGTCAAGGCCATTGTCGGCCCGACCGTGACCCTCTATAAAGTCTATCCCGCTCCGGGCGTCAAGATCGCCGACATCAAAAAACTGCAGGAGGACATCGCCCTCTCGCTCAACGCCAAGGGCGTCCGCGTCGTAACGCTGTCCGACTCCGTCGGCATCGAAGTCGCCAACGACTATTCGTCCATCGTGCCGCTGAAGGCACTGCTCAACGACGATGCCTTCCGCAACAGCAAGGCCGACCTGCCCGTCGCCATCGGATATACGATCACGCAGAAAGTCCGCGTCTTCGACCTGGCGGACGCCCCGCACCTGCTCGTCGCCGGCGCCACGAAGCAGGGCAAATCCGTGGGCCTCAACGTCATCGTTTCCTCACTGCTCTTCAGCAAGCATCCCTCTGAACTGAAGTTCGTGTTCATCGATCCGAAGATGGTCGAATTCTCCGCCTACGGCCAGCTGCTCAAGCACTATCTCGCCGTCCTGCCGGATGCCGCGGACGACGAAGACGAACGCAACAGCGCCATCGTCAAGAAACCGAAGGACGCCGAGAAGATCCTCCGCTCGCTGTGTACGGAAATGGACGACCGCTACGAACTGCTCAGCAAAGCCGGGGTCAACAAGGTTACCCTCTACAACGAGAAATACAAGGAGCGCAAGCTCCGGCCGGACAAAGGACACCGCTATCTGCCGTTCATCGTCGTGGTGGTGGACGAATATGCCGACCTCACCATGACCACGGGGGCGTCTCCGGACGCACGTGCCGCCAGCCGCAGCATCACCAACTCCATCATCCGGCTGGCCCAGAAAGGCCGTGCCGCCGGCCTGCATGTCATCCTCGCCACCCAGCGTCCGTCCGTGGACGTGATTTCGGGTATCATCAAGAGCAACTTCCCGATGCGCATCGCATTCCGCGTGGCATCCCGCGTGGACTCCACGACCATCCTCGACGCCCCCGGCGCCGAGAAACTCATCGGCCGCGGCGACATGCTGTTCTCCGCCGGCATCGAGTCGGAACGCATCCAGTGCGGTTATATCGATGGCAAGGAAATCGATGCGGTCACGGCCTTCATCGGCGACCAGACCGGCTATGGCCGCTGCTACAACACGCCATATTATCTTCCCTCACCCGAAGAAGCGGGACCGGAAGGCGGCGAAGGCGGCATGGTCGATATGAGCAAGGTGGACGACCGCTTCGAAGAGGCCGCCAAGATGGTGGTCGTCAGCCAGCGCGGTTCCACTTCCGACCTGCAGCGCAAACTGGGCATGGGCTATGCCAAGGCCGGGCGTGTGATGGACCAGCTCGAGGCGGCCGGGATCGTCGGACCGCAGGAAGGGTCGAAGCCGCGCCAGGTTCTCGTCCCCGACCTCAACACCCTGCAGCCCATCCTCGATGCATTCCTGCACCGTTGACGGGGCCCTTCCAGGAACGGAAAGGCCTTCGGATGATTCCGAAGGCCTTTTCGTATCTGTCCGGGACGCCTACTGCGGATATTCCGAGGTCGGGATGATGATCTTGTAGGTCTTGCCCGCCTTGTTGGTCAGCTTGTCGCTGCGCAGCCAGAGGTTGGCTTCCTTGACATGGAAATAACTGGACCCGTGCTCCCCGGCAAAGTCCGTCAGGTTCGGAATCGCTTCGCTGACCGTAACGGTTTCCCTGGGGGGAAGGTAAGGGTAGCGCTCCCGGACATCGAAGCCGAACGCTTCCGGATGTTCGAAAAAGTATTTGGCCGTCAGGATGCGGAACATGTAACGGGACGTCTCCGTGACCAGATAGAGGTCCATCGCCCGGTCCTGCCGCTGCGCCTCGATCCGGCGGGAGATTCCGCCCTGCCCGGCATTGTAGCTGGCCGCAACGGTCATCCAGTCCCCGAATTTGGCATATGCTTCCTTGAGGTACTTGCAAGCGGCCTCGGTCGCCTTCTCGATATTGTAACGCTCATCCACCTCATCGTTCACTTCCAGCCCGTAGGAGCGGCCCGTCGCCCGCATGAACTGCCACAGGCCCGCAGCACCCGCCGTGGACACGGCTTTGGGATCCAGGTTGCTCTCGATGGCCATCAGGTATTTGAGGTCCTCGGGAACGCCGTTCTTCTGCAGGATGGGAACCACCTGCGCAAAGATGCGTTCGGAACGCTTGAGCATCAGGACCGAATTGGTGTGGCCATAGGTGAATGCGATCATCTCGCGGTCCATCCTTTCATACAGGTCGGGACGGTCGAAACGGTAGGTCTGACCGGCGAAATCGATATACTCAGGGACTTGGGGAGACTGGAAATGGACGGATTCGGGCACATAAACCACCTGGGAGCGGGCAGGGACAGCCATACAGCAGGCAGCGAGCAACAAAATTACTAACGGTTTGTTCATGGCACAAAGATGCAAAAAAACTTGTATCCCCGCAAATCAACGGAGATCGGTCACGACCCAGGAATCATCCAGGGAAGCCGTATCGAAACGGAACCCGGACAGGTCCTCCTGCATCGGGGAATAGGCAACTCCGGACAGTTTCAGCTCCGTCAGGGACTCCTGCCACGCCAGCAGGTCTTCCAGACCTTCGGCCGGCTCGATATAGACTTCTTTGGACTTGGGGTCCACGGTCCAGCGCGTCGTACCGTCATTGTAGATCTCCATGCCGTTGCCTTCGGCACGGTAACAGCTTCCCTGGATGGTCAGGACACCGGTCAGATGCACCGGCGTATCCTGCGTGAAGACACAGTCATAGTGCAGCGTGATCCGGTCCGTGGCCAGGTGGGACGCAATCTCGGCGATCTGTTGCTGCTGGGCCGATACGGCCAGGGGCAGCAACAGGGCCAGCAGCGGAATGAGCCATCTTTTCATCATATGCTTTCTTCTTGAAAAAACAATGCCACGGAATCATCCGGGTCCGTCCGGTCTTCTTCGACATACCAGAGCCTGGCCTCAGCCACCTCATAGCCGAGCGAACGGTACAGACGCACATAGCGGCGCAGCTGATATCGGTAGCCCTCCTCCTCGTGACCGAACTTGAAATCCAGGATCGTCGCGCGGCGGCCGTCCACGATGACGCGGTCGGGACGGGACTCGGAGCCGTCGGCCCCCAGGACCGTCCGTTCGTTGTAGATCCGCAGTTGCGGACCGGGGGCCTCCGGGAACCAGTCCGGATGCGCGGCGATCCGGCTGCGCAGCATCTGCCGGGCCTGTTCGCCCTGCCGGGCATCCAGCTGTCCGTCACGGACGGCGGCATCCACGGCGGCATCCAGGTCGGAAGGCACCCTGACCTTGGACAGGATGTCGTGGAGGACGATGCCGCGCAGGCGCGGCGAGGCGTCCGCGCCGACCTCCCCTTCTGTCCCGAAGAAATCGTCCGCCTCCCGGGACGGGACCAGTCGTCCGTCAAGCGCCACGGAAGGGTACTCCGCCGGGAAGTCCGACTCCGCCGCAGCCGATTTGCGCTCCAGCCGGCTGAAATCATAGGGGCTGCCGGTCCGGAACTCCTCCACCCCGCCCAGGAAGGCATAGAGGATCTCCGAGAAGTTGCCATATTCCGGACGGCCCTTCGCCACGGACTCCCGGCATTTCTTCGAGGGCGGCTTCGCAATGACATGCAGCCACTTCCCCGCCCGGGTCAGCGCCACATAGAAAAGGTTGATGTTGTCCACCAGCTGCTGGCGCCGTTCGCGTCGGACCGATCCGTCGAACAGGCTCGCCTCGGCGAGAGAGCCCAGACTGACCGGATAGATTCCGGCGACCTCCGGACTGAAAGGCGTCCCGTCCGTCTCCAGGCGGCTCCAATGCACGCCGGATTTGTAAAGGTCGACCTTTTCGGCAAAAGGGAAAATGACATAGGGGAACTCGAGTCCCTTGGATTTGTGGATGGTCAGGATCCGTACGGAAGCCGTATTCTCGGGCGAGCCGATATAGAAATCATTCTCCTCCCAATGCCGGAGGAAATAACGCAGATTGTTGCCGTTGGCCTGCACCCAGTTCTGAAGTTCATCCATAAAAGCCTGGACGAACAGGATCTGCCCGTCGAGACATTTCGGATCGGCGGTAAGCATCTCGCGGATCAGGCCCTCGCAGAAATCCACCAGCGAATGATACTCCGCCGGAAAAGTCAGGGACATCGAATCCGCCAGGTAACGGCCTATCCTGTCGTCGGGATTCTCGTAGCAGCTCAGCAGGGACACCAGACGCCGGACTGCGGGCGAAGATTTGAGATGGAGCGAATCATCGGAGATAACCGGGATGCGGTTCCCGATCAGGTAGGAAGCGATGGCCGCCCCTTCCTTCTTGTTTCGCACAAGCACGGCGATATCACCCCACTGCGCTTGCGCGGCACGGGCCTCCCGGACCGACGCCAGCACGGCGGACAGCTGGTCCTCGCAGAAGGAAACGTGCACGGCTCCGGGCTGCGGATCTTTTTTCATCACCTTCTGCACGACGTCGGCATAGATCTCCTGCAGGCCGAGCAGGCCGGCGGCATAGGAGAAGAAGCCGCCGTTGAAACCGACCACCGTCCGGGCACTCCGCCAATTGCCTTCCATGGGCTCCACCCGGGCCTGCGGGAAGGTCCGTTCCACCTCGCTGCCCAGCAGTTCCCAGTCCGAATCGCGGAAACGGTAGATGCTTTGCTTGACGTCGCCCACCACCAGGCTGCCGCCCGTCTTGGACTCGCTCTCCCGGAGCAGGGGCAGGAAATTCTCCCACTGGATGTGCGAAGTGTCCTGGAACTCGTCGAGCAGGAAATGGTCGTAGCGGACGCCCAGTTTCTCATAGACGAAGGGCGCGTCGGAGCCGGCGATGATGTCCCGCAGAAGGGTGTTGGACTCATCCAGGCACAGTACGTTCTTTTCGGTGGCCAGGGCTTTGAAGGCCGGATAGAACTCGCCGGCCAGCCCCAGGCGGAACAGCAGGCCGTCCAGCAGGAAGGCGGTGCAATAGGTCCGGTAGCGCCCGTCGAACAGGTCAGACAGGGCCTCGGAAGCCTTGAGCGCCCGCTTGCCGGGCATCTTGATCAGCTCTCCGGGCCTGACTTCCACCCCGAGGGCCTCCGCCCGTTTGCTGAAATCAGCAATCACGGTGCGGCATTCACTCCGGATCGTTTTCAGCCGTTCTTTCGAAAACGCTTCCTCCCCCGACAGCTGATAGCGCTCGGACATTTGCCGGAACTCTTCGTTCTTCAACAGTTTGCCGATCTCCAGCAGGCCTTCGTCCACACGGTAGCGACGGCCCTGCTCCAACGTATCCGCCAGGCTGGAACGGATCCAGTCCAGCAGTTCCCGATCGTCCTCGGTCAGGGAATCCAGGATACGGTCCATCGTCTCGGCGATGAGCGAATCCTTGTCCAGCTCGACCTGATAGTCGGCGAACTGGCCGATCTCCCGGGAGAAAGCCTTCAGGGTCTGCTGGAAGAACCTGTCGATGGTGCTGACGGAGAAAGCCCCGTAATCATGCAGCAGATCCGTGAGCAGGACCTGCGCCCCGGGGTCGGTCTGCGCCAGTGCGGAAAGATCGCGCAGGATCCTTTCCTTCATCTCGGCCGTCGCCTTGTTGGTGAAGGTCACCGCCAGGATATGGCGGTAAGGATGCGGCTCGCGGCTGGCAAGCAGCAGATCGATATAGGTCTTGGAAAGCTGGTAGGTCTTGCCCGAACCGGCACTGGCTTTGAGAATCTTCATCGTCCGCAGATACTTTTGAAATCACACCATTCACAAGCCCGGACATCCCCCGTCCGCCGGAAAGGAACGGAGAGGTCGGCGATCTCGGAGAGCAGGCCGGAGACACGCTCCTCCATCAAACGGAGGAAACGGTCATTGAGCGCGACGTTTTCCACGCTGTGTACGAACAGCCGGGAAGTCTGATAGATCGAATTGACGATGCGCTGCCCCTGCAGGGCTTCGTCACCGGCAACGAAACGGTCGTAAAGATAGAGCTGCAAGGCAATCTTGGGCCGTTTCTGGTTGTCCGGACCGAAGAGTCTGTCCACCACCTCATCGGCATTCTCCTCCGTGATCAGGAAGTCTTCATCCGTCACCTTGCCGGTCTTGTAATCCACCACGCGGACCTCACCGGGCACCAGACTGTCCAGCCGGTCGATGTAACCGATGAAACGGAACCCGCCGATCTCCGCCCTCCGGTCTATCTCGAGCCCGTAGATGCGGAAATAGTCCCGGCCGGATCCTGTGAGCAGTTCCAGGTCGCGCTGCACGGCTTTGCGCACATAGCTGCAGACCAGGTCTTCAAAAATGATATTGCGCCCCGTCACCTCGAAAGCGTTCAGGAACTTCAGGATGCGGGCGCGCACCTTTTCCTGGATCAGCGAGCCTTTCAGGACGGTCTGCAGCCATTCCCGGGAAACCTTCCGGTCCGGCCGGTCATAGAGTTCCTGCATCGTCTCATGGAAGACATTGCCGATGTCGTTCGCTTCCAGCGTTTCCGCGACTTCGCCCTGCTCCTTGAGGCCGCACACGCTGCTGTAGTAAAACTTCACCGGACAGGTCAGATAATTCTGCAGTGCGGAAGCCGAAAGGTATTTCTCCCGGAGGATATCCAGGTGTTCCTGCGTCTTTTCGACCGGGCCTTCTTCTGCGGTCTGACCGATCTCCGCCCGCAGGACATACCGGTGGACGGGAACGCCGAAATGCAATTCCAGCTGTTTGATATAGCGGCTCTCTTCGCCGCCCTTGATGCCTTCGGTCCGGGAGTCGAAGAGCAGCCAGACCTGGCTGGCCCGCTGGATCATCCGATAGAAATAATAGGCCCAGACCGCATCCTGATACTCATAGGTGGGCAGTCCGAAACCGCGGCGGAGTTCCGCCGGAACGAACGAAGCCGACACGCTGCGACGGGGGAAAATCCCTTCGTTGCAGCTCAACAGGATGATATGGTCGAAATCCAGGGCACGCGTCTCCAGCGGCCCCATGACCTGCAGGCCCTTGAGCGGTTCACCGCGGAAAGGGACCGAAGCCGCACCGAGCAGCTTGGACAGCAGGCGGAAATAGGTGGCGGGCAGGATCTGCAGGTCATAATTGCGCAGACGGCCGACCGCCAGATAGTACGCACGGACGAAATCGAGTTCCAGCGCCATGTCGGGCATGTCCCGGAGCGCCGTCCCCAGATGGCCCAGCAAAGCGGCCTGATAGTCTTCCAGGGCCCGGACAGCCGCAGCATCCCGCTCACCGGGCGCGCGCACGACTGCCTGGAAGATCCAGTCGAACACCGGCAGCCCGGACAGATCCTCCCGGGGGATATAATAACGGGCCTGCTTGCGGACGGCAGCCGCTTTTGCGAGGCCTTCCTCCCCCGCCAGGGCCTTGAAGATACTGTTGGAGAAGATGGACCACACCTGCCTGTGGTAGAAGTACCATTGCCCGTCCTTTTCACGCAGGTGCATCTGCAGGGCGGCGACATCGTCCATCAGGGCGCTCAGGGCGCTGCCGCCCATCGGATAGCCCATCGTCACGTTGATGTCCCGGATACGTTCGGGCAGGGAGTTCATGACCGGGATCAGCATGTTTTCGTCCGGCAGGACGACCGCCGTCTCGATGCCTCCCGCCCCCAGCCTGTCCAGAATGGCAGGGATCTGCTTGGCCTGTCCGACGGCGGAAGGGACGCTGAGCACGTGGATCTCCGGGACGGGCAGGCCGTCCGGATCGGGATCGAAGGCCTGGGGGAATTCCAGGACATTTTCCGACAGGAACCTGGAGGATTTGTTGTGCCTGTCCCGTATCCAGTCGCTGCTGTAGTCCCAGCTGAATTCCGCCAGCCGCGCGTCGCGCAGGCGGCGCATCAGCAGCTTCTCACACTCGTTCAGGGCATTGAGTCCCACGAAGACGAACTTCTGCACACCGCCGAAACGATCCTGCAGCAGGTCCACGGCCGGCGTCTCCTGCAACCGGTCCGCCAGCATGCGGTACACCTGTCCTTCGTAGGCCAGGCCCTTTTCACGGAGGGAAGCATTGAAATTCCGGTACAGCGGGAGCAGGATGTCCCAGATGCGGCGGAATTCTTCCTTGTATTTGCCGCCGGTCTTGAAGTGCGAAAGGAACTGGCGGATGGCCGCCACCTGCCCTTCTTCGAGGTATTCAAAACCGTCCTGCAGCGCACGGAAATCGGCGATGTTCGTGAAAAGTTTCTCCGGATCGACCCGATACTTGTCCACGTCGTTGAAATCCGCAAGCAGCACGCCGCCCCAGAAGATGAAATCATCCAAGGGCTCCGCCGTCGCGCCGGAAGCCTCGTAGAGCGGTTTGTAACAGTCGTAAAGGGTCAGCAGCAGGTGGACCTGGTCCGTCTGGGTCCGGACACCGGCAAGCTCATAGAAGAAGTCGTTCATCGTGAACAGCTCCGGAGCGATCGCCGGCTGCGCGGCCCGGGCAGCACAGGATCCCAGATACTTGCGGAAAAAGGCCAGGGCACGGCGGTTGGGAAAGACAAAGCAGCACCGCTCTGTCTCTCCCTGGGCAAAATAATGCCGGGCGACCTGGTCGAGGAACGGAGTCATCCGTTACTCCTCCCCGAGGAACATCGGATCCCAGGCAGGGAGCATGACCGGCTGCTGGTCCAGCATCTTCAGCACGTCGGCGGGGACGAACTGCTTCTCCACCACGAGCCGGAACATGTACTCATTGAACCATTCGTCGGTCATGATGATGTTGCCCTGGTAGCCGGAAGTGGCTCCCCAGCTGTTCTCCACCATCCATTTCGACGGCCTGCCGTCCTTGAGGTCCACGGCAATGAGGGTCATCGCATGAGAAGATCCGCTCGCGTGGGTCATCACGCGTTCGCGCTTGTCCATCGACAGGTCGACCCCCAGGAGGGACTCATAGTCGAAGTTCCGCAGGTCGGCCACGCCTTTGGCGCGGTCGAGGAACTTCCCGACGTCACAGGAGAAATACATCGCCTTGTTGGCTTTGATGGACGCGATGGCCATCTCCTTGATGCGTTCGATGGGGAGGTTGACATAGAGCCAGTTCTGTCCGTCATAGAGATGGCGGTCATACTGGATCTCATAGACCTTGCCGTACTCGCGGCAGGGGTCGTTCATCAGCATCACATAGTTGTGCTCCAGGTCATAACCCAACAGTTCCTGGTAGAAAGCCTGCGGGGTATAGGTCCTGCCTTTCCAGCTGAACTCCGTGGGGGGTACGCCCAGGCAGAGGGCCAGGACATGATAGACATCCTTGAGCATCTCCGTCTTCTGTTTCTCCAGGTAGGCCGGCAGGTCCCTGGCCTTCACGCCGGCAGGCGTCTGACGGAGCTTGAGTCCATCGCGGCGGAGCAGGGTCCTGAGCTGGGTGGCCATCGCGGAGGTGCTGTTGGCCGAAAGGGTCTCGGGCATCACGCCAGCAGGGACCACGCCGTATTTCGTCACCAGGTTCGCCACGCCGGTGAAGGTGCCGCCGTCGCTGATCGGGTTGCTGAACAGCCAGTCCACCTCACGGTCGTCGAAGGCCTTGTCGCGGGTGTCGATGACGGCCTGCAGGAAGAGGTTGGCCTTTTCGAGCTGGTCGTAGAAGAAGTTGTAATTCTGGGAAAAACGGAAATCCCCCAGGCCGTGCCTGTCAGCCGCAGCGGCGCGCAGGACGTTGAGCCCGGTGAACAGCCAGCAGCGGCCGGAAGACTTCTGGTCGGTGATGCCCCAGGTCTTGACCCGGTCCGTAAACTCCGTATCGATCATCGCGGCGTTCTCGGCGTTGGCGGCCAGGACGGTGATGGATGCGGCATTGAGGGCATTGCGGAGCGCTTTGTCGGAGGCATTGCCTTCATATCCGGTCCGGATCTCGGAAAGCATCTCCGGAGTGATACTGCCCTTGGGCTGGGCGGTGGCGCCGATGCAGAGAAGCGCCAGCGTAAGGAGGGTAAGCGATTTCTTCATATTGCGTAGTGTTATTTGCGCAGGATGATCCGCTCGATGCGCCGGGGCACCGAGGTCAGGATTTCATATGGAATGGTTCCGAGGATGGCGGCCAGTTCCCCGACCGTCGGGTCTTCGCCGAAGATGGTCACGGTGTCGCCGACCTGCACGGGGATGCCCGTAACGTCGATCATGCACATGTCCATGCAGATGTTGCCGATGGTGGGTGCACGGTGTCCGTTGATGCTGAACGAAGCGGCCCCGCAGCCGAAGTGGCGGTCCAGACCGTCGGCATAGCCCACCGGGATGGTCGCGATGACCGTGCCGGACGGGGCGACATGGCCGTGCCGGCCATAGCCGATGGTGCCGTCCCGGGGTCCCAGGGTCTTGACCTGCAGGACCTTGACTTTCAAGGATGCGACCGGGGCGAGATGCACGTCCGGCAGGGCGCTGATGCCATAGATCCCGATGCCCAGCCGTACCATATCGTGCTGGTACTGCGGGAAACGTTCGATGCCGGCAGAATTGAGCACATGCCACATCGGTTTGTATCCCAGGGTGTCCGTGACAGCTCCGGCATTCGCCTCGAACAGAGCGATCTGTCCCAGGGTGAATTCATCCTCGGCCGGGTCTTCCGCAGCGGCAAGGTGCGAATAGATGCTCTTGACCCGTACCTCATCGTGCTGCCGGAGGAAATCCAGCAGGGCCGGCAGTTCGCCGGTCATGAAGCCGAGGCGGTGCATGCCCGTGTCGAGTTTGATGTGGATGGGGAAATCCTTGATCCCCCGCCCCCGCAATTCTGCACACAGGGCCGCCAGCGTATCGAGGTTGGGGATACCCGGTTCCAGGCGGTATTCGATCATCTCCGGGAAGAAGTCCGTCCCGGAAGTCAGGACCAGGATCGGCAGGGAGATACCGCTGCGGCGCAGCTCGACACCTTCGACCGGCAGGGCCACGGCCAGATAATCCGCTCCCTCACGCTGCATCATCGTGGCAAACTCCACGGCCCCGTGGCCGTAGGCGTTGGCCTTGACAAGCACCAGCAGCTTCGTGGACGGCTTCAGCCGTCCGCGGAAATACCGGTAGTTGCTCCTGCAGGCGGGCAGGTGCAGCTCCAACCGTGAAAAGTCATTTTCCCCTTTGGACATACAATTTACAAATATACGATTTTTTCCGCTTGGCTGTACTGGTTAATACAAAGACGCCGGACTGAAATAGTCCGGCGTCTTTGTTCCTGGAAACGGCTGATTACCAGCGATCCTCGGAGGAAACGGTGAGCTTCTTGCGACCGTGGGCGCGGCGGGATGCAAGAACCCGGCGTCCGTTCGGAGTGCTCATACGCTCGCGGAAGCCATGCTTGTTGGCACGCTTGCGATTGGAGGGTTGATAAGTCCTTTTCATATTTTCTATTTTTTAGTTTTCAGAATTTGGGAGGGCAAAGGTAATCTTTTCCGATTTCAATTACAAATTTTTCTGCAAAATATTCATCTTTCAGCCATTCATCGACCCGCCAGGTCCGGATTTTTCCGGGTTCGACCCGGCATTTGCGGACGAGTTCCGCGATCTCGGCGTTGACGTCCCCG
>JAILAO010000049.1 GCA_024681565.1 Bacteroidales bacterium
TGGAGGGCATCGCCCGCGGCGTGGACATGTTCGACTGCGTGATGCCGACCCGCAACGGCCGCAACGGGATGCTGTTCACCTGGGACGGCATCATGAACATGCGCAACGCCAAATGGGCGCAGGACTTCTCCGAACTGGATCCGCAAGGTGCCTCCTTCGTGGACCATACCTATACCAAGGCCTATCTGCACCACCTCTTCGTAGCCGGTGAGATGTTCGCTGCGATGCTCGCGAGCGAACACAACCTCGCCTTTTACCTCGACCTGGTCAGGACCGCCCGCAAACACATCGAAGCCGGGGACTTCGCCGCCTGGAAAGAAGCCGCCCTGGAGCGCGTCACGAGAAGATTGTAAGTCATCATTATGCTGGGCATCACCAAAATCGACTGGTACATCGCAAAGAAGTTCATCTCGACCTTCTTCCTGTCGATGCTGCTCATCATCGTCATCGTGATCATTTTCGACCTGTCGGAGAAAATCGACTATTTCGTCAAGAACGAAGCCCCGGTCAAGGCCATCATCTTCGACTACTACTTCAACTATATTCCCTATCTGGTCAATATGTTCGCTTCGCTGTTCGTGTTCATCACGGTGATCTTCTTCACCTCCCGGATGGCTACGAACTCGGAGATCATCGCCATCCTGTCCTGCGGCGTGAGTTTCCACCGGATGATGGTGCCCTACGTCGCCTCCGCCACGCTGATCGCGCTGCTCTCGATGGGCCTGAACCTCTATGTCATCCCGCATTCCAACGCCACGCGTGTCGAATTCGAAGCCAAATACATCAAACGGCACAACACCTACAATCTCCAGAACATCCATTACCAGATCTCCCCGGGACAGTTCGTCTACATCGAATCCTTCAGCCGCTGGAACAACACCGCCTACAAATTCACCATCGAAGACATGGAAGGTCACCGGCTGACCCGCAAGGTCAGCGCCGAAAGCGCGGCCTGGGACAGCACGATGGACGGATGGCACCTGCGCAAGGTCTTCATCCGGGACTACAGCCAGGGGCTCAAGGACGAAGTGGAGTTCAAAGAACAGGTGGATACGGTCATCGCCTTGAAACTCAAGGACCTGTTCAACAACGAAAAGACGGTGGAAACGCTGGCGATCGGTCCGCTCAACGACCTGATCAAGACCCAGAAGATGCGCGGCGACGCCAACGTGATGTACGCCAGCATCGAAAAGAACCGCCGCATGACCATGCCTTTCTCCGCCATCATCCTGACCATCATCGGCGTCTCCCTGTCCGCCCGGAAACGGCGGGGCGGCATCGGCTGGAACATCGGCATCGGCATCGCCCTGGCCTTCTCGTAAATCTTCTTCCTGCGGATCAGCGAGATGTTCGTCTATACGGACACCCTTCCGCCGGGCATCGCCCTCTGGCTGCCGAACCTCCTGTTTGCCATCATCGCGGCATTCCTGTATAAAAGAGCTTGTAAATAAATGAAAGTCAAGGTTATCAACAAGAGCGGGAACCCGCTTCCCGCCTATGCAACCGCCCTGTCCGCCGGACTGGATGTCCGGGCTGCCAACGAGACGCCCATCACCCTGGCGCCGCTCGGCCGGGCCATGGTGCCGACCGGACTCTACCTGGAGATCCCGGCCGGATATGAAGTCCAGGTGCGTCCCAGAAGCGGGCTCGCCGCCAAGCGCGGCATCACGGTACTCAATGCGCCCGGGACCATCGACGCGGACTACCGCGGGGAAGTGTGCGTCATCCTGGTCAACCTCGGAGCGGAGCCCTTCGTCATTGAAAAAGGCGAACGGGTAGCCCAGCTGGTGCTGGCCCGGCACGAGGTCATCGAATGGGAAGAGACGGCGGAGCTCGCCGGCTCGGAGCGCGGTGCCGGCGGATTCGGCAGCACCGGCGTCAAATAAACGGACATGGAAGAACTTTATGCTAAATACTGCGCCTGCGGCGGCCGCGTCACAACCGACAGCCGGGCGGTCCGGGGCGGGGAGATCTTCTTCGCCCTCCGGGGAGAAACTTTCGATGGAAACAACTATGCCCTCCGGGCGCTCGAAGCCGGAGCCGCCTGGGCCGTGGTCAACGCCGATGCCGGTCTGCCCGGACATCCCCGGTTGATTCCCGTCCAGGATCCGCTCTCGACGCTGCGGGACCTGGCCATCTGGCACCGGACCCATGTCCGGGACGGCCGGCTGCCCGTCCTCGGCCTGACCGGCACCAACGGCAAGACCACCACCAAGAACCTGATTGCGGCCGTGCTGGCCCGCAAATACCGCGTGACAGCCACGCAGGGCAATCTCAACAACGACATCGGCGTACCCCTGTCCCTGCTGCGCATCACCCCGGAGACGGAGTTCGCCGTCATCGAGATGGGTGCGAACCATCCCGACGACATCGCCAAACTCGTGCAGGTAAGCCGGCCGGATTACGGCCTGATCACCAATGTCGGCCGGGCGCATCTGCTGGGATTCGGTTCCTTCGAAGGGGTCAAAGCCGCGAAAGGGGAACTCTACAAGTGGCTCGGCAGCCATCCCGGTTCCCTGATCTTCCTCAATGAAGACGATGCCGACCTGTGGGAGATGGCTGCCGCGCAGCCCTGTCATGTTTTCGGCTACGGCCTCGGGTATCAGGAGGCGGAAGTCCTCCCGGCCTCGGCGGAAGAACCCTTCCTGCGGATCCGCCTGAAGGACGGAGAGACCGTCCGGACCCATCTGGTCGGCGCATACAATGCCACCAACGTGCTCGCCGCCCTGGCGGTGGGCGAGTATTTCGGTGTGCCCCGCCGGGATGCCATCGAAGCGGTCGAAGCATTCGTCCCCGACAACAACCGCTCGCAGATGATGCGCACGGAACGCAACACGCTGGTCGTGGACGCCTACAACGCCAATCCTTCATCAATGCGCGCGGCGCTGGACAATTTCCGCCACATCAAGGCGGCACAGAAACTCGCCCTGCTGGGTGACATGCGCGAACTGGGAGCAGAATCGCTGGCAGAGCACGTCAAAGTCGTAAAGCACCTGCGCGAAATGCATCTTCCGGCCTGCCTGGTCGGTGAAGAATTCCGCAAGGCGCTGGACTCGCTCGACGCCGGTACGGAATGCTGGTTCCCGGACTCGGCTGCCCTGGCGGAACACCTCTCGGACAACCCAGTCAGCGGAGCCGTCATCCTGATCAAAGGCTCGCGCGGCATCAAGATGGAGACCGTCCTGGAGCGTCTATAGCTTGTAGCGGTACTGCAGGCGGAACTCCACGCGTCCCGCTTTCGGCTCCGGATTCCAGGTATACTGCACCGTCTCGCACCGCAGCCACAGACTGTGGTGCCGGTTGATATGCCAGGCACCATAAGCCGAGGCGTTCCATCCGCGACCATATCGTGCCGGAACCGTAAAAGACCCGGGAGCGTCCCGTTCGTAAACATAGATCCGGTCATCCCAATCATCCACCTTGAAGATCCCGCCTCGGACATAGCAGGACAGTCCGGTGCCGGGATATCCCGCTTCTATATACCAATTCCAGGCAAAGGAGCGCCCCCACACCGCATCATAACGGGCGGAGAAAGCCCAACCGGCAGCTTCTGCCGACACGGCGCCGCGCAGGTCCAGCCGCAGCGGCGAGCGCTCCGCCGGACGCCAGCTCGTCTGGAGCCGGAGCAGGGGAGACAGTTTCACCGCACGCCACGCGGCCTCCGGCTCCCACTGAAGCGTGGCCTTTCCGCGGAAGGCCTGCGTATCCGGCCTCCAGGCAGCATCCAGTGTAGAACTGAAAGTCGGACATTCGAAGCCGGCCGCAATGCCGCTGTATTGTTTCCCCCATCCGAGCCAGCGGCCTGCAAGCCCGAGGCGGTATCCGTAAGACGGCGTCCACAGGGCTCCTGCGATGCCGGTGATACGGCCTTGCCAGGAACAGGC
>JAILAO010000046.1 GCA_024681565.1 Bacteroidales bacterium
TCTGACCCTGCGGATTCCCCGCGGAAAGTTTGTCGTGATTACGGGCATTTCCGGTTCGGGGAAGTCTTCGCTTGCCTTTGATACGCTGTATGCGGAAGGACAGCGGCGTTTCTCGGAAAGCCTTTCCTCCTATGCCCGGCAATTCCTCGGCCGGATGACCAAGCCCGATGTGGACGGCATAGACGGAATCCCTCCGGCGATCGCCATCGAACAGAAAGTCGCCACTCGCAATCCCCGTTCTACCGTTGCGACCACCACGGAGATCTATGATTTCCTGCGGCTGGTCTATGCCAGGATCGGCCGGACCTACTCTCCGGTAAGCGGCCGGGAAGTCCGCCGGGACGGTGTGCCGGATGTGCTGGGCTGGATGAAACAATCTGCTCCGGGAACGTTTTATGTCCTGGCTGACCTGAAATGGGACCAGCGTCAGGACCGGGTCGAGTTGCTTCTGCAATTGAAGGAAGACGGATACAACCGTCTGTTTGCGGCGGGACAGCCGCTCAAGATTGACGATGCCCTGCAGCAAGGGACGGATTCTATCGAAGAAGCCTGGTTGCTGGTGGACCGTGCCCGCCTGGAGGGGGAACCCGAGGGGGATACGCGTACGCGTCTGCTTTCTTCCGTGGCGGATGCCTTCTCCCGAGGAGACGGGACGATGGCCGTCGTGAAGGAGGGGGGAGAGCGGCGGCAGTTCTGCAGCCGCTTTGAACTGGACGGCATCAGCTTCCGCATTCCGGACGAGTATCTGTTCAGTTTCAATTCTCCGTTGGGGGCCTGCCCTACCTGCGGCGGCCTGGGCAAGATCATCGGCATCAGCGAGGATCTGGTCATCCCGGACAAGACCAAGAGCATCTATGACGGAGCCATCGCCTGCTGGCGCGGAGAAAAGATGGGCTGGTTCAAGGACCATCTGGTGGAAGTCGCCGGGCACTATGGCATTCCGGTATTCGAGCCGTACTGCAACCTCTCCCGGGAGGTCAAGGACCTGATCTGGAACAGCAAGTATGTAGAAGGGGATCCGGATTCGATCTGCGGCATCAACGACTTTTTCGCCTGGGTGGAAACCCAGCGCTACAAGATCCAGTATAAATATATGCTCAGCCGTTTCAGCGGCAGGGCGACCTGTACCGCCTGTGGCGGCAGCCGGCTGCGCCGTGAAGCCCTGTGGGTCAAGGTATGCGGCAAGAGCATCCATGACGTCTTGACGATGAATGTCGAAGAGGCCCTGGCCTTCTTTGCGCAGCTCGACCTCTCGGATAACGAGCGGAGCATCGTCGCGGAACCGCTTGCGGAAATTGTCTCCCGTCTGCAGTGCATCTCGGATGTGGGGCTCGGATACCTGACTTTGGACCGTGCCTGCAACACCTTGTCCGGTGGTGAAAGCCAGCGGGTCAATCTGGTCACCGCGCTTGGCTCGAGCCTGGTCGGTTCGATGTACATCCTGGACGAACCCAGCATCGGCTTGCATCCGCGCGATACCGAGCGCTTGATCAGCGTATTGCGCCGTCTGCGGGACATCGGGAATACGGTGATCGTCGTCGAGCATGACGAGGAAATCATCCGTGCGGCCGACCTGCTGATCGATATGGGACCGCTTGCGGGCGTCAACGGCGGGGAAATCATCTATGAGGGACAGGCCTCGCGGGCCGGCACTTCGGATATCGCCCGTTCGCTGACGCTCCAGTATCTGAACGGGGAGAAGCTCCGCTATGAACGGGAAAAACGTCCGTGGCAATACAGCATCGTCGTGGAAGGTGCCATGGAACACAACCTCAAGGATATCGATGTGCGTTTCCCGCTCGGAGTACTGACCGTCGTCACCGGCGTATCCGGCTCCGGCAAGTCTTCCCTGGTCGGGGATATCCTCTATCCGGCCCTGTACCGCCGTATCCACGAGGCCGGCGACCTGCCGGGCACACATCGTGGCCTGTCGGGCAACCTGGACCGCATTACCCGGGTCGAATACGTGGACCAGAATCCCATCGGTCGCAGTTCGCGCTCCAATGCAGTTACTTATCTGAAGGCCTACGACGCCATCCGCAAACTGATGGCGGCCCAGCAGGCTTCCAAGATTGCCGGTTTAACGGCCAACCATTTCTCCTTCAATACGGATGGCGGACGCTGTCCGGAGTGTCAGGGCGAGGGCGTTGTCCGGATCGGAATGCAGTTCATGGCGGATGTGGAGATGGTCTGTGAAGAGTGTGGCGGCAAAAGATTCAAACCGGAGGTCCTGGAGGTCCGTTATCGGGAGAAGAACATCGACGATATCCTCAATATGAGCGTCGACGATGCCATCCGTTTCTTTTCCGCCGGCCCGGAAGAAGAGGCCCGGACGGTGGCCTCGCTTCTGCAACCCTTGCAGGATGTCGGTCTGGGCTATATCAAACTGGGACAAAGCAGCTCGACCCTTTCAGGCGGCGAGAGCCAGCGTATCAAACTGGCTTATTTCCTCTCCCTGAGCAAAGGGAAATCCAAATCCGAGAAGATCCTTTTCCTGTTCGACGAGCCGACGACCGGCTTGCATTTCTTCGATGTAGAGAAACTTCTCCAGTCTTTCGACGCCTTGTTGGCGGCGGGTCATTCGCTGGTTGTCGTCGAACACAATGTCGACGTCATCCGTGCCGCTGACTGGGTGATCGACCTGGGTCCGGATGCCGGAGAACGGGGCGGGCGCGTGGTGTTCGAAGGGACCCCGGAGGATCTCAGAAATGCCGATACCTTTACAGCCAGATATTTATGAAGAAGATAGCTGCCTTGACGATGGTCCGTAATGATGACTTCTACTTGCGTAAGTGGGTGGATTATTATGGGGCGCAGCTCGGCCGCGAAAACCTGTATATCTTTTTCGACGGTATGGACCAGCAGATCGCGTCTTTCTGTGCCGGCACGCACGCCGGGCTTCACGAGAAGATCGGCACCCAGGTGGTATCGGCCGAGAAAGGCCGCCTGAAGTTTTTGTCCGAACAGGCCGCTACGCTTTTGGAAAAGGGCTATGACCTGGTGATCGGGGTAGATGCCGATGAGTTCGTCGTCGTGGATCCCAAACTGGGCCTTACCCTGCAGGAGTACCTGGACAGGCAGAAAATCGGGGTTTCCCTGTCCGCCCTGGGTCTGGATTTCGGACAGAAATTGGGAGAAGAAGGGGATATTACGGAGGCGGAACCCTTTCTGCGCCAACGACATTACGCACAGATCGGTACGCGTTACACCAAGCCTTCCATCGTGGCGAGGCCTTGTGTCTGGGGCTCCGGATTCCACCGCATCAAGGGACACAATTTCCATATCGGAAAAGACCTGTTCCTGTTGCATTTCGGCTACTTTGACATGAAACGTCTGCAGGAGCGTTTTCAGGATGCAGACCGCCTGAGTCAGGGCTGGGGTGCGCATATGCAGAAACGCGCCCGTACCATCCGCTATGCTACGGAACTCCCGGCACGTGATTTCGACCGCTGGACGCGCTTTGCCCGGATTTGCCAGACCTTGTGCCGACCTCCTTATGCACTCAATAAACCGGCCATGTTCGAACTCAGGATCGTTGTCCGGATTCCGGACCGGTTCCAAGATATTGTCTGAGATGGAAAACAAGATCCTTTGCTGTATTTTCAACCACAACCAGCATGCGGGAGCCATTTCCTGGTGGGAGCGCCTTTCTCCCTGTTTCGAGACGCTGATCCTGGACAGCGGCAGCGAACCTCCGTGCCGGCATGAAGGTGCCGTCATCCTGGATAATGTTTATTATGCCGGTCTGATGAACCGGGCCTGGGAGCTTCTTCGGGAGCGTGACTACCGCTGGCTGATGATCGTGACCAGCGACATCGAAATCGATGCGTCCAATACCGAACGCCTGATAGCCGGGATGCAGGATATGGTACAGACGTCCAATGTGGGATTGTATCAGCCCAGCTGCGCCTTGTCTTTGCGCGGGCGCGCCCTGTACCAGAGTGTCTGTCATTATACGGGGCGGTTACGTAAAGTCAATTTCCAGGAAGGCTGGTTCCATCTGGTTTGTCGGGAGATCCTGGATGAAGTGATGCCAATCGACTTGTCCCTGAATCGTCTGGGGTGGGGAATCGACCTGGTTTTCAGCCATGTTGCCCGAATCAAGCGCATGTTGGTGCTTGTCGATGACCGGGTCCGTGTGGTGCACCCCAGGGGTACCGGCTACAACCGGGATGCCGCTCTTGCGCAGATGCGCCGATGGCATGCTTCCATTCCGGGTTATACCTCCCCGCGGCATTTCCGGCCGTTGCGGGATCCTGTCCAATATCTGCAGCAGGCGCCTAGCGTGTCCGGAGATGATCGTAGAGGCGGTCGATGATGTCTGCATCCACGCGTTCGTCGAATTTCCGGGCCCAGAAATAGGGCGTGCTCATCAGCAGGTCCCAGTCCCCGGCGCGGAAGGTCCAGGGATGACGCACGCTTTCGCCCCGGCTCCAGTCGATGAAACGCAGATTGCGTATCCCTTCCCCGGCGTATAGATGATCCTTGAACGGAGAATTCATGACAACTGTCGGGATGAATATCTCATCGGTGGAATTGGTTCCCATGAAAGTCTTTTCGATCCAGGCTTCCTGGGCCAGGATATATTCCACGCAGTCGTTGGTCAGGCTGAACCAGGTGGAGGCGAAATAGAACTTCGTATCCCGGTTGATCTGACGTCCGAAGGCCATCTGAAGCCCTTTGTAGATATTGTTGGCCAGATTCTGAAGCGGATGGGCCGCGCCTTCCGGGAAGAGAGCCTTGTAATGATAGCGCGTATGCGTGTGCGGGGCCTCGTTCCACAGGTCCAGGAATTCTTCTCCCTGATGCCTGTCGAAAAAGGCGTGGATCGTATCCTGGTCCTTGACCGGGAGATCCATCCCGCTGAGCAGGTGGTAATAAGCATATTTCCCGGGGACTGCCGCCCGGACCATGGCGAGGATGGCCTCGATCATACTGTACCCGGCCCATGCCACCCGGATGCGCGGCTCGATCCAGCACAGGGCCGAATCCCGGCAGCATCCGTCGAATCCTGCCGGGCTGAAATCCGCCTTTGCGTCGAGATGGACGAAGATGTCGTTGCGCGGGTCATCCAGCAGCATCAGGAGCTTGCGGAGCTGTCCCGGGCAGGCGTGGGCGAGGATGAGGTATGCATGTTTCTGACCTTCCATACCGTAAAGATAAACATTTTTAACGGACTTTATATTGATAGTCGTCCGGCCCGTTGACGGTGATCTCCACCTCATGGGTGCTGCCCCGGGCGAGCGGAGGCAACGGGACTTCGAAGGAACAGTTCTCGCCGCCGATAATGCATTCAAGCTCCAGGGCGGGCCGGGGAACGCCCAGGACATTTTCCGGGGTGTCATTCGGATAGCACGGGAGGACGATGCCGGGCTGTTGCGGAAAGAAACCGACGTCATGGGGGAGAGCCTGCCAGTCTCCGGCATCGATCAGCTCGCTGGGGCGGAAATCCTTTTCACTCAGGATCTTTGCCGCGTCCGGAAGATCCCGCAGACGTACCCGGGGTGCCTCCAGCAGTTCATATCCGTCCATGGTATTGCTGACGGAAGCCAGGATGATCCTGCAGCGTAAAGGACGGAGCGGAACCGTCCCGGATTCTTCGAGGGAGATGCAGAACCCTCCCATGATCGGGAAATCCGGGTCATCGTCCTGAAAACGGTATTCCAACTGCTCCATGGCTTCGAAACGTCCGAGCGCGTTCAGGTTGAAGCGATGTGGACTGTTGGCGATGCCGACCAGGATTTTTTCTCCGGGAAGAGACGGCAGGAGGATCTCCCCGGGGAGGCTGTCCAGTTGCAGATGTCTCTGCAAGGGTTTTGTCCCGGCGGCATCATAGATAAACAGGTCCAGACAGCGTACCGGTCCTGTTCCTGCTTCAAAACGGATTCGGGTCAGGACCGAGTCGGGGACCTGGACTTGCGGCGGCTCCTGGAGAAGGGCCGTGTTTTCGGGCCGGGCTTTTTGACAAAAACCCAGGAGAGCCGGCACCAAGATCAGTGTTAAGAGTTGAAGAAGTGACCTCGCGACAGGTTGCAGAATGCGACATCGCTGAAGAGGGTCGTTCAGGCAAGTATAGAATTGCCGGCTCCCGGGTTTGCGTTTCTTTTCCATCGTGGGCAAAAGTAGTTGCGGGTCGGTAGTCCGGCAAGGAATGATAATAATTGTGGGGAGGTAATATCTTTTATTTTCTGTTTTTCCGTCTGAAAAAGAATTACGGCCCGCAAAAAACCTGCGGGCCGTAAGGCATGGATGCAACGGACGGACCGTTAACCTCCGAAATTGTCATACAGAACGTTCTCCGGCGGGACGCCGAGCGAATCAAGCAGTTTGTTGACGGAGGACACCATCATCGGCGGACCGCACATGAAGTACTTGATGTCTTCGGGTGTCTCGTGATCCTTGAGGTAGGTCTCGTACATCACGTTGTGGACAAAGCCCGGAGTGTATTTGACACCGGCGGCATCCGCAGCGGGATCCGGACGGTCGAGGGCCAGGTAGAACTTGAAGTTCGGGAATTCTTTCTCGATCTCGGCGAAGTCCTCCAGATAGAAGGCCTCCACGAGGGCGCGGGCGCCATAGAAGAAGCTGACCTTGCGGCCGGTCTTGAGCGTCCTGAAGAGTTCCATGATGTGGCTGCGGAGCGGGGCCATGCCGGCGCCGCCGCCGACGAAGATATACTCGAGGTTGTCCGGGTCGTTCTTCGGCAGGAGGAATTCTCCGTAAGGACCGCTGATCATCACCTTGTCACCCGGTTTGCGGGAGAAAACATAGGTGGACGCGATTCCCGGAGGCACGCCCGGGACGAACTTGAAGACACCCTTCGGCTGCGTACGGTCGAACGGAGGCGTCGCGATACGTACGTTGAGCTTGATGATGCCTTTCTCTCCGGGGTATGAAGCCATGGAGTAGGCTCGAATCGTATCTTCGGGATTCGATGCGTGCAGATCGAAGAATTTGAAGCGCTCCCAGTCGCCGCGGTATTCTTCTCCGACAGCGATGTCTTTGAAGTCCAGTTCATACTTGGGAATGTCGATCTGGATGTACTCGCCGCTCTTGAATTCCAACTGCTCTCCTTCGGGAAGCTTGACGGTGAATTCTTTGATGAAGGTCGCGACATTGTCGTTGCTGA
>JAILAO010000057.1 GCA_024681565.1 Bacteroidales bacterium
CGCGGCCACGGCTCGCTCATCGATACCCCGGACGGCCGCTGGTACATCATCTATCACGCCTACGAGAACGGGTACTACAATCTGGGCCGCCAGACCCTCCTGGAGCCGGTCTGGCTGGACGAAGACGGCTGGTGGCGCAACTACGGCGAGAACATCGTCGAGGACCCGATCGCAGCTCCGCTCCCGCAGAATCCCGTGGCGGACCGCCGTACGCACCTGAGCGAGTTCCGCATCGGCCTGGACTGGAAATACTACAAGGATTTCGATCCGTCCCGGGCGAAGGTCGAGAACGGTACGCTGACCCTCAAAGCGGTCGGCAGCAGCCCCGCAGACGCAGCTCCGATGATGTTCGTGGCGGGTGAGCATGCCTATGAGTTCGAGGTCGAAATCGACCGTGACCCTACGGCGACGGCCGGTCTCGTCGTCTATTACAACAGCCAGTACTACATCGGCGAGGGCATCAACAATGCCGGAACGCTCCGCTGGCGCCGCGACAAGGGCGGCCGCCGTGCGATGCGCACCCCGGACGTGACCCATCTGTGGCTCCGCCTGCGCAACGACCATCAGGTCATCACCGCATTCTACAGCCTGGACGGGAAGGAGTGGCACAAAGACGACTGGGGCATCGAGATCTCCGGCTACAACCACAACACCTTCCACGAGTTCCAAAGCATGCTTCCCGGCCTGGTCGCTGCCGGTGAAGGCGAAGTCCGTTTCAGCAATTTCAAGTATCGTTCCCTGGAATAAACCATTATGAATCGAATCATCCTGGCCCTGGCGGGCCTGTCCTGCTGCGCGGTACTGTCCGCGCAGACCATCCAATACAAAGGGACCGCGGTCGAACTCGGTCCGCGTGCCCTCTATGTGGACGGCAGCCTTTCTGCGGCTGACGCCGCCCGTTCCCCCTATATTTTCAATGATTTCCGGGAAGCCATGTCCCACATCCAGGACGGCACCCGGCAGGAGCCGATGCGCATCTATATCGCCCCCTGGGTGTACTGGGTGGATGATCCGGACGACGGGCAGATCCGCCGCGCCGAGCGTGGCGGCACCCCCTTCGGAATGGTGGTCCGCTGCGAGAGCCTGCAGCTGCTCGGCATGACGGGCCGGGCCCGCGATGTCATCCTTGCTTCCGCCCGCGGCCAGACCCAGGGCGCAGTGGGCAATTTCACGATGTTTGACTTCTGGGGCGACGATCTGGTGGTCAAGGACTTGACGATGGGCAACTATTGTGACATCGACCTGGTCTATCCGCTCCGTCCGGAGCTCGGCCGCAAGGCGAAGTACTCGGCCATCACACAGGCCCAGGTGTCTTTCTGCCACGGCGACCGCATCTATGCGGAGAATGTCCGTTTCGAGGCGCGGCTCAACCTCAGCCCGCTGAGCGGCTCCAAACGCGTGCTGTTCAAGAACTGTCATATGGAGAGCACCGATGATTCGCTCAACCGCTGCGGTGTTTACCTGCACTGCGACCTGGACTTCTGGGGCCGCCAGCCTTTCGGCAGCGTGGATACCTACGGTACCGTGTTCATGGATTGCGATTTCAACATCTGCCACGATGAAGCCGTACAGGCCGTCAGCAAGGGGGTCGGCCGCCATTCGCTCATCGATGTGCGCTACCATACCGCCGGGCGTCCCGTGTCGCTGGCCTGGACCTTCCGCCCGGAAGAATGGCTGCGCTGCTACCAATACAACATCTCCCTTGACGGCCAGCCGGCCTTTGTCGGCGCCGCCAAGCCGTACAATACGGTCCTGCTGGACCAGAAAGCCCAGCTGGCCGCCTATCGTCTGGTCGAGGATGACGGCACTGTGCTCTACAATACCTGGAACCTCCTGCGCGGCGAGGATGACTGGGACCCGGAGGGCATCCGGGACCGCGTGGAGGCGCTTTCGAAGCGTGACGGCCGCGATTATGGCCGTATCCCGACCTGTCTGGACCTCAGTGCCCGCGAGCTGACCCTGCAGACCGGGGAGGAACCGGCCGTCCTGACGGCGGACGTATTCCGCCATCTGGGCTACAAGCTGAACAACCAGCGGGTGTCCTGGAAAGTACAGCCGGGGTTCGAGCGTTTTGTCCGCCTCTCTCCGGATGGCGGGACCTGCGTCGTGACCCCGGAGAACCACGAAGACCGGACGCAGACCTTCGACCTCATCGCCAGCACGGAAGAGGGGCTGGAAGGGGCGGTCCTGGTGACGGTCCTGCCTGACTTCGTGGAAGCGCCGGTCCTGACGCAGGCGCCTGTGCTCACCCTGTCCGGCGGAGCGGCTTCCGTGACCTATGCAATTGATTTGCAGGGACGTGCGGACGAGTCGCTCGTGACCTGGTATCGCTGCGACGACAGAAAGGGGAACGGGGCCATTCCCGTGGCCGTATCCCGCGGCGGGAAGCCATGTACGTCTTATGCGCTTTCCCGCGACGATGTCGGGCATTATCTGGCCGCAGGCGTTGCGCCCAAGCACCTGCGCTGCCTGCCGGGCGAGGAGGTCCGCGTGGTTTCCAAAGCGCCGGTCAAGGCTTCACAGGTCCGCGGCGGCCGGACCCTGCGTACGGATTTCTCCGATTTCCCGACGGACAACCAGCCGCTCGTGAAGGCGGGTTACTGGACGGTGGATGCCTATAAGCCGGCCGATACGGCCGAATATGACTGGAGCGTGGATCCGGCCCGGCCGTGCTGGACCTGGGGGACCGGCATCAACGGTGCCAAGGGCGTCGGTATCCAGCAGTTGCAGCAGGGAGCGCGCCTGCGCTATACCCCGCTTCCCGGCCAGTATGGCGATATGTCCGTGACCTGGCAGGTGGATCCCGCCAAGGACGGCGGACAGGGCTTCGCCAGCGCCCGGATGCAGTATCTCGACCTCTTCATCAAGTTCGATACCCGGACCCTGACGGGCTATGCCCTGCGGGTGATCCGGACGGTGAAGTTCTCCGATGCGGTGGATATCCAGCTGGTGAAATACGAAAAGGGGGTAGTCACTCCGCTCACGGAGGGGGTGTCGACCAATTGCTTCCTCACGGGTTGCATCCTCTCGGTCAAAGCGGAGGGGAACCGTCTGACGGCCCACGTCGAAGGTCCCAATCACATGGCGACCTGTGCGGATGACCCGCGCATCCACCCGACGGTAGACCTGGAGGCCGCCATCACGCCGAATGCTTTCGGAGGCATCGGCCTGCAGCATACCAGCACCGTCGGTACGGAGAGCCGTATCCTGGTGCATTCGGTCCTTGCAGAGTGGAAATAAGCCTTATTTCTGCCGGCAGTAAATCTGTACGGGACAGCCGGTGAGATTGAAATTCTTGCGGAGCTGGTTCTCCAGGAAGCGCTTGTAAGGATCTTTCACGTACTGCGGAAGATTGCAGAAGAACGCGAAGGCGGGGAAGGCCGTCGGCAGCTGGGTGATGTACTTGATCTTGACGTACTTGCCCTTCCATGCCGGCGGCGGGGTCTCCTCGATGACGGGCAGCAGCGCTTCGTTGAGGCGGGCGGTCGGAATCTTCTGTGAATAATTGGCATAGACTTCGGTCGCGGCATTCAGCACATCCTGGATGCGCTGCATCTTCACGACGGAAGTGAAGATGACGGGAATGTCGTTAAAGGGAGCCAGACGGGTCTTGAGCGCCTCGGTATAGTCCCGCATCGTATTGGAATCCTTGATGAAAAGGTCCCATTTGTTCACCACGACCACGCAGCCCTTTCGGTTCTTGATGATCAGGTTGAAGATGTTCATGTCCTGGGCTTCCATTCCGGAAGTCGCATCGATCATCAGGATACAGATGTCGGCGTGTTCGATGGCGCGGATGGAACGCATCACGGAGTAGAATTCCAGGTCTTCGTGAACCTTGGTCTTGCGGCGGATGCCGGCGGTATCCACCAGCATGAATTCGTATCCGAACTTGTTGTAATAGGTCTCGATGGCGTCGCGGGTGGTGCCGGCGACGGGGGTGACGATGTTGCGCTCCTCTCCCAGCAGGGCGTTGGTCAGCGAGGACTTGCCGACGTTCGGCTTGCCTACGATGGCGATGCGGGGCAGGCCTGCGTGGGGGTCTTCGGTCTGCTCTTCCTCCGGCAGGGCCGCGACGACAGCGTCCAGCAGGTCACCCGTGCCGCTGCCGTTGGCGGCGGAGATGCTGTAGATCTCGCCAAGTCCCAGGGAATAGAACTGATAGGCGTCGAACATCTTCTCTCCGGAGTCCACCTTGTTGACACAGAGTACCACGGGCTTCTTGGTCCGGCGCAGGATGTCGGCGATCTCGGCGTCGTAGTCCGTGATGCCCGTGGCCGCTTCGACCATGAAGAGGACCAGGTCCGCTTCGTCGATCGCAATCTGGACCTGGGAGCGGATCGCCGTCTCGAAGACGTCGTCGGAGTTGGTGGTATAGCCACCGGTGTCCACGACGGAGAATTCCCGTCCGCACCAGTCGCAGCGGCCGTAATGCCGGTCGCGGGTCACGCCGGCGGTGTCGTCGACAATAGCCTGCCGCATGCCGACGAGGCGGTTGAATAGGGTGGATTTGCCGACATTGGGCCGGCCGACGATGGCAACGAGACTCATATCAGTTGTTTTCGGTGTAAAGTTGACATTCTTTGCAGGCCTCCGTCTGGTTGCCTGCGCAGGATTTGCGGTGCAGCGCGGCATCCTCGTCCTTGTAGCAGCGGATGCCGCGCTTGCGCATCTCCTCGTTGGAGCCTACGTCATATTTCGGGAACTCCTTGCCCAGGAGGATGTTGACACCCAACCCCAGGACACAGAGCCCGACCAGGACGAGCACGACGAGGAAGAAAGACCACATACGCGACCGCTATTGGACGAAGTCCGGACTGATGGCTTCGTAGTTATATACCTTGTGGATGATGGAGGCGAAGACCTCCGCCATCGACACGATGCGGATCTTGGGATCGTCCGCGAATTCCGGGTGGGGGATGGTATCGGTGATGAAGACCTCCTCCAGGGCGGACTCGTGGATGCGCTGGAGCGCATTGCCGGAGAGGATGCCGTGGGTGGCGCAGGCGCGCACGCTGTTCGCTCCGCGGCTCTTCAGCACTTCGGCCGCCTTGCAGAGCGTGCCGGCGGTGTCGATCATGTCGTCCACGATGATGACGTCCTTGCCTTCGATCTCGCCGATGGCGGTGATGGAACCGACCACGTTGGCCCGCTCGCGGGTCTTGTGGCAGATGATCACGGGGCACATCAGCTCGCGGGCATAGACATTGGCGCGCTTGGCGCCGCCCATGTCGGGCGCGGCGATGGCAAGGTTCTCGAAATGCCGGCTCTGGATATAGGGGATGAATACTTTGCTGGCATAGACATGGTCCACGGGGATATCGAAGAATCCCTGGATCTGACCGGCGTGCAGGTCACAGGTCATCACGCGGTCCGCACCGGCGGCGCGGATCAGGTTGGCGACGAGTTTGGCTCCGATGGCTACGCGCGGGCGGTCCTTGCGGTCCTGGCGGGCCCAGCCGAAATACGGGATCACGGCGACGACTTCATCGGCCGAGGCGCGCTTGGCGGCGTCGATGGAAAGCAGGAGCTCCATCAGATTGTCCGCGGGCGGAATGGTGGATTGGATGATATACACGGAGGCGCCACGGACACTCTCCGAATACTGCGGCTGGAACTCTCCGTCGCTGAACGGCGTGACCTCAAGCTCTCCCAGATGCACTTCCGGTTCTTCCGGAGACTGGAGCTGGTTGATGTGATTGATGACCTGGCGTGCAAAGTTCTCGGAGGCCCTGCATGCAAACAATTCCAATCGATGGGTGTGGATCATGATATGTTAGTATATTGTGAGTTAAACAGTTTCCAGCAGACTCCCGATGTAGTCCAGGATCTCCTCCCGGCCCTGGTGGGTCTGGGAGGAACTGCAGAAGACGGGAGGGAGTTCTTCCCATTGCTGCAGCAGGATCTCCCGGTCGCGTTCAAGCTGGGCGGCCAGCACGTTGGGCCCCTGCTTGTCACATTTCGTCATGATGATGGCGAAGGGGATCCCGTGCTCTCCCAGTTCTGCGAGAAAATCCAGGTCGATCTTTCCGATGTCGTGCCGGGAGTCGATGAGCACGAACAGGAGTACCATCTCTTCAGATCCGGTGATATAGTCCCGGATGACGGCGGCGAGTTCTTCGCGGCCTTTCCGGTCCAGCTTGGCGTAACCGTAACCCGGCAGGTCCACCAGGTACCAGCTGTCGTTGATCAGGAAATGGTTTACCACCTTGGTCTTGCCGGGGGTGGCGGAGGTCATGGCGAGTTTCTTGTTGCCGCACAGGGAATTGATAAGCGAAGATTTGCCGACGTTGGACCTTCCGATGAAGGCGAATTCCGGCAATGTCCGCTTCGGTTTCTGTGAGACCCTGGTGCTGCTGCCTGCAAACGTGGCCTCGGAAATCTTCATACAAATACTAACTCTTTTTCACTGCAAAGATACACATTTTTCTCGACTTCTTCCGCTTGTTTCCGCATTGCTTGAAGATTTCCCAAAAAGCTGGCGATGTCGAATATTTTGCTTAATTTTGTAAGGATATGGAAACGGAGTATATAGACCTGTTCGAACTGCAGTCTCTGCTGCGCGGGGAGATCGAAGATTCTTTCCCGGAGCGCTGCTGGGTCAGGGCTGAAATCGCTTCCGTACAGGCCAAGGCCAACGGCCACTGCTACCTGGACCTGAGCCAGAGCGAGGACGGCCGGATCGTGGCGAAAGCCAAGGCCGTCATCTGGCGGAGCCGCTATGCGCCGGTGCGGGCCTATTTCCGTGAGGCGACGGGCGGAGACCTGGCTGCCGGGATGGAGGTGCTGCTCCGCGTGCAGGTGAGTTACAGTGAACTGTACGGCCTCACGCTGACGGTCGATGAAGTCGAACCGCGCTTCTCCCTCGGCGCGGCGGAACTGCAACGCCGCCGCACGCTGGAAAAGCTGGAGGCGGACGGTCTGCTGGACAAGCAGAAACAGTTGGAACCGGCCCTGCTTCCTTATCGCCTGGCCGTGATTTCCGCGCGGGACGCGGCGGGTTACGGAGATTTCCGGCGCCATCTGGAGGACAATCCCTACGGCTTCGTTTTCGAGGCGGAACTGTTCGAGGCCTCGATGCAGGGGCTGGAGGCTCCCGCTTCGATTGTCGATGCGCTGGAGCGCATCGAATGTGCGGAGCAACCCTATGATGCCGTCCTGCTGATGCGGGGCGGCGGTTCCGCTCTGGACCTGGCCTGTTTCGACGACTATGGCCTTTGTTTTGCGATTGCCAATTGTCCGGTACCGGTCTATACCGCAATCGGTCACGAGCGCGATTTCCATGTCGCGGACCAGGTAGCCTTCGACTATGTGAAGACGCCCACCGCCCTGGCCGACCGGTTCATCGACGCCTTCGCCGCAGAAGACGAACGCATCAGTTCCTACGGAAACCGCTTGCGCATGGCCTTCCTCGGCAAGCTCGCCGCGATGGAGACCCGGGTGGCCGCGCTCGGCGAACGCATCCGCGGCGCGGATCCGCGCAACGTCCTCTCGCGCGGGTACACGCTGGTCACGGACGCCCGCGGGGTGGTCGTCAAGTCCGCATCGGCCCTCCCGGCCGGCACGCATTTTAAGATACTGTTCGGAGACGGCACCGTGGATGCCGTCGCACAATAAAGAAATGGAAGAGAAATTCGATTACAATGAGGCGATCGCCGAACTGGAAAAGATCGCCGTCCGGGTGGAAGACTCGGCCACGGGGCTGGACGACATCGACCGCTGCATCAAACGGTCGGACGAACTGATCGGCCGCTGCCGCGAATATCTCCGTACCGTACGTAACCAAATCGATACCCTATGATAGCCAAGATCTACAAAACCGATCCGTGGCTGGAGCCTTTCAAAGGGGCCATTGATGCCCGCCATGAACGCATCCTCGCCGACCGCCGCAAGCTGGCCGGGGACGGACCGCTCTCGGCGGCGGTCAACAACCACATCTACTACCCGCTCCACCTTGAAAAGGGGGAATGGGTGTTGCGCGAATGGGCGCCCAATGCCACCCGCATCTACCTGATCGGGGAGTGCAACAACTGGAAAAGGACGGATGCCTATGCTTTCAAGCCGGTCGGGGCAGGCAACTGGGAACTCCGGCTCCCGGAGTTGTTCCTGCACCACGGCGAACTGTACAAACTATGGATTGAATGGCCCGGCGGGGGCGGGGAGCGCCTGCCGGCCTACGTGACACGCGTGGTGCAGGACCCGGAGACCAAGATCTTCTCCGCGCAGGTCTGGAATCCGCCCGTGCCCTACAAATGGACGGGCCGCAAGCCGGGCCGCCGGCAGCATCCCCTGATCTACGAGTGCCACATCGGAATGAGTTCCGAGCAGGAAAAGGTGGCCACGTTCGAAGAGTTCCGCCGGGACGTGCTTCCGCGGGTCTCCAAACTGGGCTACAACGTCCTCCAGATCATGGCGCTTCAGGAGCACCCCTACTATGGCTCCTTCGGCTACCAGGTCTCCAATTTCTTCGCGCTGAGCTCCCGTTTCGGCACGCCGGAGGAATTCAAGGCGCTGGTGGACGATGCGCACCGCCGCGGCATCGCCGTGATCATGGACATCGTACATTCCCACGCCGTCGAGAACGAAGCGGAGGGGCTCGGACGCCTGGACGGCCGGGAAGATCTCTACTTCTACCAGGGACCGCAGGGGCACCATCCCGCCTGGGGCTCCCGGTGTTTCGATTACGGGAAGGACGAGGTGAAGTTCTTCCTTTTGTCCAACTGCAAGTACTGGATGGAAGAGTACCATCTGGACGGCTTCCGTTTCGACGGGGTCACGAGCATGATCTACTGGGATCACGGGCTGGGCAAGGATTTCGGCAACTATGCCTATTACTTCGACCAGGGCGTAGACGAGAATGCCGTCAGTTACCTGGCGCTGGCCAACCAGCTGATCCACGAACTGAACCCCTCTGCCATTACGATCGCCGAAGATGTCAGCGGCATGGCCGGACTGGCCGCCCCCTTCGAGGCCGGCGGCGTCGGTTTCGATTTCCGCATGGCGATGGGGATCGCCGACCATTGGATCAAGTGGATCAAGGAGCTGTCCGACGACCAGTGGAGCATGGGCGGCATCTGGTGGGAACTCACCAACAAGCGCGTGGACGAACAGACGATTTCCTACGCCGAATGTCACGACCAGGCGCTCGTGGGCGACAAGACGATCATCTTCCGCCTGATAGACAAGGAGATGTACTGGTCTATGGACAAGGGGTCGCAGAACCTGGTCGTGGACCGGGGCGTGGCCCTGCACAAGATGATCCGGCTGGTGACCCTCGCCACCTGCGGCGGCGGGTACCTGAATTTCATGGGCAACGAGTTCGGCCACCCGGAATGGATCGACTTCCCGCGCGAAGGGAACGGATGGTCTTTCGCCCATGCGCGGCGGCTGTGGTCGATTGCGGATGACGGGAAACTGAGGTTCGGCGGCCTGCAGGCTTTCGATGCAGAGATGATCCACTATGTCAAGAGCGAAAAGATTCTTTCCGGTACCCTTCGGCAATTATACATGGACGAAGCAAGGAAAGTTTTGATTTTCAGCCGCGGAAATAGTATATTTGCACTCAATTTCAATCCTGTCGCGTCTTTCGAGAATTTCGCGTTCCAGGCACCGGACGGAGAGTATGCCATGGCATTCAACTCCGATGAAGCCGTGTTCGGAGGATTCTCCAGGCTCGGAAAGGACGAGCGCCATGTCACCCGGGACGGGTGGCTCTCACTTTACCTGCCCAGCCGCACAGCACTTGTTTTGAAGAAAGTTAAGTAAACATATATGGCATTCTTGAAATTCAACAAGTCAGAACTCGTTAATCTGGCTTATTCGCTCAAGCGGGAAATCTTGAGCGCCAACAAGACCGGTGCCTACTGCAACACAACCATCGTAACCTGCAACACCCGCCGTTATCATGGCCTGCTTGCTGTTACGCTGGACCGTTTCGGTGGCGACCGTTTCCTCCTGCTGTCCGACCTGGACGAAAGCCTGATCGTGGACGGCAAGCAATTCAACCTGGGCATTCGCTGCTATGGAGACTCCTATGAACCGCGCGGACACAAATATGTGGTGGATTTCAGCGCGGACCCCGTGCCTCAGATTACTTACAAAGTCGGTCAGATCCTGTTCCGCAAGACGCTCGTCCTGGCGCAGGACCGCGACCAGGCCCTGGTCAAGTTCGAGTTGCTCGAGAGCCCGGCTCCGGTGACCCTCCAGCTCCGGCCCTACCTGGCATTCCGCAACATCCACGAACTGACCCACGAGAATCCGGACGCCAACACGTCCGGCGCCGAGATCCAGAACGGTATGGCATACCGCCTGTATGCCAATTTCCCCAGTCTCAACCTGCAGGTGAGCGACGGCCGGGCCAAGTATTATCCCGGCCCGTACTGGAACAAGAACATCACCTATTCCGACGAATACCGCCGCGGTTTCGACTGCCGTGAGGACCTGGTGGTCCCCGGTTATTTCGAGGTCCGGCTCAAGGCGGGCGATTCCCTGGTCTTCTCCGCATCCCTGATGCAGGAAGACACGACCGGACTGAAACGCCGTTTCAACGCCTGCGTCAAAGATGCCGGCGAGATCACCAGCTGCCGGGACCAGCTCCGCCGCTGCGCCGACAGCCTGATCATCGACCACAACGGCCGCAAGCGTATCCACGCGGGATATTCCTGGCTCTACACCGGCATGATGCGCGAAACGCTCATCTCCCTGCCGGGCATCACCCTGTACGGGCTCCACGATCCCAAGCAGTTCGAGGAGATCCTGGACAATGTCATCGCCGATGACCAGGAGCGGCTCTTCCGCCGGACGACCCAGATCGAAGCCCCGCTGATGATGGCGAGTGCGCTGCAGTCCTACATCGAGTACGGCGCGGACGAAAAGCAGGTCTGGAAAAAATACGGCATCATCATCCGCGGCATCATCGAGAGTTATCTCCCGGGAGAGCGCGCCGAGGTTTCGATGCAGCCCAACGGCCTGCTCTGGGCCCAGAAAGACGGCGTCGCCCTGAGCTGGATGAACGCCTATATCGACGGACATCCGGTCACCGAGCGTGCCGGCTATCAGGTGGAGACCAACGCCTTCTGGTACAACAGCGTCTGTTTCGCCGTGGAGATGGAGTCCAAGTACGGCGCCAAGCGCAGCCGTTTCGTCTCCAAGTGGACGGCGATCCGCGACCTGATCAAGCAGAATTACCAGCCGACCTTCTGGAATGAAGAACGCGGCTGCCTGGCCGACTATGTGGACAACAACGGCCAGAACATGGACATCCGTCCCAACCAGATCTATGCGATCAGCGTCAACTATTCCCCGGTGGACGAAGAGCTCGCCCCTTCCATCCTGCGGGTGATCGACAACGAACTCGTTACGCGCCGCGGTCTGCGCACCCTGTCCCCCCGGGATGCCAAATACCAGGCCGTTTACGAAGGTACCCAGCGGGACCGCGACCTGGCTTACCATCAGGGAAGCACGCGTCCGTTCCTGCTCCGGCCGTATGTGGAAGTCAGTTTCCGCGTCAAGGGCCCGTCGTTCTGGAAGCGCGCCGAATGGCTGATCGAGGGCTTCTACGACGATCTCAGCAAGCACGGCGTGGGCGCCTTTTCCGAGCTTTATGACGGAGACCCCCCTCACGAGCCGCACGGCGCCATCTCTTCGGCGCTCAGCACCGCTGCCCTGCTCTCCGTCGAACATTTGTTGGATAAATACAAGGAGGACTAGGATATGAAAGTTTTGATGTTCGGCTGGGAATTCCCGCCTCACATCGCAGGTGGTCTGGGTACTGCCTGCGAGGGCATCGTCAAAGGCCTTGCTCACAACGGAGTGGAGACGCTCTTCGTGATGCCTTCCGCTTCCGGTGACGAGGACCAGAGCTGTGCGACCATCCTCAATGCGAGCGATGTGCCTGTACAAAATGTCAGCGACACCGTCGAGGAATTCCTCGACAAGGTGAAATTCATCAATGTGGATTCCAATATCGTCCCCTACGTGGATCCGGACGAGTATTTCGAGGCCATCGAGAAGATGAAGAGCGAGCACGTCCACCAGACGACCGTGGGCTTCGGCCAGAAGTTCAAGTTCTCCGGCAAGTACGGTGCGAACCTGCTCGAGGAAGTCTCCCGCTACGCCCAGGTGGGCGGTACCATCGCGATGGAGCACAAGGGCGAGTTCGACGTGATCCACGCCCATGACTGGCTGACCTACCTGGCCGGCATTGCCGCCAAGGAACTCTCCGGCAAGCCCCTGGTGGTCCATGTCCACGCCACGTCCTACGACCGTGGTTCCGACGACATGGTGGACACCCGCGTGCTCGCCATCGAGAAACGGGGCATGGAGGCTGCCGACCGCGTCGTGACGGTCAGCGACCTGACCCGCAATATCGTCATCAACAAATACGGCATCGATCCCGCCAAGGTCGTCACTGTCCACAACGCCGTGGACTTCAGCGGCCGGGAGAACCTCCAGGTCGAGCGCGGCGTCCGCGACAAGGTCGTCACCTTCCTGGGCCGTATCACTTTCCAGAAAGGTCCCGAGTACTTCATCGAGGCGGCCGCCAAGGTGCTCAAGCGCACCAAGAACGTCCGTTTCGTGATGGCGGGCAGCGGTGACATGATGCAGCGCGCCATCCGTCAGGTGGCCCGCCTGGGCATCTCCGACCGCTTCCACTTCACGGGATTCCTCCGCGGACAGGAAGTCCAGAAGATGTTCGCCCTGTCGGATGTCTACATCATGCCTTCCGTCTCCGAGCCTTTCGGTATTTCCCCGCTGGAGGCGATGCGCTCCAATGTCCCTTCCATCATCTCCCACCAGTCCGGCGCCGCCGAGGTGCTCAAATATGCCCTCAAGGTCGATTTCTGGGATGTCGATGCGATGGCGGACGACATTTATGCCCTGCTGCAGTATCCGGCCCTGTCGGATTTTGCAAACCGCCAGGGATTCGATGAGGTCAATGCTCTCAAGTGGAACAATGCCACTGCGAAGCTCAAGAAAGTTTATGAATCAGTAGTCAACCAGTAATATGAAGAAGTCAATCTGCCTGTATTTCCAGGTCCATCAGCCTACCCGGCTCCGTCTTTACAGATTTTTCGATATCGGTAAGGACTCCCATTACTATGATGATTTCGCCAACCGGACGATCCTCAAGCGCATCGCCCAGAAGTGCTACCTGCCGATGAACGAGCTGATGCTTGAAGCCATCAAGAAGAACAAAGGCAAGTTCAAGCTGGCTTTCTCCATCTCTGGTTCCGCCCTGGAGCAGTTCGACCGCTACGCCCCGGAGGTTATCGAGAGTTTCCGCAAACTCGCCGAAACCGGTTGCGTGGAATTCCTCTGCGAGACCTACAACCACTCCCTGTCGTCCCTGTCCTCCAAGCAGGAGTTCGAGCACCAGGTGCTCAAGCACAAGGCGACCGTGGAGCAGTACTTCGGCGTCACGCCCAAGACCTTCCGCAATACCGAGCTGATCTATTCCGACGGCATCGGCAGCATGGTCTATGACCTGGGCTTCAAGACGATGCTGACCGAGGGCGCCCGTCACATCATGGGCTGGCGTAGCCCCAACTACGTCTACAACAACGACTTCAAGCCGGGCCTCAAGCTCCTGCTCCGCAACTATTCCCTCAGTGACGACATCGCTTTCCGCTTCTCCGACCGCGGTTGGAAAGAGTGGCCGCTGACCACCGAAAAGTTCGTCGACTGGCTCAAGGCCGCCGAGGGCGAGATCGTCAACCTGTTCATGGACTACGAGACCTTCGGCGAGCATCAGGGAGCCGAATGCGGCATCTTCGAATTCATGCGCGCCCTGCCGGACGCCGTGGCCAAGGACAAGGATCTCGAATTCGTGACCCCCGAGCGTGCCGCCGCCAAGCACAAATCCGTCGCCGACCTCTCCGTCCCGCAGCCCATTTCCTGGGCCGACGAGGAGCGCGATGTCACCGCATGGCTCGGCAACGAACTCCAGCAGGACGCCTTCAACAAGCTCTATGGCCTGGAGGAGAAACTCTCCATCCTGAACGATGCCGCCCTCTGGGCCGACTACGGCCACCTGCAGGAGAGCGACCACCTGTACTACATGTGCACGAAGTTCTTCTCCGACGGGGAGATCCATAAACGCTTCAATCCTTACGATACTCCGTACGAGGCGTTTATCAACTATATGAATGTACTGAGCGACTTTATCATCCGGGTAAACAACGCCATGGCGGAAAAAGCATAGTCGCCGAATAATTAATTATATGATGAACAACATTGAAATGGCCGCGCCCGCGTGGAAAAGTGTGATGGTGACGCGCCATCTTCCAGAGGAACTCTCCGGGCTTGAGACCCTGTGTAAAAACCTCTGGTGGTGCTGGAACGACAATGCCAAGGCGCTGTTCCGCACCGTAGATTATGAACTGTGGCACAAATCCGGCCACAATCCGATGGTGATCCTGGACAAGGTCAGCCTGAAGCGTTATAAAGAACTCGCCAAGGACAAAGAATTCCTCGCCAACCTCAAGGAGGTGATGGACGACTTCAACGCCTACATGGCCGAGAAGGCAAAGCGCACGGAGCCTTCCGTCGGATATTTTTGCATGGAGTATGGATTGGATACCTCTTTGATGATTTATTCCGGCGGCCTGGGCATCCTGGCCGGCGACTATCTCAAAGAGACGAGCGATATGAATGTCAACCTGGTCGCTGTCGGCCTGCTGTATCGCTATGGTTACTTCACCCAACGGCTCACCCCGCAGGGCAACCAGGTAGCCGAGTACAAGCCCCAGGACTTCCTCAAGATTCCGGCGGAACCCGTCCTGGATGAGAACGGAGCCTGGAAAACCGTTTCCGTGCAGATGCCGGGCCGCTCCCTGTATGCACGCATCTGGAAAGTCGCAGTCGGCCGTACCGACCTCTACCTGCTCGACGCGGACTATGAAGACAACATCCCGGAAGACCGTCAGGTCACGCACCAGCTCTACGGCGGTGACTGGGAGAACCGTCTCAAGCAGGAGATCCTGCTGGGTATCGGCGGTGTCCGCGCCCTGCGCGCCCTGGGTCTGCACCCGACGATCTATCACTACAACGAAGGACATGCGGCGTTCGCCGGTCTGGAGCGTCTCCGCGAGTGCATCCAGGAGGAGCACCTCTCCTTCAACGAGTCGATGGAAATCGTCCGCGCCTCCGGCCTGTATACCACCCACACCCCGGTGCCTGCCGGACATGATGCCTTTGCCGAGGACATGATCGGCCGCTATTTCGGCCACTATCCCGGCCGTCTCGGCATCGATTGGCGCACCATGATGGGACTGGGCCGCAACAATCCCGACGACCGCAACGAGAAGTTCTCGATGAGCCACATCGCCGCCAACCTCTCGCAGAATGTCAACGGTGTGTCCATGCTCCACGGCAAGGTCAGCCAGGACATTTTCGCCGACATGTATCCGGGTTACCTTCCCGAAGAACTGTACATCAGCTACGTCACCAACGGCGTCCACTATCCCACCTGGGCTTCCAAGTACTGGAAGGAACTGCATGCCAAGGTGTTCGGGCCTGAATTCCAGACCCATCACTACGACAAGAAGTGCTTCGAAGGCATCTACGACGTTCCCGATGCCGATATCTGGGATGTCCGCAAGACGCTCAAGAAGGAGCTGGTCCGTACCATCCGCGAGCGGCTCTCCGATCCGCAGATGAGCGCGCACTATACCCCCCGCCAGGTCGTCACGATCAAGGAGCGCCTCCGCGAGGACGTGCTGACGATCGGTTTTGCACGCCGCTTTGCGACCTACAAGCGGGCTACGCTGCTGTTCAGTGACCTGGACCGGCTCGATGCCATCGTCAACGATCCCGAACGTCCGGTACAGTTCATCTTTGCCGGCAAGGCGCATCCCGCCGACGGCATGGGTCAGGACCTCATCAAGCAGATCATCGAGATCTCCAAGCAGGACCGCTTCCTCGGCCGCATCATTTTCGTTCCCGGATACGACATCACACTTGCCAAGCGCCTGGTCCAGGGCGTGGACGTGTGGCTCAACAACCCGACCCGTCCGCTCGAGGCTTCCGGTACTTCCGGTGAAAAGGCGGCGATGAACGGTGTGATGCATTTCTCCGTGCTTGACGGCTGGTGGGTCGAGGGCTACAAGGAAGGCGCCGGCTGGGCGCTGCCGCTCGAGAGCACCTATGATGACAACAACTACCAGAACGAACTGGATGCCGCTACGATCTATGCGACGATCGAAAGCGAAATCGCCACGACCTACTACGACGTGGACAAGAAATCCGGTCTCTCTCCGGTCTGGGTCGGCTATATCAAGAACACCATCGCTCAGGTGGCCTGCAACTTTACGACCAACCGCATGCTGACGGATTACTGCGAGCAGTACTATGAGCCGCAGTACAAGCGCGCTCAGGAACTGTCTGCGGACAACTCCCGGGTTGCCCGCGAGATCGCGGCCTGGAAGCAGATGATGCTGGTGGAATGGAACAACATCAAGATCGTGTCCTGCTCGCAGCCGGACGCCTCTTATGTCCTTTCCCAGAACGATATGCTGAAAACCGAGGTCGTGCTCGACCTGGGCCGTCTCAAACCCGGGGACATCGGTGTGGAGATCCTCTTTACCTCACAGGATATCAAGGGAGAACTCCACATTCAGGAAGTCGAGGAACTGGAGATGGTCAAGTATGAGAACGGAATCGCTACCTACGTGACCGAAGTGCTCCCGGAGCATACGGGTATGTACCAGGTGGCCAAGCGCATCTTCCCGAAGAATCCGCGTCTGCCTCACCGCCAGGACTTCCCGCTCGTGAAATGGCTGTAGTCGCTACCGGCTTTTTCGACGGTGTCCATCTCGGACACCGTCAGGTTATACAGACACTCGTCTCCTCCGCCCGCCAAAGGGGCGAGGAGGCGATTGTCGTTACTTTTGCGCAGCATCCGCGGGCGGTGCTCCAGCAGGATGCCCGGGACCTGCGGCTGCTGAATTCTCCGGAGGAGAAGACGGCTTTGCTGCGCAGTCTGGGCGTGGACCGGGTAGAGGTCCTGCCTTTCGACCGGACTTTTGCAAAGCTCCCGGCCCGGGAGTACCTCCGGACCGTCCTGCAGGAGCGTTTCGGCGCCACCCTGCTGGTGCTCGGTTACGACAACCGTCTCGGATCGGACCGGCTGACGCCGGATCTGATCTCCCCGCTTGCCATCTCCCTCGGCCTGGAGGTCCAGGTCGTCTCTCCCGCCTCCGCGGAGTTCTCCGCCGAACCGGTCGTGGTCAGTTCGACGAAAATCCGGGGAATGCTGGAACAGGGCGATGTGGAGGCGGCGCAAGCGATGCTGGGCTATCCGTATTCGCTGCGCGGTGTCGTGGTGGGGGGCAAGCAGCTGGGCCGCAAGCTCGGTTTCCCGACGGCGAACCTCCGTCTGTACGATCCGCTGAAACTGGTCCCCGCCCGGGGCGTCTATCTGTCTGAGGTCGAGGTCCTGGGACGCCGCTGCCATGGGATGACCAATGTCGGCGATATCATCGAGACCCATATCTTCGACTTCGACGAAGACATCTACGGACTGGACCTGCGTGTGGGATTCCTCAAGCGGATCCGCGATATCCGGAGTTTCGGGCATCTCGATGCGCTGAAGGCCCAGTTGGCGGAGGATGAGAAAACCTGCCTGGCCCTTTTGGCGGAGGCGCGGTAATTCGGCTGCCCGGAATTGCCATTTTCTCAAATTATTATTATATTTGCGTCAGTTAAGGGTTCTGCCAGAGAGGCAGGACTCCTTTTTAGTTAACAGAACGAAAAGTAATTATGGCAGAAGTACACTACATGAGCCAGGAGGGTTTGGACAAACTCAAGAAAGAACTTGCCGAGGCGTTGGCTCAGCGCCCGGTCATTTCCGCAGCCATCGCCGAGGCCCGCGAGAAGGGCGACCTTTCGGAGAATGCCGAGTACGAGTCCGCGCGTGAGGCGCAGGGACTGCTCGAACTCCGGATCGCGAAGCTGCAGAACCAGGTGGTCAACGCCAAGGTGCTGGACAGTTCGCAACTCAATACCGACCAGGTCCAGATGCTCAATACCGTCAAGGTCGAAAACCTTGCCAACCATCGCGTGATGGAGTTCACCATCGTCGGCGAAAGCGAGGCCGATTTCTCCAAGGGCAAGCTTGCCGCGACGACACCGATCGGCAAGGCCCTGATGGGACACAAAAAGGGCGAAACCGTCGAGGCGAAAGTTCCCTCCGGTCTCGTCAAGTTCAAAATCCTGGATATCTCATTCTGATGGCTACCCTGTTTACCCGCATCGCCCAGGGCGAGATCCCGTCCTATAAAGTGGCGGAGAACGAAGACTACTATGCCTTCCTGGACATCAGCCCGCTTACGCAGGGCCATACCCTCGTGATCCCCAAGAAAGTTGAGGATGACTACATTTTCCACCTGGACGAACCGGTCTATGAAGGCCTGTGGGCTTTCGCGCGCAAGGTGGCCGTGGCCCTGAAGGCCGCCGTGCCCTGTCAGCGCGTCGGCGTGGCCGTGCTCGGGATGGAAGTCCCGCATACGCACATCCATCTGGTCCCGCTCCAGACCGAGGGCGACTTGAATTTCCGCAAGGAACGCCCGACTTTCACCCCGGAACAAATGGCGCAGACGGCCGCCGCGATTCTCTCCGAATATGAGAAATTACAATAAATTCCTGGCGTTCGCCCTTGCGCTGACCGCCCTGACCGCCTGCGGGGACAAGGCCCGCATCCGCGGCACCGTTTCCGGCCTCTCCGACAGGCAGTTGGTCGTCAAACAGCTGGACATCAACACCTATCGTACGCTTGATACCATCAAGACCCGGGCGGACGGCTCTTTCCACTACGACGTCCAGGTCGCCGAGGGCCAGCCTGAGTTCATCTATCTTTTCTACGGGGACACCCGCGTTGCAGCGTTCCTGCTTGAAAAAGGGGAGACGGCGACCGTCCAGGCCGACACCCTCGGCCGCTATACGGTGACGGGCTCTGCCGGGTCCGAAGAACTTGCCCGCGTCGGTCAGTCACAGGCCGATTTCATCGCTGCGCTCACCGCCCACGAGAAGGAACCGACAGCGATGACCCGAGACTATATCCAGCACTACCGCGACAACGTGAAATACGTGATGGAGCACCCGTTCTCGCTGACCACCGTTCCGGTGTTCTTCGAGCGTCTGGGTGACACGTGGGTGTTCTCCCAGACCACCGACGGCATCCTTTTCCGCAAGGGAGCGGATTCGTTGATGACGGTCTATCCGGAGTCCCGGTATGTCAAGGCCCTGGCCAAGGAGGCGGACCGTCGCATGCGGCTCCTGGAAATCGACAGCCAGCTCCAGACGGCCGCCGAGGCCTCTTTCCCGGATATTGTCATGCCGGATCTGCAGGGAGAGCGGAAGGCGCTGAGCGAGGTGGATGCCAAGGTCATCCTGGTCCATTTCTGGGATGCTACCGATGCAGCCCAGAAGATGTTCAGCATCGACCAGTTGCTGCCGCTCTACCAGGAGTTCCACCAGCGTGGATTCGAAATCTATTCGATCTGCGTCACGCCGGACAAGCCTACGTGGGCCTCTTCCGTGCTGGCACAGAAGCTTCCGTGGATCAATGTCAATGACGGGAAGGGTGCGGCTTCTCCGGCCGTGATTACCTACAATGTGGACTCGCTGCCGTATTCGTTCCTGATCGTCAACGGCGAACTCAACACCAGGCAGCTTGGCGGTCTTGACGGACTCCGCAAGGAGCTGAAGCGCCTGCTGCGCTAGTCGTCGAATTTCGGTTTCAGGATTTCCGAATAGAGAATCAGATTCTTCTTATCGATCCGGAGCTTCGGCTCCGGATCTGTTGTCTCGGGTACGGTCACCGTTTTCCGGTGGATCATCCGCCGGCCTTCCATTTCGGGACGGAAGGCCGTCTTTTCCTTTTCAACGGAAAGCGGGGCGGGCATCGGCTGCTCCTGCAGGGGTTGATCCTGCGCGGGCTGCTTCCGCAGCGGC
>JAILAO010000061.1 GCA_024681565.1 Bacteroidales bacterium
CGCGTCGAAATCCCCTCTGCAGAGAAGAACGGGGTATCATTTTTGTAGCAATTTATTCACAAAACCAATATACCGTAATCATCAACACAATGAAAAAAACCCTTTTTGCAGCGGCCCTTCTGCTGGCCGCGATGTTCCAGGCCAACGCCCAGTTCGGCCAGTGGAAGGCTTCTGAGGTCAAGAAAGTGAAGGACGAGCAGACCGGCGTCGAACTCACCATTCTCACCGACACCCAGAAGAACGACCGTTTCATCTACCAGACCGACCCGATGTGGACCCCCTCCGGGAAGTACCTGCTCTTCCGTTCTTCCAGCCGCAGCGGCATCGAACTGGAGCGCACCGCTCCCGATGGCAGCAAAGTCAAGTACAGCCCCGGATTCTACTATTTCCTCGAAGTGGCTACCGGCCGCACCATCCAGGCGACGGACGAGACCGTCGGCTCCGTCTATCTCTCCAATGTCTCTGACAAAATGTTTGTCAACCGCCGCAACGGTGAGGAGTGGACGATGTCCGTGATGGACCTGACCAAGTTCTTCGCCGACGCCGCCAAGAACCGCGCCAAGAAGCTCGACGACTATCTGACTTACATCGGCACCTTCCCGCAGAGCGAGGAGATGGGCCGTCCGGGCGGCTGGTGCGTCAACTGCGACGATACCTTCGCCTACATCACCGTAAGCCGCAACGTAATGCCGACTCCCGAGGAGCTTGCCATCCAGGAGAAAGTAGCCCAGAAGCCGCGTGAGGACCAGCCCGTCAAAGTCGGTCAGGGCATGAGCGGCCTGCGCAAGATGAACCTCAAGACCGGCGAGGTCAGCTTCATCCGCAACGTCCCGTTCCGCGTGGGTCACATCCAGTGCAGCCGTTTCCGTCCGAACGAGATCCTCTTCTGCTGCGAAACCGGCGGTGATGCCGGCCAGCGCATGTGGTACTGCGACGCCAACACCAACGAATACAAGCCTCTCTATGTCGAAACCCCGCTCGACTGGGTCACCCACGAGACCTTCGGCACCGAGGATTATGTTTATTTCAACGTCCTCGGCTGGCAGGACCGCCTCCGCAAGCAAGCCAGCGGCATCTTCCGCATCAACCTCCGCACCGACGACGTCGATGTGATCGGCCAGGTCGAGATGGACAAGGACCGCGAATCTTCCCTCAAGGGCCGCGGCTTCTGGCACTGCAACTCCACCCGTGACAACCGCTTCGCCGCGGGCGACACCTTCGCCGGCAGCATCTGGGTCATCGACGTGGAGTCCGGTCTGCGCTATCAGATCGCATCCGACATCAAGATGGCTCCGGACCATGGTCACCCGTTCTTCAGCCCGGACGGCACGAAGCTCTGCTTCCAGAGCGGCCATTATTCCAACGGCGAGCGCCTGAACCTGATGATGGTCGACCTCACCAAGCTCCCGTTCTACCACAAGTAGCGATCAACTGACAGCGGTCAGCTGTTTTCCGGATATCGTCGCTTCGCGACCCCTCCCAGCCGGGTGGCTGGGCCCCACCCTCTTACGATGCCGAGGGTGGCACGGATACCGGAAAACAGCTGACCGCTGTCGTTGTATCTGGTTAAAGAGCTTTCCCGTTGATGGTGGTGTTCTCGAAATTCACCGTACCCACCAGACCGCTCTGCAGGACGGGATCTTTCTCCACACCCTCGAAAGTACAGTTCCGCAGGGTGATGTTGTCAATCTTCGCAACATCCTCCAGACCGTCGAGACGTACGCCGTAAGTGGATTTCTTGCAGGTCACGTTCTCCAGGGTCACGTCGCGCACCTCCGGGATGAAGCCGCGCTTGGCAATCTCGTTCTGTTCATACCTGAGGTTGATGCGGAGCACGGCTTCGCGGCACTGCCCCACCTCGACATTGCGTACGTGGATCCCCTCGATCAGGCCGCCGCGGGCCGTAGAGGTCTTGATGCGGATCACGCGGTCCAGGTTGGGCGAATCCATCTGGCAGTTCTCCACGAACAGGTTGCGGTAGCCGCCGGAGATCTCGGAACCGATTACCACGCCGCCGTGGCCGTTGGCCATCTTGCAGTTGCGCACGATGATATTCTCCGAAGGGACGCCCCACTTGCGGCCGTCCTCATTGCGTCCGCTCTTGATAGCGATGCAGTCGTCGCCGGTATTGAAGACGCAGTCCTCGATGAGCACGTTCTTGCAGGACTCAGGGTCGCAGCCGTCGCCGTTGGGGCCGCTGTTGTTGGCCGTGATGCCCCTGACGGTCAGATCGTTGCAGAATAACGGATGAATCACCCAGAAAGGGGAATTGAGCAGCGTGACGCCCTCGATGAGGACCGTCGTGCAGCGGTTGAAGCAGATGGTCTGCGGACGCAGGCCGTCCACCTCCGTGTAGGTACGCTCGTACATCGGCGCTCCACTCTCGCCCCAGGCGAGCAGGCGGACGCGGGAGCCCTCCATGACCGGAGACTTGGGATCGGTCGGATCGAGCGGCCAGGGACGGCGCTCGGTGATGCGGCCGCGGCCCCACCAATTGTCATAGGAAGCGCAGCCGTCGATGGTTCCGCCGCCCGTGAGGGCGATGTTGGTCTCGCCATAGGCGTAGATCAGCGGGTGCGTATTGTTGCAGTCCACACCCTCCCAGCGGGAAGGCACAGCCGGAAAATACTGTTTGATGTCGGTGCT
>JAILAO010000067.1 GCA_024681565.1 Bacteroidales bacterium
CGGGGCAGGGAAACAATGTGCGGATCCGGTTGATCAGGCCAAATTCGCCGAGATCTGCGAGACTGGCGGACGGCATATAACACAAATATAAGAAAAAGATGTAAATTTGCATCTATGAAAGTACCCCGGAATCTGGAAAAATACATCCCTGAATATGATGCGCGGAAGTTCTGGAAGAAACTCCGCCGCGTCTTCAGGAAGATCGGAGCCAAGGCTGCCTATTATGCCCTGATCCTGTATTATGCGATGCAGGATCCCCAGGTGTCCGGCAAGGACAAGGGTATCATCATCGGTGCGCTGGGCTACTTCCTGCTGCCCCTGGACCTGATGCCGGACTTCATTCCCGGCGTGGGCTATACCGATGACATCGCGGCGCTGTCCCTGGCCGTCTATAAGGTGTGGAAATGCATCACCCCGCAGGTCAGGAGCGAGGCCGAGAGCAAGGTCTATGCCTGGTTCGGCGACGTGGACCAGAACGATCTCATCTTATGAAAGCAGCGCTGCTGACCCTGGGCTGCAAACTCAACTTCGCGGAGACGGCGACCTATGAACGCGGCCTGCTGGCCGCGGGGCTGGAGATCGTGCCCTGGAACCGGCCGGCCGACCTCTATCTGGTGAATACCTGCTCGGTCACCGCCACTTCCGACAGCAAATCCCGCAATCTCATCCGCAAGGTCCACCGCGTCAACCCGGCCGCACACATCGTGGTGACGGGCTGCAGCGCCGAGCTGCGGCGCGCCGAGATCGAGCGGATCGAGGGTGTCTCCCGCGTGTTCGGCGCGGACGGGAAGGGCCGGGTGGTCCGCGAGTCGCTTGCCCTGCTGGGCCTGTCCCCGGCTGCGGAGCAGACGCCGGAAGCCGCCTGTTTCCCGGCGTACTCGTCGGCGGAGAGCCGTACCCGCGCCTTCCTCAAGGTCCAGGACGGCTGCAACAACTTCTGCAAATACTGTACGGTGCCCTATGCCCGAGGCGACAGCCGCAACATCCCCATTGCCGAATGTGTGCGCAATGCCGGGCGGATCGCGGCCGAAGGGGTTCGGGAAATCGTCCTTACGGGGGTCAATACCGGGGATTTCGGCCGGACGACCGGCGAGTCCTTCCTCGACCTGCTGAAGGCGCTGGATGCCGTTCCGGGCATCGAACGCTACCGCATCTCGAGCATCGAGCCCAACCTGCTGACGGAGGAGATCGTGGACTGGATTGCCTCCGGCACGAAATTCCAGCCGCATTTCCACATCCCGCTCCAGACCGGTTCCGATGCGCTGCTCGCCCGGATGGGCCGTCACTATGACACTGCCTTTTTCGCCGGTCTCCTGGAAATGATCCGCCGCAAGATGGAACACCCCGGCGGGCCGAAGGTCTTCTTCGGTATCGACGTGATGGCGGGCCTGCCCGGCGAGAGCGAAGAACTGTTCCGCGAGACCTTCCGTTTCATCGAACGCGTGCGTCCGGCGTTCATCCATGTATTTCCGTATTCCCGCCGCCCGGGGACCCCGGCGGCCGGGATGCCGGACCAGGTGGACGAATCGCTCAAGAAGCACCGCGTGGCCGTCCTGGAGGAACTTTGCGGGCGTCTGAACCGTGAATTCCGCGAAGCCAACCGGGGGGTGCACGAGCGGGTGCTCTTCGAGTCTACGGACCGGGGCGGCTGCATGGAGGGCTACACGGGAAATTATATCCGCATTACGCGGCCTTATGATCCGGCGCTGGTGAATACGCTGGTGGATATCGTCATTGACTGATTATGGAGAAGAAAGCGAAACTGACCTTCCTCGGCACGGGCACGTCCTCCGGCATTCCGCTGATCGGGTGCGACTGCGAGGTGTGCCGTTCGGAGGATCCGCGTGACAAGCACCTGCGTGCTTCCGTGCTGGTCGAATACGAAGGCCTGGCCATCCTGGTGGATGCCGGGCCGGATTTCCGGTACCAGATGCTGCGTGCCGGCATCTCTCACCTGGATGCCATCCTGCTGACGCACAACCACAAAGACCACACCGGCGGACTGGACGACATCCGTGCCTTCAACCTGGTGGAGCGTCACCCCGTCAACATCTATTGCGAGAAATACGTGGAGGAGACCCTCCGCCGCGAATATGCCTACGCCTTTGCCGAGCAGAAATATCCCGGCGCCCCGGAGTGGCGTGTCCACAACATCGACGGCGACCATCCGTTCCAGGTGCATTCCAATGCCTCTGAAGAGGTCCTGTCTTGGGAGAAGGGATTCGGCTACCACCACCTTCCGGCGCAGTCCGAAGCCGGCGCAACCGCGGAAATCATTCCCATCCACGGATGGCATCACCGGGAGAAGAAACTCTCCGTGCTGGGCTACCGTTTCGGCAACATCGCCTACCTGACGGATATCAAGCGGCTGGACAGCGATGCGGAACTGGAGAAACTCAAAGGTGTGGAATATGTCACGCTCGGCTGCGTCAAGGTGGGGGACCACCACTCCCATCCGTCGTTGCAGGAGACGCTGGATTTCTTCGAAAAGGTGGGCGCGCGGGAATCCTATATCACCCATCTGTCGCATCAGCTGCCGCGTTACGATGCGTTTGCGGCCATGCTTCCGCCCCACGTCCATCCCGCGTATGACGGGCTGGTCATCGGGGGATCATCCTTTTAAGCCAATATGATGAAGACGCAGGGGCGCTTGCCGATGGCGGCAGGTGTCCTGCGCCAGCCGGCGATCGTGTCCGTCCGGATAAACTGGGAGGGCAGGGTAAGGTCTGCCGCCACGCACAGGCGGGTGGCGGGGGAGAGTCCCTGGATCATGTCCGCCAGCAGGGAGTCGTTGCGGTAGGGGGTCTCGATGAGGATCTGGCTTTGGTTCAGCGCCCGGGACTGCTTCTCGAGTTCCCGGAGGGCGGCCCGGCGTTCCTCGGTCTTGGCGGGGATATAGCCCCGGAAAGCGAAAGACTGGCCGTTCAGGCCGGAAGCCATCAGGGCAAGCATCAGCGAAGAAGGACCCACCATCGGGACCACGGGGATGGCGTGCCGGTGGCAGAGCGCCACGAGGGCAGCGCCCGGATCGGCCACGGCCGGCAGCCCGGCCTCGGAGAGCAGGCCGACGTCCTGTCCCTCGAAGAGTGGCAGCAGCGCTTCCACTTCAGCGGGCGTGGTGTGTTCGTTGAGGACGTGGAAGTCCAGTTCGTCGATGTGGCCGCGCAATCCGTAGCGGGAGAGGAAGCGGCGTGCGGTCCGCAACTCTTCCACGACGAAGCAGTGCAGCGAACAGGCCCTCTCCAGGACTTGTTGCGGAAGGACTTCCGCGGGATCATTGTCCCCCAGCGGAGTCGGGATCAGGTACAGTTTCCCCGGATTCATTCAAGTTTTCTATAACGATGACGTCTTCTTGCAGTTCTTTTTCAATGGCTTCCTTCTCCAGGACTTCCCGTTTTTTCTTCGGTACGAAGATGTTTTGGAAGAAGGTGCCGAGAGAGCGGTACTCCTTCTGGAAACTGACGCCGATGCCGTTCCGCTGCGAATAGTCCAGATAACTGGAGAACTCGTCTGCGGAGTGCGAGAAGATGTTGAAGCGGAACTTGCCCTCGGGATCGAGTTTGACCGACAGGTCCATGTTGCCGGTGAAGTCGCCTCCCGCGCTGCCCGTGGAGTAGCGGCGGTTGCCGAAACTGCCGCCCAGGATGACCCGGTTGTCGAACAGCTGGGTGGATACGGTGACATCGAAGAGGTTGCGGCCGCTGCCCATCTCCTGGTAGCCGAAGCCCACGTCCACCGGGATCTGCAGGCGCTGGAGGACGTTGTTGATCTGGCCGGACATCATCTCGGTGATATTGGAGAACAGGAGGTTGGTCTGGTTGAAGACGCCGGAACTCTCGTCCGGGAGGAAGGACCCGAGCAGCAGCAGGGCGACGAATTGCTTCTGCAGTTTGTCCGTAGTGTTGAATGCGCTCTCCAGCTGGGAACGAGTGGCCGGATCCAGGTCCGGGATGTCAATGCTCAGGTCGATATTCGGCGAACGCAGGCGGTCGCTGATATTCAGGCCGCAGACGACCTGGCGGCGCGCGGAGGAGGATTCCGTGCCGAGCAGGGCGTCCAGCGATGTACGGACATTATAGACCGCATTGATGTCCAGGGCGGTATTCATGATGTCTCCGCTGAAGTTGACGGAGCTGCCCTGCTGGATGTCGAAGCCTTTCGACAGAAGTCCCGGTACCACGAACTGGTAGTTTCCTTCGTTGATGATATAATCTCCGTTGAGTTCAAAGACGTCCTTGGAGGGACGCAGGTTGAGGGTGACGTCACCGTTGCCGTTGAAGGAGGCGACATTGCCCGTGTTCTTGTCGATTTCGACATAGGCCCTCAGGCCCGGCTGGATGTTGAGCCTTCCCCGGATGCGGAGGTCGGACGCCGTGGCCGTCTTGGTGCTGAGCCCCGCGAGCATCGTCTCGTAGGCGTCCAGTTCCAGGGCCGGCTGGGTGAAAGTCAGCAGTTTGCTGTCTGTCTTTGCGAGTTTCCCGGTCATGGGGATGTGGATGTTGCCGTCGCCGGCCGTCCTGATGTTGGCGTCTATGAGCAGGGCATTGAACGGACCGGAGACGGCGGCTGAACCGGATGCCCGCAGCAGGCCGTAGAAGGCGGATCCGGTCCGCTCCACGGCATCGACCACCTTGAGATTGTCGAGGGTCAGGCGGCTGTCCAGCCGGAAATCCTTGAGGTGCTCGAACTTGATGGATCCCTGCAGGCCGCCGTTGCCTCCGGTGTCGTCCCGCACGACCAGGTTGTCGAAGAAGCAGCCGCTCCCGTCGATGCGCAGGGGACCGGTGACCGTATAGGGAACGCCGGTGGTCGTCACCCGGATGAGGACGTCGTTGAGCCGCAGGTCGCTGGTCGGGGTCAGGTCTCCGGTGGGACCGGAGAGATTGATGCTTCCGGAGATGCCGCCTCCCATTTCCGAGAAGACGGTCTTGAGGAACGGGGCGGCGATGTTGAGCGGCAGATCGTCGAGGTCGGTCTTCAGGCTGAGGTTCTTTTCTTCAACCTGATAGGTTCCGTGTGCATTGATGATGTCCCGGCCGTCCAGCCGGTCGCGCAGGAAGAGTCCGAGTTCGCGTCCCTCTTCGGTCCAGTTGCTGGACAGGTCGATCGTACCGGCATCCACACCGCTGAAACGGAGGGTGTCGATGCGGAAATCCATCAGCATGCCCAGGGTCCTCTCCACGTCGGCGGTGATCCTGGCGTCGCCGTTCATCCGGCCCTCTATGCCGAGTTTCTCGGGGAAGAATTCATCGATGAGCGATAGATCGAAGCGGTCCATCTTCAGGCTCAGGGTGTCGTTCTGGCCGTGGGAGAGCCCGCCGTCGATCAGCATGCGCTGCGGTCCGTTGCTGATCTGGAAGCTGTCGATGAAGATGTCCTTGCCCCGCAGGAGGAGATCCGAACCGCTGATGTCCCAGCGGTCGTTGCTGGTGATCAGATACGAATCCACCGGATGTGCCTGGATCATCAGGCTGTCCCGTTCATCCCGGTAGATCCGCCCGTCGAGATTGATCTCGGCATTGCCGCCGGCCCCGGAGAAGCTGTCATAGCGGACGCCCACTTTGAAGTTGTTGTCATTGGCCGTGGCCGTGATGGAAGGCCGGTTCATGGCAAAAGAACCGGCACGCAGTTCGGAACTGTTCAGTTTGGCGGACAGCCCCTCTCCGTGGTTGTCCAACTGCAGCTCGATGTCTTTGAGGAAATTCTTGTTGAGGGCAAGCCGCCGGGAACTGAGGCTGCCGTTCAGGCCTCCGTCCTGGGCAAGCGCCAGCGAAAAGGCCGTATTGTCTTCGATGTAAACGCCGGGCAGGAGCAGGCTCAGGAGCTCCCGTGTGTCGTGGAAGAGCAGGTCGATGCGGTAGGTCCCGCTATCCTCTTCGATGGTCCCGTCGGGAGACAGGGCGGAGAGTTCCCGGCGCAAAGTGGCGTCCTGCAGGTCCTGGATGAATCTGTCCACCTGCCTGGAGCCGGAGTAGGTGGCTTCCAGGAAAGGCGCGTCCAGTATGAGGGTCTGTCCGCTCCCGCCGTTCTTTGCGGTGAGCAGGATGTCGCCTGCTGTATGGGTTCCGCTGCCGTTGGTCAGGTGCAGGCCGGGCAGCCGGGCGTTCCCTTTGAAGAATCCGTCCGTCCGGACCAGGTCGGCGCTGATGCCGGAAGAGATCCGGGTGATGAGACTGTCCTTGATCCCAAGCGCCTGCAGGTCGATCTCGTCCAGGGTTCCGTTGATCTTGTAGCGGTTCCCGCCATCCCGTTCAGCGATGTCCGCAAAGGCGGTCAAGTCGAAAGTGGCGGCCGGGTCGCTGCTGCGCAGGCGGGCATCCACCGTGCCGTTCTGCAGGCTTCCCGCGACGCTGATGTCCCGGAAGTCGCGGCCAATGGCGCGGAGCCGCTCGATGTGCAGGGTGTCGATGTCGGCGTCCGGGAGTCCGTGGCCGAGGACGGCGCGGGCACGGGTGTTCAGGGTGACGGGACCGAGGGCGTCCGTGCCGAGGATGTTTCCGAGATCCAGGTTCTGGGTCGCGAGGTGGGCGGCAAGTTCCACGGGGAGATGGGGATTGACCACATTGCGGATGTCTCCGTCGAAATGCGCTCCTCCTTCGCCGGTAAGCATTTCCCCTTCGAAGTTGAGACGGTCGAGCGGACCCTTGGCCTGCAGCTGCAGGGTGACGGGGAGCTCTTTGGAGAGGGGGAGGTTTACCTTGCTGCCGGGGGAGATCCCGGCAATCAGGGCGGATACGCCGCCCGGCGTGGCGGAGAGGTCCCTGACCTGCACGTCCAGAAGCATCTTGGAGACATCGGGCAGGCCGATGCAGCTGCCGTTCAGGATGGCCGAGATCTTGGACGTCGCTTCGGTGAAGGAAAGTTTGTCGACGCGGAAGTCGTTGACATAGCCCTTGGCGTGCCCCTGTTTGATATTGACCACCGTCTTTTTGCCGTCGAAGACGCCGCCGGAGAAATAGCTCAGGGTCTGGAAGGCGAGGCTGCTGGGCTGGAAGTCTCCTTCGAGCCGGACCTCGCCGATGAAGTTCTGGAAGGCGATGGCCCAGGGATAGGTCATCGAGAAGTCCCGGAGCCGGATCTCGGACCAGGGGTCACGGAAGCGGATGTCCTCGACGAGGGTCTTGCCCAGTCCGACTTCGCAGCTGGCGGAGAGGTCTTCGACGATGTAGCCGGATTTCTCGCGGGCGTAAAGTTTGTCGCAGACGCCGTACATCTTGCCGCCGCTCAGCCGGATGTTGTGACCGGTCACGTCGGCCGTGATGTCGAGGTCCTCGAAATTGATATGCGGGGCGTCGTAGTGCGGGGTTTTGAGCGGGGGAAGGAAGCTGGTGAGCTGGAAACGGAAATTCTTGACGCGTACCTTCTTGATATCGAAGATGTCCGGGCCGGGCTCTGCCGGACCGGTCTGGGGCGGCATGTTGAAGATGCGGCTGAGGTTGTTGCCGGGCTTGACCGGTTCGGTGACCATGTGGAAATAGCCGTCATCGACCGTGACGCGGCCAAGGTGGAGACCCTCTCCCTTGAACAGTCCGTCGATGGAAAAAGTGGCGGTGATGGTCTTGGCGCGGAAGACGGTGTCCGCAGGTTCCCAGCCGCGCTGGTTGATGTCTTCGGTGTAAGGGCTGCCGTCCACCAGGGTCAGGTTGCGGATAAGCAGCACGCCGGAAGTCATCACCTTCAGTTCGTCGTACTGGACGCGTCCGTCCATGATGGCGGCGAGCTGGTTGAGGGCGACCTTGGACAGGCGGGTCTGGACATATGGCGTCTGGATGGCGACGAGCGCTGCCATCAGCAGCACGGTCAGCAATCCGAAAATGCGCGCAATGATATATCCTGTTTTCCGATACACGGAGCCTGCAACGATAGTTATAGTTTACAAATATAGGAAATTGTTTACTTATTTCCATTGAGGCTTCGTCGAGAATAATTGCTAAATTTGCACCCGTTAAACAGAACAGATAGATGGCAGACATCATTCTCGGCATTGAGTCTTCTTGCGACGACACTTCGGCGGCCGTCATCCGTGACGGATGGCTGCTGTCCAATGTCATCGCCAGCCAGGATGTGCACCGCGCCTTCGGCGGCGTTGTCCCCGAACTGGCCTCCCGCGCCCATGAACTCAACATCGTCCCCGTGGTCAGCGAGGCCCTCGCCCGTGCAGGCGTGCAGGCTTCCGACCTGACGGCAATCGCTTTCACCCGCGGCCCGGGCCTGCTCGGCTCGCTGCTGGTGGGCACGTCGTTCGCCAAGGCGATGGGACTGGCGCTCGACATCCCCATCGTGATGGTGAACCACCTGCAGGGGCATCTGCTGGCCGATTTCATCCGACAGCCGGACAAACCTGTCCGGGAGCCTTCCTTCCCGTATCTGTGCCTGCTGGTCAGCGGCGGCAACTCCCAGATCGTGCGCGTGGACGATCCGCTCCATTTCGAGATTCTCGGCCAGACGATCGACGATGCGGTGGGGGAGGCCTTCGACAAGTGCTCCAAGATGATGGGCCTGGGCTATCCCGGCGGTCCGATTATCGACAAACTCGCCCGGCAGGGCGACCCGGAGCGTTTCAAGTTCACCAAACCGCACATCGAAGGACTGGACTACAGCTTCAGCGGGGTCAAGACTTCGCTCCTGTATTTCGTCCGGGACGAGATGGCGAAGGATCCCGGCTTCCTGGAAAAGAACAAGGAGGACATCTGCGCCTCGTTCCAGAAGACCCTGATCGACATCCTGCTGGACAAGCTCGTCAAGGCTGCCCGGCAGACCGGAATCCGGGAGGTGACCATTGGAGGCGGCGTGTCCGCCAACAGCGGCCTGCGCAGCCGCATCGAGGCCGAGGGCCGCAAGCGGGGCTGGAACACCTATCTGCCCGAATTCAAGTTCACGACCGACAACGCGGCGATGATCGCCATCGCCGGGTATTATCATTACCTTGCCGGGGAGCGGACGCCGCTGGATGTGGCTCCGGTGTCCCGGATGTCAGATTTCTAAGCGTTTTACGATGAAGGAGTTCGAGATTGTATGCCCGCTGACGCGGGAGCCGCGCCTCAAGGAGATCGAGGCCAAGGCCGCCGGAATGAAGTGGGTGCTCAAGAAGCGCTCCATCGATGCGCGCAAGGAACCGGTGTGGCGTTATCAGTACGAGGCCTACGGCCCGGGGGAGGAGTATGTCCCTTACGTGCTGCCGGAGTACCGGGACGTCCATGAGGCGGAACCGGTGGTCGTCGTCGGTGCCGGCCCGGCCGGGATGTTCGCTGCGCTCAAACTGCTTACCCTCGGGCTCAGGCCGATTGTTTTGGAGCGTGGCAAGAACGTTCACGAACGCAAGTTCGATATGGCGAAAATGTCCCGCGACGGGGTGGTGGATCCGGATTCCAACTATTGTTACGGCGAGGGCGGCGCGGGCGCGTTCTCGGACGGCAAACTGTACACCCGTTCGTCCAAACGGGGCGATCTGCGGGAGGTGCTGCACCAGCTGGTCAAGTTCGGGGCGTCGAAGGACATCCTCATCGACGCGCATCCCCATATCGGCTCCGACAGACTCCCCGTCATCGTGGAGAATATCCGCAATTTCATCGTCGGACACGGCGGAGAATACCACTTCAATTCCCGGGTCGTCGGCATCTCTGCTTCGCTTCACGGCAGCCAGACGCTCCAGACGTCCGGCGATGCCGGACCCCTCCCACTTCCTGCGGAAGCAGGCCCCTCCCTCTTACGAAGCCGAGGCTGGCTACGGTCTGGATCAACTGCTGCCGTTTCCGCTGCGCCGGAGATGTTGACCGTGCGGACGGTCGACGGACAGGAGTATAAAGCGAGAAAGGTGATTCTGGCGACGGGCCATTCCGCCCGCAACGTGTATGAGATGCTGCAGGCGGAGGGCGGCACCCTGGAGGCGAAAGGATTCGCCCTGGGCGTGCGCGTCGAGCACCCGCAGGAGAAGATCAACTGGTGCCAGTACCACGGACAGTGGAAACCGGGCGTGCCCGCGGCGGAGTACTCCTTCGTCGAGCAGGTGGACGGCCGCGGCGTATTCTCCTACTGCATGTGTCCCGCCGGCGTCCTGGTGCCCTCTTCGACCGAGGAGCGGACGGTCGTGCTCAACGGCATGTCCAACTCCGGCCGCAGCGGCAAGTTCGCCAATGCGGGCGTCGTGGTCCAGATCGAGCCGGAAGATGTCCCGGGCGAAGGCCCCTTCAAGCTGATGGATTTCCAGCATGCCGTCGAGCGGAAAATGTACGACTATGCACAGGCGCAGGGAGCACCGAACCTGATGGCTGCTCCGGCGCAGCGGATGGAGGATTTCTGCCTGGGCAAGCTGTCCAGGACCATGCCTCCGACCAGCTATCATCCGGGTGTGGTGAGCGCCCCGCTGCACGAGTTGCTGCCGCCCTTCGTCGCGCAGCGTCTGCAGAAGGCCTTCCCGCGCGTCAAGATGCGCAACTATTACACCAACGCCGCACTGTTGCTGGGCGTGGAGTCCCGCACTTCCTCGCCGGTCCGCATCCCGCGCGATCCCGAGACCCTCGAATACGTCTCCCTGCCCGGCATCTATCCATGCGGCGAGGGCGCCGGATATGCAGGTGGCATCGTCTCCAGCGCCCTCGACGGGATCAATGTGGCAGCGGCCGTCGCCGCTTCCCTGGATCAATAAACTCAAACCAATGTCAGGGCGACCTCCATCATCTTGGTAAAGGTGCTCCTGCGTTGCTCGGAAGTCGTGACCGCTCCGGTGAGGATGTGGTCCGAGATTGTGTTGATGACCAATGCGCGCCGGCCGGCGCGCGCTGCGTTCATGTAGAGGGCGGAAGCCTCCATCTCGACGGCCAGCACACCCATCTTCCTCCATTTCTCCGTCTGCGGATTCTCCGAGTAGAAAGTATCCGAAGAGAGGACGTTTCCGACCTTGTAGCGGAAACCGCGGCGTTCGCATTCCTGCGCGGCCCGGGTCAGCAGGCCGAAGTCGGCGATCGGTGCGAAGGGGCCGGGGAGCTGGAACTGGGCACCGTAGTTGGAGTCGGTGCAGGCGCCCATCGCCAGCACCAGGTCCTCCAGCTGCAGGTCCGGCTGGCAGGCACCGGCCGAACCGACGCGGATGATGGTCTGCACGTCGTAGAAATGGAACAGTTCGTAGGTGTAGATACCAATGGACGGGATGCCCATGCCGTGCCCCATCACGCTGACGCGCTTGCCCTGCCAGGTTCCGGTATAACCCAGCATCCCGCGGACCTGGTTGAACAGGACGGGATCCTGTAGGTATGTCTCGGCCATGAATTTGGCGCGCAGCGGGTCTCCCGCCATGATGACGGTCCCGGCGATTTCTCCGGGTTTCGCTCCGATGTGCGGCGTGGGGGTCTTGGACATCATGCTATTTCTTCTTTACGAAGGGCTTGAGGTCCTTGGCAGCTTCGGCTGCGGTGATGCGCTTGCCGCCGTTGTCAAGGTCGATCAGAATGTAACGGTCGTTGCCCATGCCGAGTTCTTTCATGTAGGAGAGCTGGCGCAGGCCGTGGCGGGATTCGATCCGCTCCACCATGTCGTGGTGCTCTTCGGCGGTCATCGCGTAGATGATGTCCACGCAGGCCTGGTCGATGGCCAGGATATCGGTGGAGGAGAGGATGCCTACGTCAGGAGTGACGACCGGCTCCGCAGCAAGGCCTTCGCAATCGCAGGAGACGGACATGTTGCGCATCACGTTGACATAGGTCACGTGGTCGCCGAAAAAGTCGATCGTGGCTTTGGTGGATTCGGTCATGCGCTCCATGAACTCCTCCTCGCTGATGTCCCACTGGTTGGGCTGGCCCGGGGTGGTGTGGATCCATCTCTTGCCGACGCGGCCGTCAGCGCAGCCGATGCCGATGTTCTTGTTGCTGCCGCCGAAGCCGCCCTGCGTGTGGCCCTTGAAGTGGGTGAGGGTGACCATGGCGTCGTAGTTCTTGAGGTGGCTGCCGACGGACATCTTCTTGAACCACTTGCCGCCGTTGACGGCGAGCATGGTGGTGTCCTCTTCGTCCATGATGTCCACGGGGCAGAAGGTCCATCCGTTGACCTTGAGGGTCTGCCGGTGCAGTTTGGTCGTGTAACGGTCGCCCGTGTAGTAGGTGTTGGTCTCGATGATGTGCGCATCCGGGAGGTCTTTGGCCAGCAGGGCCTTGACCCATTCGCGCGGGATGATATTGGGACCGTTCTTCTCGCCGGTGTGGAGTTTGACGCCTACGCGCCCTTCGATCTTGCCGTTCACCTGCTCATAGGCCTGGATGAGGCCTTCGGCAGAAAGGTTGCGGGTGAAATAGACGATGGACTGGTTGCCGCTGCGCTGCTCATAAGGGACATAAACACGTCCGCCCGTCCCCGGGACGGGCTTGGTCTGGGCCGTCAGTGCCAGGCTGGCAACCAGCAGAAAGAGGGTGGTAGAAATGACTTTTTTCATATTTTGGTAGGATTAAAACAAATCATAGGTAAGTCCGACGGAAAGGACCTTGGTCCAGGGATTCAGGTGGATGGAGGTGCGGGGGATCTTTCCGCCGAAGGTGTCGAGCAGGGCGAAATTCAGCCGGAAATTCTCCACCTTGACGGCGCCGACGACCCCCCAGGTCACACCATAGGTGCCGTAGCCGACATTGCCGGACAGGTCCAGCCAGTCGATGGGATTGACCGTCACGCCGAAACGGGTGTCCCAGTAGGAGGTGCACCTGTAAGTGGTCAGGTGGCCTGTCAGGCCGACGGAAAGCCGGGTGTAGTCCGGAATGGCATATTTCAGACCCAGGTCAAAACCGAAGGGAATGGCATTGAAACGGGCTTTCTTGTCTGCGGGTATGACTTCGGCGGAATGCTGGATTTCCTGCAGCGTCTCGACTGCGGGGGCCACGATACTGTCGATGCTCACCTCATCGGTGGCGAAGTTGTTCATGGGCTTCGTCGAGAAAGAGGCTTTCAACGAGCCGCCCATCGAATAGAACCAGCAGAGGAAACCCAGGTCGGCGACGGATGCCGACAGGGTCAGGT
>JAILAO010000115.1 GCA_024681565.1 Bacteroidales bacterium
AAAAGCCGAAAGGAGGAAAACCAGAAAGTGATTATCAGCGTTCAGTTCAAGGGCAAGAAGTCCGACACCTATGGGGGCATGAAGTTCTCCTACTTCTGCAACCTGGCTGTGAAGCCCGGGGATCTCGTCCGCGTCCCGACCAAGTACGGCGAAACCACCGCCAAGGTCGCGGAGATCGATATCCCCGAAAGCCGGGTTGAGGACCGAATCCTGGCCGTCATGAAGACCGTGATCGGTATCAAGGAGGCCCCGGAAAGCACCCCGTGTCTGGCCTGCGAATACTGCGAGGAGCTCACCCCGATCGGGGAGGGCGACCACATTTGCGGCGAGGACCCGACGAAGATGCCCGTCAGCGATTACCAGCCGACCAAGGATTACTACTGGTGCAAAGGGAGGCATTTCAAGAAGTCATGATGTATCGACCCTGTCCGAATTGCGGCGCAAACCTTGACCCCGGAGAAATGTGCGACTGCATGCGCGCGGAAAAGGGCCGCCCCGCTGGCACGGGAACGGCCCAACCGAGAAAAGAGCTACCATCCGCAGTTTATCAGCCCATGGGAAAAAAGTCAATCTGCGGCGGGTATTCAAATTTTCGCCTGAAAGGAGCGATTACATGAAAATCAAAACCCTTCGCCTCGACAACTTCCAGGGCATCCCCCACGCGGAATTCGACTTCAACGGCCTGAGCGCCTCCATCTATGGCGACAACGCCACCGGGAAGACCACCGTGTTCAATGCGGTCTGCTGGCTGATGTTCGATAAGTCGAGCACGGGAGCGAAGAACTTCACCCCGAAAACCCAAGGTCCCGACGGCGAGGTTCACAACCTGGACCACAGCGCCGAAGCCTCATTCATCATGCCCACCGGCGAGATCGCCACCTTCAAGAAGGTCTATCACGAGGTTTGGAAGAAGAAGCGGGGAAGCACCGCCGCCGAGTTCGACGGTCACACCATCGACTACTTCATCGACGGTGTACCCGTCAAGGAAAAGCAGTACACCGGGACCCTACAGAACTACTGCGGCGGCATCGAGCGCATGAAGATCCTCACGATGCCGGACTACTTCTCGGAGGTCATGCCCTGGGACGAGCGCCGCAAGATCCTCATTGAACTGTGCGGCGACATCACCGACGCCGATGTGATCCGGTCCAGCCCGGAGCTCATGGACCTTGAAGACTTTCTCCGGAAGCCGGGAACCACGAATCAGAGCTATTCCGTGGAGGAATACAAGCGGATCGCGTCCGCACGAAAAAGCGAAATCAACAAGCAACTGCAGAACCTTCCCGGACGGATCGACGAGGCCCGCCGGGCCATGCCGGAGCCCGACACCACCATCCTTCAGATTTCGGCGGACATCTACCAGCGGCAACAGCTCCGCACGGAATTCATGGAGCGCCGTGCCTCTCTGATTGCCGGCGGCGGCGCCGTGGCGGAGGCCAGACGCCAGACGGCGGACGCGGAAACCGCCCTCTCCCTTGCCAAAAGCGCCTATCTCTCCAAGGCGGGCGAGGTCAACACCGAAACCCTGAACGAGATCGGGAAGCAGACGATGATGCTGGGTAAGACCAAGGACAGAGTCTCCGATCTCCGGTTGGAAGCCAAGCGGCTCCGGCAGTCCGCCGAGCACATGACGGCCCAGCGGCAGGAGCTGATCCGGGAGTACGGCGAGGTCCAGGCCAAAACCTGGGACGAAACCCAGGAAACCTGTCCCACCTGCGGGCAGCGCCTCCCGGCGGAACAGATCGACAGCATGAAGGCCGCTTTCAACAAGCGCCGCAGCGAGCAGCTCACGGCCATCAATGAAAAGGGCAAGGCCGAATGCAGCGTGACGATGATCAATGCCGCCACCGCCCAGGCGGAGGATGCCGAACGTCAGGCCGCCGCCGCCGATCTGGATGTGAACCTGATTCAGCAGCGCATTGATTCCCTCCAAACGAAGCTCACGCAGCCCCCCGCCTTTGAGACCACCCCTGAGTATTTCGACCTGTCCGGAAAGCTCTCCGCCTGCAGGGCCGCCGAGCGGGAGGCGGAGAGGACCGGCGCCCCGGATACGTCCTCCCTTGACGCGCAGCTGCGCCAGGTGGAAGCGGAGCTGGCCGAGCTTCAGCGCAAGAAAGCGCAGATTGAGCAGGCCGAAGCCCAAAAGGTCCGCATCGCGGAGCTGGAGGCCCAGGAAAAGAAGATGGGCGCCGAATACGAAGACCTTGAGCGCGGCGTCTGGCTCTGCGACGAGTTCACCAAGGCCAAGGTAAAGATGCTCACCAACCGCATCGACAGCAGATTCCACAACGTCCGCTTCCGTCTGTTCCAGGAGCAGCTGAACGGCGGCGTCAAGGACGATTGCGAGGTCCTGATCCCCGGTGAGGGCGGAAGGATGGTGCCCTACAGCTTCGCCAACAACGCGGCCCGGATCAACGCCGGCCTGGAGATCATCGGCATCCTGGCGTACTTCTGGAACATGGAAATGCCCGTATTCATCGACAACGCGGAAAGCGTGACGCACCTCGCCCGGGCATGGACGCA
>JAILAO010000127.1 GCA_024681565.1 Bacteroidales bacterium
GTTCACTTTTGTGACCCGTTCGGGGCTCGAACCCGAGACCCCAACATTAAAAGTGTTGTGCTCTACCAACTGAGCTAACGAGTCCTCCGTTTTGGGATTGCAAAGGTATCTCTTTCTTTGGAATTCTCCAAATTTATTTCATTATTTTTTTAAATGCGCTATCTTTGGAAATATGAAACGTTTTCCTATCAGCATCCTTCTTCTGATCTTGCTGGCGTGGTCCTGTACGCAGCAGCGCAGCATCGATCTGTCCGGAGAATGGCAGGTCAGCCTCGACAGCCTGGCCAGCTTCCAGCCCATCGCCCTGCCGGGTACGACCGACCTTGCGGGTCTGGGTACGCCCAATACGCTTGAGCCCGCCATCACGGGCGAGCAGATCCAGCGCCTGACGCGCCGGCATTCCTTCCTCGGAGCGGCGTTCTACAAGCGCGAGATCGAAATCCCGGAAGCCATGGCCGGCAGGCCGCTGGCACTGACCCTGGAACGTGTCCTGTGGGAAAGCGCCGTCTGGGTGGACGGAAAACGGCTGCCGGGTTCCGAGGAGAGCCTGACCACGGCGCACCGGCATCTGATCCCGGAGGGGCTCGGTGCCGGCCGGCATACCCTGATGCTCCGGATCGACAACCGCAAACGTTATGACCTGTCCTGGCGCGACCTGGCCCATGCCTACACCAACGATACGCAGATTATCTGGAACGGTGTGCTGGGGGAGATGACCCTGGAGGCCCTGGAGCCGGTGGAAACTACCCGGGTGGATGTCTATCCGGATGCAGCGGAGCGGACGGTCCGGATCCGCACCCGGCTGGTCCGGCATACACCGGACCTCGCTTCGGTCCGGGTCCGGTACCGGACTGACGGCAGGGGAGCCGGCCAGGAAGTCGCCCTGCAGGGGGATACGACGGAAGTCGAATATACGATGTCCCTGGGAGATGCCGCGCTGTGGGACGAGTTCCACCCGGAATTGCATGACCTGACCGTGCTTTGCGGCGCGGACAGGCGGAACGTGCGCTTCGGCCTGCGGGATTTCGTGCAGGCGGGGGATCATTTCGAGGTGAACGGGCGCAGGATTTTCCTGCGCGGAACGCTCAACTGCTGCATCTATCCGCTGACCGGCACGCCCCCGATGGACGAAGCCGGGTGGGAGAAAGAATTCAATGTCTGCCGGGAATGGGGCCTGAACCATATCCGTTTCCACTCCTGGTGCCCGCCGGATGCGGCTTTCCGCGTGGCGGACCGCATGGGGTTCTATCTTCAGGTGGAATTGCCCGACTGGGCGAAAACCATCGGTCAGGAGGATGTGGACGCATTTCTCAAAGCCGAATACGACCGCATCGTCGCCGCGTACGGCAACCATCCCTCCTTCTGCCTGCTGACCTGCGGCAACGAACTGGAACGCGGCTATGACTGGCTCAACGCCATGGTCCGCTATATGAAGGAGCAGGATCCGCGTCATCTCTACGCCAACAGTACCTACTCGATGGGCGCCGGCCACAAGGGATACCCTGAGCCCGAGGACCAGTTCATGGTGGTTTCCCGCACCTACCTCGGACAGATCCGCGGCCAGGACTACCTGGGAACGGAATCGCCGGATTTCACGCACGATTATTCCCCGTATACGGCGGATTTCGACCTGCCGCTGGTCTCGCATGAGATCGGGCAGTATTCGGTCTATCCGCATCTGCAGGAGATCGAGAAATACACCGGAGTGCTGGAACCCCTGAATTTCAAGGGAGTCCGCAATGACCTGGAGGCCCATGGACTGCTGGACAAGGCGGAGGACTGGACGATGGCCTCCGGCCGCCTGGCCGCCCTGCTTTACAAAGAGGAAGTGGAACGGGCGCTCAAGTCCCCGCGCCTGAGCGGTTTCCAGCTGCTGGGCCTGCAGGATTTCAGCGGGCAGTGTACGGCCCTGGTCGGGCTGGTGGATGCCTTCTGGGACAACAAGGGGCTGGTCAGTCCGGAATGGTTCCGGCAGGCCTGCGCCCCCGTGACGCCGCTTGTGCGTTTTTCCAAGCCCTGGTGGACGACGGATGAAACCTTCTCCGCGGGGGTCGAGATTGCCAATTATGGCCCGGAAGAGTTCACGGCCGATGTCGTCTGGACACTGCGCAACGGCGGACAGACCCTTGCGTCCGGCGTATTTGAAGACCAGGAACTGCCTACCGGCGGGAATGCCATCCTGCCGGAGGGGATCCGTGCAAAGCTCGACGGACTGTCCGAAGCGGCGCAGTTGACCCTGGAAGTGGCCGTGGAAGGAACCCCCTGGCGCAACAGCTGGTCCGTCTGGGTCTATCCCGCCGGGCAGGAGGAAGATACCGGAGAGGTGGTTCTGGCGCGCACGCTTTCCCAGGCGCTCCCGGTCCTGCAGCAAGGCGGGACGGTGCTGCTTTCTCCGGATCCGGCTTCGCTGCGCGGGGAGCCGGGCAAATTCGTGCCGGTCTTCTGGAGCCCGGTCTTCTTCCCGGCGGAAGCCGGAACGATGGGCCTGCTCTGCGATCCGGCGCATCCTGCCCTGGGCGCTTTCCCGACCCGGATGCACAGCGATTGGCAATGGTGGTACCTCACGAAACACTCCTGCGCGGTGGACCTGACCGGCTTGCCGCAGGCGGAATCGATCCTGGAAGCGGTGGACAATTTCACCCAGAACAGGAGGCTCTCCTATGTGTTTGAGATACAGTGTGAAAGCGGACGTCTGCTGGTCTGTGCGATGGATCTGCTGAGTCCGGAAGCCGCTGCCCGTCCCGAAGTGCAGCAGCTGCGCCGGAGCCTGCTCGAGTACATGAATTCACCCGCGTTCCATCCGGAAGGCAAGACGGGGGTGGGGGGCGTGAAGGCGTTGTTCCGCTAAAGGGATTATAACAACTCGGAAAGTTGTTTGTAGAACTGCTTGCTGACCGGGATGGATGCCATCTCGGGATGCAGCAGTTCGGCTGTGATCATCCCCTCGCGGTTCTTGCTCAGCATCTTGACGTACCTGGGATTGACGAAGTAGGAGCGGTGGCAGCGGACGAGTCCGTGCCGGCCGACCGTGTTCTCCACGCTCTTCATGGAGGCGCGGAGCATGAATTCTTTGATCCGGTCGGCATCCATGTAGCGGATGATGACATAATTTGCGTCTGCCTGGATGCAGATGATCGCGGCCGGATCGATGGTCAGCTTGAGCCGTTTGTGCTCATCATAGAACTTGACCAGCGTCTCTGTCGGTTCTGCGTTGAGTTCGGCGTTCTTGTTGAGGATGATCTGGATCAGGATCAGGAACAGATAGGGATAGACCAGGATCAGGTAGGAGAATTTGAAGCAATAGGACAGGACGACGAAATAGTTGTACTGCCCGGCATAGAACAGGGTGGTGTAGAGTGCCATGAAGAAAGCATACACGAAGATCTCCCCGAAGCACCAGACCGCATAGTGCCACCACAGGAACGGGGTGTGGCGGTAGATGGCGCTGAAAACCAGGCGGGTAATGGCGAGCACAGCCGCCAGGATGGTCGCCAGGATGATGAAATGAAAGCCGAAATCCATCCCTCCGACCTGGAAGAATTCCCTCATTCCGAAGGGATTGTAGAGGAAGCTGAAACCGACGAAGAAAGCCGGAATCAGGAACACATAAAGGAGCTGGGATTTGTAGCTTTTACTGATGCGAAGCTGTGTATTCATGTCTCTGGTCTAAACTTTAATCCCTTTAACGTAGGGGATGAATTGCCTTTTCCAGGAAATTTCGTCCCAAAGATACGCTGTTTTTCCCGCAAAACAAGGTTTTCGTCACAATTTCTTCCTGCCGGATCCATTTATTTGCGCGCGTGTGTCCGCACGTGTAATTTTGCGTCGCCGCTTCGCCCCTCCCGGGCCGATTTCACCCACGCCGGGTCGGATTTTGACCACATACTTCCTGCGCGCGGGGCTGAAACCGGAAAATTGGGATAACTTCGCGGCGGTTTTGAATGGAAACAGCAAATACAACTGATAAAACCTGAATCGTATGCTTAAAATCGACAACTTCATCAAACTCTTCGAGCATGCCGTCCGCGAAAGCTGGGACCGCCCCGCACTGACGGATTTCCGCAAATCCACGATTACTTACCGGGAACTGGCGGAGAGGATCGACACCCTCGACTTGATCTGGAAGAAAGCCGGCCTGAAACCCGGCGACAAGGTAGCCATCAACACCCGGAGCTGTGCCCTGGGCGCCTCCGTCTTCATGGCCGCCGTCAGCAAGGGCTATGTGGCCGTGCATCTCTATAACGCCTTTACTCCAGCCGATACCCAGAAACTGGTCTGTCACTCCGACAGCAGGATCCTCTATACCGAAAAACGGACTTTCGACGCCATGGATTTCGAGCAGATGCCGCAGGTACTCTGCGTGATCGACGCTGCGACGGGCGAGGTGATCGCCAGCCGGAACGGTGTAGACCAACTGTATGCCTCCGGTGCCGGACTGTTGGCGGAGGCATTCCCTGCCGGGATGCAGCCGGACGATTTCAAGGTGGCCGACCCGGATATCGATGAGGTCTGCGCCCTTCTCTACACCTCCGGTTCTACCGGAAATCCGAAGGGGGTCATGCTGACCTACCGCTGCTTTACGGCGAATGTCCAGGGTATCAAGCCCGGCTTCCCGTTCTACAAGTGGGAGAATTACCTGAGCCTGCTGCCGCATGCCCACAGTTTCGGCCTGACCTGCGACGTCGTCATTCCGATGACCCTCGGCATGCATGTCACCGTGCTCGGCCTGCCGCCGATCCCGATGAATGTCAAGGATGCCCTGATGGAAGTGAAGCCGCGTATCTTCTACGGTGTGCCGCTCATCTTCGTCAAGCTCATCGAGTATATCCTCGGTGCAGATATCCACAGCCCGGAGGGCCAGGAGAAATTCAAAGATTACAAGAACCATCCCGAGTACTGCAAAAAGCTGTATGATAAGCTGATGGCTGAAACCGGCGGCAAGATTGAAGTCTTTGCTACCGGCGGTTCCGCCATCCCTTCCGAGGTGGAGTCCCTGCTGGTGTACAAACTGCAGGCGCCCTTCATCACGGGCTATGGCCTGACGGAGCTGGCTCCGATCGTGTCCTACGGCAAGGTCGGCAAGTATATCCCGAAGTCCTGCGGTGAATACCTGCCCGAGATCATGGAGATCCGCATCGACTCTCCGGATCCGCAGAACATCGCCGGCGAACTTTATATCAAGGGCGACGTGGTATTCAAGGGCTACTACAAAAATCCCGAGGCTACGGCCGAGGTGCTCAAGGACGGCTGGTTCCGCACCGGCGACATCGGTACGATCGACCAGGACGGCAATGTCTTCCTGCTGGGCCGCTGCAAGAATATGATCCTCGCCGAGAACGGACAGAATGTCTACCCCGAAGAGATCGAGGTCATCCTCAATGAACTGCCTTATGTCGCGGAATCCATCGTCCTGCAGCGGAACCACCGCATCGTGGCCCTGATCGTGCCGAACATGGACGCCCTCGACAAGGCCGGCATCGGCGCCGACGGCCTCGATGCCATCATGAAACAGAACATTACGTACCTCAACTCCAAACTGCCGGCCTATTCCGCGGTCAATGATTTCGAACTCCGCTTCGAACCGTTCTCCAAGACCCCGAAGGGGAGCATCCGGCGTTTCATGTACAAATAATGGAAGAAAGAAGAGTAGTGATTACCGGGACCGGCGTAATCTCGCCGGTCGGCAATGACACCGGGTCCTTCTGGTCCGCACTTCAGGCAGGCCGCTGCGGAATCAGCGCCTGTCCTGAGTTCGAGACCGAGTATCATCTCCCCGTCCGGGTGGCCGGCGTGGTGCGGGATTTCGATCCGACCGCACAGGGCCTGACGGTCAAGGAAACCAAACGCAATGACCGTTTCTGCCTGTTCGCCCAGGCGGCCGCATGGCAGGCCATGCAGGAGTGCGGTTTGGAGGCCGGGACCAATATCGAGCCGGAGCGGCTCGGCGTCTATATCGGCACGGGCATCGGCGGCATGCAGACGTTCATCGAACAGACCCAGGTGATGCTCAATGAAGGGGCGGACCGGATCTCCCCGTTGTTCATTCCCAAAATGATCGGCAATATCGCTGCCGGCAACATCGCCATCCGCTACAATGCCCAGGGGGCGAACCTGACGACGGCGGCCGCCTGTGCCTCCAGCACACAGTCTGTCGGCGAGGCGTTCCGGGCCATTAAATACGGTTTTGCAGACGCCGTCATCGCAGGCGGTACCGAGGCTGTCCTCAATCCGCTCGCCATGGGCGGTTTTGTCAGCGCCCATGCCCTGACACATGCAGAAGACCCCCTGCAGGCTTCGCTGCCGTTCAGCGCGAAGCGCGGCGGTTTCGTGATGGCCGAGGGCGCCGCCGTCCTGATCCTGGAGGAGTATTCGCATGCGGTGGCCCGCGGTGCGGAGATCCTGGCCGAAGTCACCGGTTACGGCAACTATTGCGATGCCCACCATGCCACGGCACCCCGTCCCGACGGCATTCCTGCCTCCCGCGCCCTTCGCGATGCCCTGACCCAGTCGGGTTACGTATCCGGCGAGGACCTGTATATCAATGCCCATGGCACGGGCACCCTGCTCAATGACAAGACAGAGACCGTCGCGTTCAAACTCGCACTCGGCGAGGCGGATGCCCGCCGGGCGTCCATCAGTTCCACCAAGTCGATGACGGGTCATATGATCGGCGGTACCGGTGCCGCCGAGATCCTGGTCTGCGCCCTCGCCCTGCGCGACGGCGTCATCCCGCCGACCATCGGCCTGACGGACCCCGATCCCGAATGTGACCTGGACTATACGCCGCTGCGGGCAGTGGAACGTCCGGTCACGGTGGCCCTTTCCAATTCCCTGGGTTTCGGCGGTCACGATGCCTGCGTAGCCCTGCGCAAATTTGCTTATTAATAATCAAGGTAATAATCCAATGAATCGAGAAGAAATCAAAGAGTTCCTTCCGCACCGCGAGCCGATGCTGCTGGTTGACTGGACGGAGAAAGATGGCGAGTTGATCAAAGCGACCTATCATGTTACGGGGGAGGAATGGTTCCTCCGCGGCCATTTCCCGGATTTCCCGGTCGTTCCGGGCGTGATCCTCTGTGAGATCATGGCACAGTCCTGCACGCTGGTCCTCGGCGAAAAGCTCAAGGGCCACACGCCCTTCTATGCCGGTCTGGACAAGGTCCGTTTCAAGCACATGGTCCGTCCCGGCGATACCATCGAGGTGACGGCAAAGCCCATCGCCATCCGCGGTGCGCTGTATGTCATCGGCGCCGAGGCCAAGGTGGACGGGCATCTTGCTTGCAAGGGTGAGCTCACTTTTTATTTGATGGATAACGAAAAATTGTAAATTTGCAGAAAATCTGCAATACAATGAAAAAGTTACCGATTCTCTTCCTGCTGGCCCTGTGCGCCTGTGCGCCCAAGGCCTGGCTCTGGAATGAGGCCGACGCCACCGTCGACCGGGATGTCTATGCCGAACAATACAAGCTCAACCAGGCCGAGTGGGATGCCGCTTTTGCCTGGCTGGCCGATCCGGCCTCCCGCGAACTTCCCGCGGGTCGCTACGAGATCACGGAGAACACCTATGCCAAGGTGCAGATCGACAGTACGCGTCTGGAGATGAACTTCGAAGACCACCACAAAGGCATCGACCTGTTCTACATCGTCGAGGGCAGCGAGTTGGTCAATGTGGCGCGTCCCGAGAAGATGACGGAGCTGGTCAGTCCCTACAACGAGGCCAAGGATGTGGAATACTACAAGTCCGCTTCCGAGTTCACCCCCGTCGTCCTGACCCCGGGCAAGTACATCATCCTGTTCCCTTCCGATGCCCATCAGCCGATGCTGGCTCCAGACGGGAACCGCGCTCCGATCCACAAGTTGATCGTCAAGCTCCAGTACGTCCAACCCGAATAAAAAAAGATACAGATGAAGAAGTTCTACGCCACGCTTTTCTGCGGCGCAGCACTGCTGCTGTCCGCCTCCCTGAGCGCCTGCGCATCCGGTCCCGTTTCCCAGGTCCGTGAGACGCCGAAGGCGGAATCCGCCAAACTGTTGGACGCCATCCTCTCCGATTATGCCGGCGAGGTGGTCCTCCTGGACTTCTGGGCTACCTGGTGCGGCCCCTGCAAGCGTGCGATGAAGGAGATGGAGCCCCTCAAATCCAGCCGTCTCAAAGGCGTCCGCTTTGTGTATATCACAAGCGGGACCTCTCCGAAAGAGACCTGGGAAAAGATGATCCCCG
>JAILAO010000157.1 GCA_024681565.1 Bacteroidales bacterium
TGTCTACGGGAGAGGTCCCGCGGGGAAGGGAGCCGGACGGGACGGAAGTACAGGCGGCTGTCAGGATGGCCGCGGCGGCGAGGAGGGAGAGGGATTTGTGCATAATGAGAATTGGTTTCTACAAACTTACGGATTTTCCGGGAGAATCCTGCTTTATTTGTTTATCTTTGTGCATACAACCAATTATTCCACCCATGAAACGTTTTCTCTTTTCCCTGTTGACGCTGCTTGCCGCCTTGAGCGCTGCAGCGCAGCCTTTGGCATTCCCCGGAGCCGAAGGGTTCGGGAAATACACGACCGGCGGCCGCGGCGGCCGCGTCATGATCGTAACCAATCTCAACGACCACGGACCGGGCAGCCTGCGTGAGGCCGTCGAAGCCAGCGGCCCGCGCATCGTCGTCTTCGAGGTGGACGGCGACATCCACCTGGAAACGCCGCTGCGCATCGACAACGATGACATCACCATTGCCGGGCAGAGCGCTCCGGGCGACGGGATCTGCCTCTGCGACTGCCAGTTCACCATCAACGCCAGCAACGTCATCGTCCGCTACATCCGTTGCCGGCTCGGCGACAAATACACCCACGATTCCGATGCCGTGGGCGGCGGCCGGTATGGCCAGAAAAACGTGATTCTCGACCATGTCAGCGCCTCCTGGTCCATCGATGAATGCCTGTCCATCTACAAGACAGAGAACCTGACGGTGCAGTGGTGCCTGATCGCCTGCAGCCTCCGCGCTTCCAAGCACACCAAGGGCCAGCACGGTTTCGGCGGCATCTGGGGCGGGCTCAACGCCACCTTCCACCACAATCTGCTCGCCCACCATTCCAGCCGCAATCCGCGCTTCTCTTCCGTCGAAGGAACGGAAAACGTGGACTATCGCGGCAATGTGGTCTATAACTGGGGCTTCATGCTGGCCTACGGCGGCGGCCGCGGCGGCAAGATCAATTTCTGCTACAATTATTATAAGGCAGGCCCCGGCACCGACCATCCCGACCACATCCTGAACGTTTCGGACGACGGGACCAGCCGCTACTTCGTACAGGGCAACTTCGTCGAGGGACAGCCGGCCGTGACAGCGGACAACCGCCTGGCCGTCAAAGGAAAGAATCCCGAGGTCGCCGTGGTGGACACGGAGTTCCCGCGCATGGACTTTCCGCTGGAGACGGAGCCCGCCGCATTGCTGAAATCGGTTCTCAAAGAAGTGGGGTGCAGCCATCGCCGGGATGCCTTTGACAAGGAAATCGTCCGGCAGGTCCGCAAGGGAACGGCTCCCTGGGGCGACCGGGGTTTCGTCAACAGCCCGGAGGACTGCGGAGGCTGGCCGGTCCTGCGTCACAAGGCGCCGCGGCCGGATCTCAACCGGAACGGCATCCCCGATGCGCTGGAGCATAAATATCCTGACATCGAGGATTATCTCAATGCCTTGGTGAAATAAAAAAGCGGTCCGGGATTTTCCCGGGCCGTCTTTGTGTCAGAAGGAGTAATTGGTGATGATGTTCACCCAGAGCGGGGCGGCGAGGCCCAGGGATCTGTCATTGAGGTTGTGTGCAATCTCGGCAGAGAGGATGAAGTTCTCGTTCCAGGCCAGCTTGAGGCCGATACCCGCTGACATCAGGAAGGTCCCGACACGCTTCTCCATGTCCTGGGTCAGGGTACCGGAAGTTCCGTATGCAGGATGGGACAGTTCGAATTCCTGCTGTTGCGTGAAACGGTAGGGCTTGGTGATCATGCCGAAATCGAAGAACGGATTGGTCGCCACATAGAAGTCCTGGTTGAACAGCTGGAATTTCACGAATTTGATGCGCAGTTCCGTGTTGGCCCAGGCGAAGCCGTCCGCGATGACGCGGTTCTCATACATGCCGCGGATGGTGCTGTTGCCGCCCAGTCCTTCGGACATCATCCGGCGGGGAACCAGTTGCGGAACGTTCTGCTGGATGTAGAAAGGGGCGTCGCCCCAGGTATGCTGCAGACCGAGGTGGTAGGCAAAGACCGGATCTCCCGCGGCAATGAATCCCACCGGGATGCGGACGAAATGGGAGAAATTGGCGCACAGCCGCAGGTAGGCATGCCCGCTTTTCGTGAAATCGGGTGCGCCGTTGAGGAAGACATCGGCATTGATGCCCCGGTTGGGGGCGGCTTCGACATCCCGGCTGTTGTAGGCGAGGCCGGCGCGCAGTTCCAGGATATTGCCGCCGTTCTTTTCTTCCGGTCCGATGAGGCCGGCGTTTACGTAGGCATCATACAGGGAGAAAGCGGGGTCCGCCTGGAATTTGGAACCGTCGAACGAGCCGGCTTTGAAATGCCAGTACGTGAACCCGGCCGCCCAGTTGAGCGGACCGCTGATGATGCCCTGGATGTTGGCGAATGCCTGGAAGAAAGACCGCTGCATGCTGTTGTAGCGCAGGAAACTGCCGTCCTCCAGCTTCTTGTTCAGGTCCGGATGGAAGATGCTGGCTGCTCCGTTGTAACCATAGAACTGATAGAGCGGGTCGCTGACGTAAATGGCGGATACGGTCAGGCGCATGTCCGGAATCAGGTACTTGCTGTCATAGGACAGGCGGAAACGGGAACGGCCCTTGGTAAAGTGGGAGGCCTCGAAAGAGAATTTGTGGAGGGGATCCGGGTAGGTCGTGCCGTCGCCGTAGTTGTAGATGTCGCCGAATATGCCGTACTGGAAGCCGTTGTTGGAATCGTAGGACACGGCGGGGAAGGGACTGACTTTCCAGCCGGTCTTGGCTGCCCCTTTATTTTGCGCAAATGCTCCCGTCGCGACAAGCAGCGGGAGCAGGAAGATACTTAAAAAGCGTTTCATGCCGTTATTGGATGAGGGCGACGATCTCGCCTTTTTCAACAGTCTTTCCCTGTTGGGCGGTGACGGCGACTACCTGGCCGCTCACGGCCGGCAGCAGTTCCTCCATCCCATACCATGCCTGTACGTAGCCGCACGGCTTGCCGGCGACGACCTTGGTCCCCACGGCGGGTGCCGAAGAGGCGCCGTCCACGTCCACCTGCCAGAGCATCTGGCCCTTGACGGGCGCCTGGACGGGGGTTGCCTTCGGGTACTTGGCCATGAGGGCATCAATGTCGAATTCGGGCATCTCCACGACGGCGCGTTTCACGACGATCGGAGCTCCGGCCTTCTCCTTGAAGGCTTCGAGGTCCTTGTTGAAACGCTCTTTGGCGACGCCGGACTTGAAGTCGCGGTACTGACGCTCGAACATGGCCATGTTCAGCAGTTCCTCGTCGTCCTCTCCGCAGTCCCAACCCTCTTCTTTCATCATCTCGCGGAATTTCGGGAGCTCGTCGGGATACATGTCCTGCGGGTTGCCGGTATAGAATTCCATGCCTTTCTCCTTGGCGATCCCGATGATCTCCGGAGCCAGCTGGCCGGGGAGTTTACCCATCTTGCCGAGGATCATGCCCCAGGTGTCCTTGTCGATCGTGCTGAAGCGGGGCTTGTTCTGCGCCATCGCGAGGAGGTTCATCAGGGCCGTATTCTTGACATACTGGCTGAACGGGGTCACGAGGGGCGGATAGCCGAGGCGGGGCCATACGTATTCGACTTCGTTGAAGAGCTGGACCATCAGGGAGTCGAGGCTGCTCTCAGGCTTGCCGTTGGCGCGCTCGGAGGCATTGATGGCGGCCTTGAAACCGGTCAGGTCGGCCATCATCGAACCCATCATGCCGCCCGGCAGACCGCAGCCGACCAGCAGGGAGGTCATCTGGGAATTGGTCGGGTTGATCCAATAGCCGAGGAAATCGTCGATGAATTCCTGGGTGAGCCGGCGGACTTCCATATAGGCGTCCATGTTGATGTCCTTGACGAGGAAGCCGTCGGATTTCATCATCTGCTGGATGGTGATCACGTCCGGATGGACCTTGCCCCAGGCAAGGGGCTCCACGGCGACGTCGAGGTAGTCGGCGCCGGCGCGGGCGACCTCCAGCATCGAAGCGGGGGAGAAGCCGGGACCGGTGTGGCCATGGTACTGTACCTTGATGTGCGGATGGCGCTTCTTGATACCGGCCACGATCATGCCGAGCTCCGTAGGACGGCCGACACCCGCCATATCCTTGAGGCAGATCTCATCGGTGCCGTATTCCACGAGCTGGTCCACGAGCTGGAGATAATACGCCACCGTATGGACCGGGGAGTGGGTGATGGAAAGCGCGGCCTGCGAAATCATTCCGCCTTTCTTTGCGAATTCGATGGACAGTTTGAGGTTCCGGTGGTCATTGAGACCGCAGAAGGAACGGGCAATGTCCGTACCCTGCTTTTTCTTGACCTTGAACATCAGTTCGCGGACATCTGCCGGCACGGGGTACATGCGGATCGCGTTGAGGCCGCGCTCCAGCATATGTGTCTGGATCCCCGCCTTGTGGAAAGGCGCCGTCCATTTGCGGACGGAAATGTTCGGGTTCTCTCCGTACAGGAGGTTTACCTGCTCGAACGCACCGCCGTTGGTCTCCACGCGGTCGAAACATCCCATGTCAACGATGGCCGGAGCGACCCGGACCAACTGGTCAACCCGCGGCTGATATTTGCCGGAGGACTGCCACATATACCTGTATACGAGGGAAAACTTTATTTCTTTTGCCATAATTCGGTAATTGGTCACAATTGCAATCTCACAAAGATAATAATTTTATTTGTCCCCCGCTTGCACAGAAAAAATTATTTTGTACCTTTGTCACTCCTTCTGAATATGGTGCGATTAGTTCAGTTGGTAGAGCACCAGATTGTGGTTCTGGGTGTCGTGGGTTCGAGCCCCACATCGCACCCCAAGGCGGTTTCCGGTTTCGGAAGCCGCTTTCTTTATAATATGGCAGATGAAATGTGCAATGTGGCAGTGAGTCCGCGATGGTTTTTTCGTATGTTTGTGCCGTTACCCTTTTAAAAACTCGAATGATGAAAAAATTTATTCTCTGTATTGCGACCGTCTTCCTGGCCCTTGCGGTGTGGGGGCAAGGGAAGGACGGCCTCATTTTCCAGTCAGGCAAGCTTTTCTACAAGATCAAAGGGAAGACCGTTTATGTGACCAAGGAAGTCCAGGGAAAGTATAGCGGACGGCTGGAAGTCCCCGCGAAGGTCACCCACCAGGGGGTGGAATACACCGTGACGCAGATTGATGACGGGGCGTTCTCCTACCAGGACGAGCTGGTCGAGGTTGTCCTGCCCAAGACAATCAAGCAGATCAGGAAGGAAGCATTCGCCCATTGCAAGAAGCTGGAGCGGATCATCGTGCCTGTCAGTGTTACGCGGATTGTCGACGGGGCGTTCTCTTATTGTCCGTCCCTGACCACCCTGCAAATGGCCGGAGAAAATGAGCGCTATCTCACCCTGCCGGGCAGCAACGCCATTTTCGAGAAGGCCGGTTCCTCTTACGGCACGGTGCTTTTCGCCGCGTGCAAGACGACCAAGCTCCCCACCTCCGGCGTCAAGGTCATCGGCCCCAAATCTTTTACCGGATGCCCCCTGACGAGCATCACGGTTCCGGCGGGATATGAGACGATCTCTCCGAACGCCTTCAAGGACTGCACCGGCCTGACGAAAGTGGATCTGCCGAAATCGATCCGTTATGTTGACAGCTCGGCTTTCGAAGGCTGTGTCAAACTTTCGGAGATCCGCATCCCGAAAGCGACGGAGCCGGACGACTTCAACAGCATCAAGGGCAGTCCTGCCAAAGTAATCCGCTATTAACAGATAACAATTACACAATGAAAAAGTATTTCGCAACCGTACTTCTGCTCCTGGTCGGCTTTGCCGCCTGGGGACAGAGCCCCTTTGATATCGACACCAAGGTCGTTATCACGAAATCCGGCGACGCCGGTCTTGTCTTCAAGTCTTCCGGCAGTGACAAACTCTACTACAAGATCAATTCCGACAACAAGACCGTCACGGTGACCCGGGACGTTCAGGCTGTCAGCAAAGGCCGGGTCGAGATCCCTTCCAAAGTGACCCACAAGGGAGTGACCTACACGGTCACCGCCATCGGGACCGGCGCGCTGTCCAACCAGAAGGACCTGACGGCCGTCGTCGTTCCTTCCACGGTCAAAACCATCCAAAGCAAAGCCTTTGCGAACTGTCCGAATCTGACGAGCGTTTCCATACCGTCTTCGGTCCAGAGCCTGTCAATCGATGCGTGCAGTGGATGCAACAGGCTGACTACCATTCGTTTGCCCAAGGCGTTGAAGATGACTTCACTGAGAGACTGCCCCGCCCGGGTGACGACATTCTGATTATCATCGATGCAAGACAAAAAACCGGACCAGGAATGGGCCGGTTTTTTTGTGCTTCTGCCGCGGTTTATCTGAGGGCTGCTGCAATCGCCTCATTGTAGGTGCCGATCATCCGGGAGAGCATCTCCTCGCCTGCGGCGACGGCACAGCAACTGACGACCGTTCCGTTCACCAGGGCGGTTTCCGCGTGGCAGAGGAAGGTGGCGCCGGAATCGTCTTTCCCCTTTAAATTGGTATAGGCGATCGGGTAGAGACCGTCGTTGTCAAATGTCGCGCGGTAATTTTTGCTCAGACCGTAGGTGTTGGCCACGGCGTCGGCCAGTCTGGTGGTGGAATTTTTCAGCAATTCGGAAACCCTTTCGGTCGAGATGCGGTCGGCGTTGGGGAGGATGTCCGGCATCAGGAGCAGAAACAATTCTTCCACGTTCGATTCCCTGTCGTCCGGGACGATCCGGAGGTTCTCGCCCGGATCCAGCGGCTCCCGCGAAATGATGGTAAAATCCCCGTCCATTTTGAAGGCGATGCGCCCGACGGATACAGGACGCATTGAAGCCAATCCCTGCGGTACATCCCTTTCACCGGCCATCGCTTCCCGGTAGATGTCCACCAGGTCGTCCAACTTGCTTTTTGTGCTGGCAATGGCGCAGCCGCTGATGATGTAGCCATCCGTCAGGGCAGCTTCCGCGTGGAGGAGAAAACGCACCCCGTCCCGGTCCTTCCCGCTGAGGTCTGAGTAGGCGACGGGACAGTTGGCGCTGTCCTCGAAGCGGATGCGATAGGCGTTGTCCAGGGTGTAGCCGGAGTTCTTGTTGTTGGCGATCACGCCGGCTAGCTGGTCCACGGCATCCTTCAGCATATCGGAGACTTCTTCCGAAGTGAGTCCGTTGATGCCTTTCAGGACGTCCGGATGGATCTTCAGGACCAGCCGGTCGTTGTCGGGGTTGACCTTCGGGCTGATCATCAGGGCCTCCCCGTCCGAGAGCTGCTCCCTTCCGGAGACTTCGAATTCGTCGGCGAGCAGGAAACTGACCCCACCCGCGGTGATGGTCTGCTGGGCCCGGGCGGACATGGCCAGGGCGGACAGGCAGCACAGAAGTACAAAGAGTTTTTTCATCATATTATTCGCGTGTTATCATGTATCATCAACACCAGTCTGAATCGTTTTCCAGTTTCTCATGGAAGCCGCCTTTGATGGACTGGACAACAGCCCACTCCATGTCTTCTTCCCTGATTCTGATATAATTGGAAGGGTCGGGGCCTTTCGCGATGATCTCGTCTACCTCCGTGATGAGCGAGAAGGCTTTCTCCGCTTCCTTGCCCAGGGATTTGCCGTCCATCTGGTAGGAGGCATAGAGTTCGACCAAGGCCTGGCTGTCGCCCTCGCTGGTGCGGGAAAGCATGTGTTCGATCCGTCCACGAAGTTCGTAGGCGGCACGGAGTTTCTCCGGATTGAGATTGTCGAGTTTACCCCAGTCCGCGACCACGTTCAGTTTGCTTTCCAGGGTGCGGTCCATGCCCTTGGGCAGCTGCCGGCAGGCATCGCGCAGTTTCATCAGTGCTTGTGCTTCAAGCACTTCCTTGATCCGGGGATCCGTGGCAAGAGCGGCCTCCTTCATCTTTCGTTCAAATTGTTCGAGCGGCTCCTGGATTTTGTAGGTCTGGACCTTCTGGACCAGCTCCGGATTATCAAAAGCTTGTGTGGCGGTCCCCTTAGGATCGATCACTTTCTTGACATCATTGGGCCCGAAGGACTCGGGGCCGGTGGAGGAGACGGCGGTCTGTTCGGCCTGGTAGCCCAGGTAGTCCGCATCCCAAGGGGAGATCATCCGGTCTCCGGTGGCCTGGTAGCAGTATTCGTCGTTCCAGTAGCGGCCGGCCACCTCTTCCGGCAGGTCCTTGCCGTTCACGCGGATGGTGTAGTCGTGGTCCATGCCGATCTTCTTGCAGTTGACGGCATTGACCTTGGTCGCGTTGCCCGTGGCCTCGAAGAAGGTGATCTGCGACTCGGGCACGCCGAAATCTTTGGCCAGCTGCTTCTTGAGCGCCCGCTTCACGTTCTCGTGCAGGATCGTGTTCTCCGTGGTGAAGCGGAAACGGTACTTGTCGATGACCTTGGCGGAATTGAGGTAGGTCTTGGCGAAATGGTCGCACTGGATGGAGAGCACCAGTTTCTTCAGCTCCTCGGGTGAGATGTTCGGGTCGTTGCAGGCCTTGATGAACTGCTTGACCTTGGCTTCGCCCAGCTTCTGGGCCCGTTCGGCGATGGCTTTCAGTTCCTTCAGATCGGGAGAAGACTCCATCTTGAACTTGCCGATTTCCAGCTTTTTCTGGCCAAGCAGGCGTCCGTCGATCTTCATCTGGGCCAGCTTGCGTCCGTTGCGGGCCAGCTTGCTGACGAAGTTGATGGACGAATAGTTCTTGCAGAGGCTCCGCTCGACGCCCCGGATGTCCCGGTGGATCTCGTGGGCCATCTCCTTGAGCGCCTGGCCGAACTGGGTGGAAGAAACCTCCTTCATGGCTCCACCGATCAGTTTCTGCCCGGCCCAGTTCTGGCAGGCCTCGAAGTAGGCGAATTTGGCGCCGACGGCGAAATTCTGGAAGAATCCTGAATCGTAGTCTTCCGCGGCCTTTTGGCATTCGAGCAGGAAGCGTTTGGGCGTATAGTAAAGGATCTCCGAGTAGCCCAGCGTGATGATGCCGAGCAGGATCCGGCCCATGACGGTCTTCGGCTCGTGCTCTTCGAAGGTCTCCATGCACATGTTGAAGGCGTCCCCGAAATACACTTCTTCCCAGGAGTAACTGTGCTCGGCCACGTACAAGGGACCGACCTCGCCCCGCATCGTCCTCAGGTAGAGAGATTTGGCCGTGTAGAAATCCGGCATGTAGAATCCGAAGCGCTCGTCGAACGAGTCGAGCAACAGGCGGCACTTGCAGATCAGGGCGTTGAACTCGGGTGCGTGGCGCAGGCTCGTCAGTCTGGTGATCATCATCACTAGCCTGTCCTGGACCTGCGCGTCGAACTTCATCATGTTGGTCAGGGACTGCATGTCCGGGGCGTATCGCATCGGCATCGAGATGACCATCAGCGTCTGCTTGTCCTCGAAGGACCGGCCTTCATAGGAAGCGCTGGCCGTGATGGCGACCTTGCAGCGGTTGGGCGGCACCATGATGGCCGATGGGATGATCTCATAGACGTACGTCGTCGTACGGCAATCCGTCAGGTCGGCGTGCTGGCTGATGGGGCGGGAGTCGATGCCGAACTGTTCCACCTTGAAGCCCAGCGCCCGGACCGGCTCGGTGATCTCGGCGCCTTTCTTGCCGAACCATTCCAGCGACTCGCTTACATCCTCGAAAACGATGCTGACATCCCGGGGCGAGGGCGAGCCGATCATGTTTTTCTCTTTGTTCCAGGCGAAGAGCGTCAGCTCCAGCCGGGTGTGGGCGGGGACGACGGACACGGCGCTCTCGTCCCAGTCCGCCATCCCCTTGAGGCTCTGGTTCTCCCGCAGGGTCTGGTCCTGGCTCTTGAGGATCTCCTCCGTGCGGTCGATGGATTCGGTGCCTGCCACGACGGCGTAGGCCTTGACGTGGTCGACGACCATGCGCAGGCCTTCGTAGAAGCGGTGGACGGGCAGGCGTTCGGTGATCTTCCGTTCCCCGTCCCGGAAAGTCTGCCGGGCCGTGACGGCGAGATAGCAGTTGTCCATGTTGCCCGCCATCTGTCCGGGGATCTCCGTCAGGCGGTCCCTCAGGTCCACGCTCCAGGAGCCGTCCCGGTCGGGCCGGACATGGGAGATGACCTCGAAGGTCTTCTTGTCGTCGCCTTCAATCGTGACATCAAAGCTGGGGGCGTCGCCGATTCCGACCACGTAGAAATAGACGGTCTCGGCGCTCTGCTGGCCTGCCACGAAGGTGAGGTTCTGCTGGGTGAAGACGATCTTCTTGTTGTCTTCGATATGGAAGACCACGTGGTTGCGCAGGATCCCCGTCGGGGTCTCGAAATGGAAGAGGACCGAGCCCTTGGCGGCGAGCGCCGACTGCTTCGCTTCCGGGACGCAGACGGAGCCGCACATGTAGCGGCCGTCAAAGCCGGTCGAGAGCAGCTGGATGTTCTCGCCTTCGATGACCCGGATGGTGTGCGTCAGGTCCGGCCGGTCCAGGACCCGCCCGTCTTGGGTCAGCTCCTCGATGCGGGCGCCTACGACCTTCGGCGCGTCCCCGGCCCGGAGCGTGTCGCCGAATTCCTTGTAGAGGATCATCCGGAAGGTGCTGGGGGGTCTCTCCGGCTGCTGTTCCGGCTCCGGCTCGGGGTCGGAGCCGGCTTTTTTCTTCTTCCTGTTCTTGCGGATCCAGTTCGCGCCGGCGATGCCGATCAGGGTGCCGCCGATCCAGAAGAGGGCGGGCGGAATCTTGGTTTTCCCGAATTCGCCGGGCTTGTCCGTGCCTTCGGTCTCGATCCCGTAGATGGGCTTGTCCCCGACGTATTTATAGACGTAGGTCCGGCCGCCACTGAGTCCGGAGACCGCCTGCCCGTCCACGGTGATGGGGGTGTTCAGGCTGGCCACCACCGTAATGGTCAGGGTCGATTCCGAGGTGGGGGTGAAGAGATCCTCGTGCATGTCCACATCCGGCCGGCGCGTGACGGTCCCGCTTTCAGTCACTTCCGTCCGCCATCTGTAGGGATTGTTGTTCCGTGTGTAATCCTTGCATTCATACGGATCCCACATATCGACCGTGACGGTCAGGCTCATCATGTGCGGCGTCCGCTGCATCAGCCTTCTCGTCGCCGGGTCGGGACAGTTGATCTCGACCGGAATCCCCAGCCTGGCTTCATCCCCGAACTTGATTTTGTCGGGGAGGTCCGCCCAGGAGAAACTGGTCCCGTCGGACGATCCGGTGGAGGCCACGGTGGCGGAATGCTTCCCGACCTTGAACTGGAAGGCTTTGCTGCCACCTCCGCCCGTCATGGTGTTTTTGTCCAGCACCCAGTAGCCTTCGTTCGCCGGCAGCGGCAGGGTGGTGGAAAGGAGGCCCAGCAGGCCCAGCAGGAGGGGAAGGGTCTTTCTCATACGCTAACGGTCCGCGGCGGCGGAGACGACTTTGCCATAAATGCCCCGCATCGAGGAGAGCATGTCCTTGTCGGCTGCGATGGAGCAGGCGGAAACGACGCTCCCGTTCACCAGTTTGCTCTCCACGCGGCAGGTGATGGGGTTGCCCTTGGCATCCTTGCCCTTGAGTTCGGTGTATGCGGTCGGATACCGGCCGTCCATGTAGTAGGTGATGTCGGGCTTCTTGGAGAATTCAAAGCTGCCGGCAGCCGTGTCCGCGAGCTTTTTCGCGGCGTTTTTCATCAGGTCCGACATCTTTTCGGCGGGGACCGAGTCCACGTCGATGCCGGAAAGCACGTCCGTGTTGAGGATCAGGAACATCTGGTCGTTCTTGCTGCGCTTGCCTTCCGGGACGATCACCAGGGTCTCTCCGGGATTCAGCGGGGAGCGGTCCGCGATGGTGAAATCGCTGTCCAGGTCAAAGGTAAGGCCTCCTGCGGTCACGCGCCTGACGCCTTCCTTGTCGGTCTCATACCGGTAGTAATGCTCAATGACGTAGGTGCTTCCCCAATGTTTCCCCTCATCGTATTCTACCTCCTCGTAGCCTCCAACGCTGGCCATGATGCGCAGGACCAGCTGCCACTTCCCGTCCGTCACGTCGATACCGTAGAAACTATACTCTTCTCCCGAATACCGCAGGGGAATCTGGCCGGATGCGGACCCCCAGGCGGGCAATTTGGGCATGTATCTCCACTCCGGATTCTGGAAACCCATTTTACCGTCCACACGCGTGAGGATCAGTTTTATGTCGAGGTCGTAAGAGGGGGCCGGCCTCATGCGGCGGAAAACCTCGTCTTCGTACAGGGCAGGCGCTGTCTCCAGTTCATAGCCGATCTGGAGTTTCCCTTCTTCGGTGGATTTGATGACGGGAGGAGGGGCTCCCCACGACAGGGAGACGGTCGCGACATCCGAAATGGTGTGCACCTTGCCGTCTTCGCCTTTGCGGTTGGCAACATAGGAATAGGTCCTCGCGTTTTTGTACGAGACCGATGTGGGGGTGTAGGTGTAATT
>JAILAO010000163.1 GCA_024681565.1 Bacteroidales bacterium
CACAACACCGACCAGCTCCTCGTCCGGGAGCATTACGACGCCGGCAAAGCCGTGCGCGAACTCGGCTTCCCGCACACCCCCGTCGCCGAGGCCATCCGCGACTATTTCGCCTGGCGCGCCGGCCGGACTACAGCGTGAGACTGTGGTCGATGCAGGAAGGGTATTCTTCCGGATAATGGGTAACCATCAGCAGGGTCTTGCCGGGTGCCCCGCAGAAACGGTCCAGCAAAGCTTTGACCCGGCGGCGCTGCGGCTCGTCCAGGCCGTGCAGCGGCTCGTCCAGGATATACAGCGGCGGATCCTTGACAAAGGCGCGGGCCAGCAGGCAAAGCCGCTGTTCGCCGCTGGACAGCCGCAGGAAGGGCCGTTCCGCCAGCGCTTCGATGCCGAACACCCCCATCCAGCGCCGGGCGCAATCCCGCTGCTCCTCCGTCGGATGGCGGTACAGGCCCTCGGTATCGAACAGCCCGCTGGTCACGATGTCCAGCGCCGGAGCATCCACCTGGAAAGCCCGGTGCAGCTCGGGACTGACGAAGCCGATATTCCGCTTGATGTCCCAGATGGTCTCCCCCGTCCCCCGGGCCCGCCCGAACAACTCGATGTCACAGGCATAGGCCTGGGGATTGTCGGCACAGATCAGGCTCAGCAGTGTACTCTTGCCGCTGCCGTTGGCACCGGTCAGCGCCCAGTGCTCTCCCTGCCGCACCGTCCAGTTCAGCCGGTCCAGGATCACACGGTCGCCGAAGCGTATCGTCACATCCCGCATCCGGATCACGGCCGGCGGCAGATTCTGCTCCAGATAGGCCCCGACAGCCACCTTTTCCCCGGCTTCCCCGTCCTGTACCGGGATCACATGCGTGATGAAACGGGGAATCTCCGCCACGCGGGAAAGTACCAGCACCAGGGTCGTCGAAGCCGCCAGGCGCTCCAGCAACTGCGTCAGCAGGCGACGCGCCGCCGGGTCCAGGCCGATATAGGGATTGTCGATCACCAGGACCGACGGACTGCCCAGCAGCGCCCGGGTGAGCTGGAACTTGCGCAGCTCTCCGGAAGACAGGGGCACGAGGTACTTGTCCAGCAGGGGCGTAAGCCCGAAAAGGGAGGTCAGCTCGTCCAGGCGCCGGAGCGCCGCCTCCGGATCCGCAGCACGGAGGGCCTCCTTGCGCAACTGCTCCCCCGTCGAGGGCGGGTCGTCTTCGAGGGTGAAGAGATTCCAGCGCTGCTGCATGAAGAAATTGCGGTCGCCGTAGCCGCCGTAGGAATCACGGAACGTGATGTATTTCGCACCTTTCCGCCCGGCGAATGCGGCGGCGAGGCGGCTTTTCCCGGAGGCATTGCCGCCCACCAGGGCGACCTGCTCGCCCGGAAGGATCTCCCAAGTCCCCATCAGGCAATTGTTTTATTATAAACGTCTTCGATGACCAGCCCGGCCAGCGTCATCCCGAAGATGGCGGTGATGTGCGCGAGCGAACCGTTGATCTGCGCCTTGTCGAACAGGTCCGTCTCCACGACCCCTTCCCCGCCCCGGTTGGGCAGGACTTCCTCGTCATAGACGCAGCGGAACTTGTGCCCGGGCCAGGTATGGTTCTGCTTGAACTTCTTGCGGAGCGCAGCGCCCAGCGGGCATCCCCGCACGTTCCAGAATTCGGCCACCCGCACCTGTGTCGGATCGACCTTGAGCGCGGCGCCCATCGAACTGAAGAACACGGCCGGGGTCCGCGTGGCACGCAGGATCAGCTCCCCCTTGTCCTTGAGCGAATCGATGGCATCCAGGATATAGTCATACGAATCCAGCCCGAAACTCTCCGCGGTCTCCGCGTCAAAGACACGCTGCACGGGCACGATCTCGGCTTCGGGGTCGATCTCCAGCAAGCGGTCCCGGAGGGCCTCCACCTTGACCTGCCCGACCGTACGACGGGTCGCCATCAACTGGCGGTTCACGTTGCTCTCCGAGATACGGTCGGCATCCACCAGCGTCAGGTGCCGCACGCCGGAACGGACCAGGCCCTCGGCGCACCAGCTGCCGACGCCGCCGGCTCCGAACAGGATGACCCGGACCCCGTGCAGGCGCTCCAGCACGTCAGCGCCCAGCAGGCGTTCGGTCCGGTTCGAAAAGGCATTCTCGTTCATGGGCATAAAGGTAGCAATTTCCGGGGAAACAAGACAAAAAATGCCGGCTGCACAGGCAGCCGGCATCCTCTTTCTGATGCGGATCAGATTAGAACAGGAAGGAAATACCTACGTGCATCTGATCGCGCTTGACCGTGACGTTCAGGGAAGAAGTGCGGTTGAGCATGCCCCAGTCATAACCGAAGGAGATGCGGAACTTCTCCATCATCTCGACACCTGCGCCGACACCGAGCATCACATCGAAACGGTTGAGATCGAAACGGTTGAGATCGAAACGGTTGAGCGAACCGTCATCGCTGAAACGGTCGTACGTCGTGTTGCCGACCTTGTAGATGGAGGCCAGGCCGAAGGAAAGGGTCGGACCGCCATAAAGGAAGAAACGGAAGTCGGAGCTGAGGTCCATGCCGAAGTTGAGCATCAACGGAGCGTTGAGCATGTGGTCGGTCTGACGGGCGCCCTGGACGATGAGTCCCCAGACGCTGGCGACATCCTGCTTCGAAGTCATCGCATAGTACAGACCGGGCGCAAAGCCGAGGTACTCGCTGATGGGCAGGGTGTAATCGAAGCCGGCATAGAAGCCGTCCGTAGGCTGTGTGGCCGAAATGGAACCGGCCTTGGTCTTTTCAAAAGAACGGAGATAGCCGGCGCTGATGGCAGGCTGGGCGATGGCATCAATGCCAAGGAGCATCATAGATGCAGCAAGAATGGTAACAATCTTTTTCATAATGAATGTTAAAATTGCTTTGGTTTGCATCGCAAAAATACAAAAAAAATGTTTCCGCACGATTAAAATAGCGTAAAGACTTGCAGGAGAGGCGGCGTTTCACTACATTGTGGAGCCTAATTGTATTATTGACATGATGAAAAACTTCTGCATCGCGGCAGCACTCGCCGCACTCCTCCCCTGCCTCGCATCCTGCGGCAGCAAAGAGGCCCTCGACTCCCCCAACACCAATAATCCGCCCGTGGTCTCCCTCCGGGGCACCGGGTTCGAGCTCTCGTGCCTCGACTGTGAGCGGGGGTTTTCCAGGGATTCAAACTACGTTTTCGAAGGAATCTGGAGAGATGGACATTTCTGGTTCGGCAAAGGGCAATTGGACACCATGCAACTCAACATTACGCCGGACAACGGAATTATTCTCAAAGTTGATTCCGGAGAGGACGGCTTCGAGGGAGTTAACGCTGCTTCCTCCTCCAGTTGCATCAACATCGTCCCCGACACGGAGAACCACCGCATATACCATCTTGAATGGATTTCGGAAGGGCGATCCACCATTACGCTCTGGTGCGGCGAGGGCGCTTCCAGGAGGGAAATCCATTTTACAGCCACTTCCCGGACGATCATCCCGTTAGAAGGCATCAGAATCCGCATCGACGGAGAGGAAAGTACCATGGCCGTTTTTAAAGACGGAGATCTGGACGATGGTGACGGTGCAGAAATGAACCACACCTATTATCACAAACCCAAAATAACAGACTTGGGCATGGAGAGGTACGGTCTGCTTGTCCGGGATTATAATACAGGATTCGACCGAAACGATATCACCCGGCATGTCGTCTTTGAGATCGCCGGACCCATCCCGATGAATGCTACTCCAACGGAAAAGATATACACGGCGCTGGATGAGATCGGAATCATCGAAAACGGGGTTTTCGGAGATCCCGGCGGTTTGAGTCCTCCGGCAGATTACTGGAACTATGGATTATATCTGGAGAATCTCATGCTCAATCCAGACTTCAGATGGTTCCGTCCCATCACGCTTACATCAGAAGATGTATCGAACAGCCTCGTTGACCGATACCGGGCATCCGACTCACACATCCTATATCCAGCTGATTTGAGGGAACGGCTTTGCTGGATCTGGCCACAGACCAATGAAGAGATCTTTACAATCGCATTCTACCAGGGAGAAATCATCAGAGAGCCGGAGAGATTACATCTCTTTCCGGTGGTTTTCCAAAAGATGATCGCATTCAACAACATCAAGAATTGGTGGTACTACGGAAAATGAAATCCGGAAAAGCAAAAAAAAGGGTGAGGTTTCCGCCTCACCCTTTTTCATCATGCGCCTGCGCTACAGATACTCTTCCGTACCGCTGAAAATCAGTCCTTCATTATTCCGTACCGTCTCTATCCTCACTTCCGTAGTATGATTGATTTTTTTGAGGATATAATTGTCCATCACTTGATAATAAGGACAAGTTTTCAAGGCATTCATCAAACCATAAGACCATATTGTTGATGACTGGTTTCCATATTTATACTGAGACAGATAACGGGCCTGAAAATCCGTATGGGGAAAAGCTGAGTTGACATTTGTCAGGAAATGCCCCTGGATATAAGGATCCTTTCTATACAGACCTGCACCGCTGATGCCCGGCCAATACCCTGTCCCCTGATCAAAAAGCCGGATCATTTCCTGACGTTGGCTTCGGTTCAGGGATGTTCCCATCGCGTAGAGATACTTGATTACTTTCCGCGGAAGCGGATACACCTTCGCCGCAGCGGCACCGCTCCGTGCCGTGACAAAGAACGAACAACTGATGATTTCGTAGGTCGGGGTAAATGAGGCCGATTCGGAATAAGACCTGGAATCCCACTTGTTTTTAACCGTAGCCGTCACTCTTTGTTCTCCATACGGGACCAGCAGGCCACCGGGAACAGGTTCTCCATAAGAATCCGACTTGGCCTGTGCAGATTCGACATATTTCCACAAAACGGCTCCGCCGCTTCCCGAATCGGAGGCAGAGATATCATAAGTGATGACCGGTCCGAATGACTCACCGTGCGAACTTGTCCAGGTCTTCGAAGCTCCAGTGCGGTTCCAGACGATATTCCCGGGATCAGCCCCGGGATACGCATAGGGGAAAGTAATGCCGAATTCGCAATCGTCAGTAATCTGATTGACAAGACTGCCCCCGCTGCTGACCTCGTAATAATAACCTACGCCAAATGTTCCGTCAGAGCGCAGTTTGGATCCGTGCCAGCCAGAAAGAGACTGTAGTTCTCCCAGTGCCAGTTTAGACACCTTTCCGCTGATCCGGCATCCGCTGGAATTGTTCGGATACAACAGCTCAAGAGTAGGATTGTAAACATGGATATACCCCAGGGAGAACCCTTTCTCCCGAATGCTGGAAGAGTAGCCCGTTATTCTATAATCGCAATCCTCGATATTTCCGTACGCATTCGATGTCTTGACAAGATACATCTGCCCAGTATGGAAATCCGCGCCTACACAGTCGGACCATTGGGGCTGGGATTCGCAATAGACGGCAGGTTGGAGGAAACTGCTCCAGCAGTCGTTGTCAAAACATTCTGGAGGCATGAAAGTCGAGCCGTCTGCCGTATAATACCCGACGCCGACATTTTGTTCAGAACCGTCAAAAGGGAGCCAAACGCTGGCGGCCCCGACCTGAAGGACTGGTTTCAACACATTGAACTTCAAGGTCTGCGGATCGTCATTGAAGGAATCCGATGATATGAACGTTACACCCGTCTGTCCAGGATATGTTCCATATACGGGAATCGCCCCGGTATAGGGATGGTCTCCTGAACTTACGGCCCCAGGAACCGGAGCCGTATTCCAATGCTCTCCGTCCCCCCGATAAAAGACAGAACCGGTCATACCGGAAACAGAAGCAGTACGTTTCTGCCCCAGATAGAAATCGCCGCTGCCGGACAAACTGGCGCCAAGGTCCGATACAAGCCGTACTTTAAAATGGAGCCACGATCCTCCGGGCAGCAAACGAAGTCCGAAAGAAGCCTCATCCCCGATATGGGTATTGAAACGGACAGCGTCCGTCACCGTCAGTGTAATCCGGCCCGTTCCGCCATCATAATCCGGGTGGATTCCCCGGGCAGAAAGCCATTCCGCCTCAGAAGTACCGGGGCTGAACAGCGCACCCGTAAATGCATAGTCCGTTATGGCATTCGGAGAAAAACTTGACTGGACAGATGGTGCAACCCACTGACCACCCAGAAGAGCATTCTCCGCCCCATGTTTCCCTGACGGATTGGCATATAGATAGAACACTCCGGGCCGTTTAACACGGACGGCGACCAGTTGTTGGTCCGGCAGTATCGTCTGATAAACCGGATCGGCAGTCAGGCAAAACAGACGATGGTCCTCCCACCCCTCAACACCTACGCTCCAGTCTGGCGAAAATAGGGACCCGGCACGGAAAGTCAGGTGAATATTGTATTCCCGCCCCCGTTCGAGATCGAAATTGGAGCAGTTGTCCTTTCCAACATAGAATCTATAGGTGACATCTCCCCCGTATCCGCTCTGAGCCGGATCCAAACGGGCAGACAACTCGACATAAGTCAGATAAGGTATCGATGCTTTGCCGCTTGTGGCAGCAAGGGCCTCCGGGGTTTTCTTCCTGTTGTCAGTATTTCCCGGCAGCAAGGTTCCCTGCAGATTCTCCGGCACATAGAAACTATATACGGTGACCGAAGCGTTGGAAGATACCATATCCGGATCATAATCGCTCTCGGCAAGAACATCCTGCATTTCCTGCGCTTTCTGGCCGGCATCCGAGAATGGCTGGAGCCGGCCGTTCGCCTGTCGCAAATATAGTTTCCTGTTGACAAACGCCTGCGGCCGGACGCCATTCCCGTCCAACCGGGAATGGTCGATCCGTACCGTAACCTTACTGAACAGGCGACGGCAGTTTTCAGAGCCGGGAATTCCTTGACCCAGTTCCGCCTGTCGGACCACATCTACATTCTTCTGGATATGAACATACGGAATGCCATATTGTGCCACCTCCGAGAATCGTTCGCGCCGATAATCTGCATTCAATGCTCCGCCATCCAGTCGGTAGACAAACGCTTCCAGGTCCGCTTCCGTTGACGGGAAGGTTTCTCCCAAAGCATCCGGCAACGGCACGGAACGACTGTTGCTTTTCCCGATCGCGGTCAGGTTCCCAAGTATAAAAAAATCACACCGCACGAGAGGGACCGAGAGTCTGAGCGGAGTGGTGTCCTGTCCCTGCAATTCCTCTTGTGAATAATAACAGTATGAATCCAACAGACCCGAATCTGTACGGAAAACAAGAACCAAAGCCCCGGAACCGACGGATTCGACCCCGTTGAGCAGTGAAGTTTTCGTTTCAATAGTTCCGGAACCGATCCGGACCGGAAGTTCTGTCCGGCCAGGATCATCCCCAGCTACCGGCTGTCCCCGTGTCTCAGCCAACACTTCCGGATCGCAAGCGTTAATCCAAACAGAAAGAAGTACCCCACCGCATGCTTTCAATAAACCATATTTCATCTTCATGTCCTTCATATTATATTTCGATGTTTTCGTAATCATCCTCACCTTCCCAGTCCTGAACGGTCAGACATAGTTCCGCATTCACAAAGCCGACCAGGACTTCGATGTCTTTCAAATCTTCCGCCGTCCAGTCATAGCCTTGTTTTTCAAATGCTTTTCCGAGATCGATAACATATTCCGTCCTGCCCTCACTTTCACTCCCTTCATCCGGAAGAAAAACTTCCAGGAGCATGTTGTTGCTGCGCTGACGGGGCAGCACACCGATCCATTCTCCTACGTCGTTCGGGCCAATGGCCGGACAGTACCTGCCCGGGATGGGTTCAAGCGAATATATATCCATCCCGGAACACTCCGCAACCATGCGGAATCGCCAGGGATATCCTTCCGGTGCGGTCGGATTCCCGTCAAACAGAAAACGGATCAGACAATACTGCTTATGCGGTACAGCATCCACGACATATGCGTCCCGGTCGGTAGAGAAACAAGTACCAAACGCCCATACCCGTCCCGCCTGGCAGCCCGGACGGACTGTCAGTTTCTCATCATCTACCACGCTGTTTTCCACACCGGACAATACGGCAGCCCGGGCGTAATTCCGGGGACAGGCTTGCTCATACCCATCCCGGATGTAAGTCAGGAAACTGATCGTCTCCCGCTTGATCAGCCGGTCGGCTGCGAAAGAGACCGTTCCTTCGTTCATACCCTTCTGCATAAAGTGGTCTGTCAGGACGGTGACATAGACCGGACATTCCGTCCGGTCTTCTTTGACAGTACACGACAGCAGACCAGGGGCAAGGAAAGCGAAAGCCATAAAGGCTTTCGCAAATCTGAATCCGCCGGTAACCATACGCATTCTCAGATTTCCTGTTCAAAATCGGCTCCGTTTTCCCAGGTTTGCACCGTAATGACCGGTGATGCATCGATGATTTTCACCGGAGAGTTCGGGTCGAGAGATCCCGGGCGATGGATCGTCAATCTAACCTTATACTGTTTGTTAGGTTCCAACCCGCCTTCGATCGCAATCGGATAATAATATTTCATCCATTCATGACCATTGTTGATTGACGCTTCAAGAACCAGCATCGTTGCACGCGGACACCAGGAGGCATCTTTATTAAGCGCACAATCGTTCGGATAAGCGTAGAACGTATGGACGGTTTGATCTGAACTCTTATAATCTACCACCTTGGGTGTCACCTTATCATAAATCAGGTCTCCTTTGGGTGAAGCCGTCTCGGCACCCATCCGGGCATACCAAAGACTCTCGGAGAGACTGGCCGGGACCGTTTTTTCACCAAAGTCGATTTCTGCCGGAACATTGATCAAGTAACAATCCTCAACCCGGAAGGTCCCGGATTTCTGATAGGCGGGTGCAGAGAAATCATTGGTCACAGATTCCAGGACAATGGACGCGGCCAGACGATGCACTTGCACCGAAATCTCAGCTTTCCCCTCATGCAACGTCTGAACGCCGCTGGTCCCGATCATCAATAACTTGTCCTTGCGCGCGTCTTTGAGTTCGTGCCTCAAACGCAGGAAATCATCTTTCGTTGCCACAGCATCCGCTCCCTTTGTCCGGTCTGCGGAGTCATTGACGACGGCCCAGATTTCACGATCTCCGGTGGTGCATTTTACCGAAATCCCGTCAAAACTTCCTCCGGAGACATTCAGCTCCACATCAAACCCGGCAGAAGCAGCAATCTCCAGATTACCGGCATCGCCACCATTTCCGGCACGGAAAACGAAAATCTGCACGTTACGAATCGTTTGCTCGCTGGTCTCCGACTGAGCCGCGACTTTCGTACCGGCGTTTCCGAGATTCACGTTAAGCAGGACCTCCCCTTCTCCGAGGGTTCCTTCACCTGTCATCCATGTGTTTTTGTTGCACGCACACGCCAGAGACATAGCACCTACAGTACAGAGTACTGCATAAATCGTTTTTGTTTTCATAGTTGTAAATTATAATTGTTACTGATATGCTTCATCAGCTTCCCTATGGAGGTCGTATTTCCGGATCAAGGCAGATATTTCCGGGTCCAGATTCCCCC
>JAILAO010000053.1 GCA_024681565.1 Bacteroidales bacterium
CGGGCCGTCGGCTCGTGCGCCAACTGCGCCGGAGCGATGACGACGCTCAACGCGGCCGTGGCGGAGCAGCTGCTGGACTTCAAGGCGGCCGTGGACAAGGAGATTGCCGCAGGCAAGAAGACGAACGTGGCGGTCATGGACACGTTGAAACCCATCATCCGGAGCGTGCTCGACGTGGTCTGCTTCGACGGGAACGGTTATACGGAGGAGTGGCAGAAAGAGGCGAAGCGCCGCGGTCTGGATGTCGAGACCAACGTGCCCAAGATGTTCTGCGAATTCACCAAACCCGCTTCCGTGGAAATGTTCCGCAAGACAGGGGTCTATTCCGAAAAGGAGCTGGTCGCCCGCAATGATGTGAAATGGGAGACCTATATCAAGAAGGTCCAGATCGAGTCCCGCGTGATGGTGCGCATGGCGCTCAACCATATTGTCCCTGCGGCTTTGGAGTATAAATCCCGCCTACTCCGGGAGGTGGCCCTCGCGAAGGAGGTCTACGGCAACCTGGACGGCTGCACCACCGAGATGATGATCCTGGAGGATATCAACAAATATGTAGAACAGGTGCGTGTCCAGGCCACGGCGATGAAAGAGGCCCGCAAGGCTGCCAACGCCATCGGGAACGACTATGAGCGCGCCCTGGCGTACCATGAGATCGCCGAGAGCTTCCCGGCACTGCGCCGCCCGATCGACAAGCTCGAAGAAGTCGTGGACAACAAGACCTGGCCGCTCCCGAAGTACCGCGAGCTGCTTTTCATCAATTAACCGCCTTTCGCGCATGAAACGGATCCTGACCCTGCTTGCCGCGTTTTCCGCGGCTTGGTGCATGGTGGCACAGCCGCTGCCTGCGCCCCTGACGGAGCAGACGCTCCGCGTGGACTACGTCTTTTCCGGCACGGACCGGAGCTGCACCATCGCGCTCGACCAGCTCAGCTGCATGGACGGCTGGGCCGGCCGGCGGGTACACCTGGACTCCCTGGCCCTGCGGGGCAACGGCCAGATTCGGATGCACGATGCACAGACCGGCCGCCTGCTGTACTGCAATTCGTTCTCTACGCTTTTCCAGGAATGGCAGGCCACCGAGGAAGCGACGCGCGTGCAGAAGAGTTTTGAGAACGTCTTCCTGTTGCCGATGCCTTCCGTGCCGGTAGACATTACGGTCGTGCTTTTTGATTTCCGTCACCGGGTGACGGCCCGTCTGACGCACCGTGTGGATCCGTCCGACATCCTCATCCGCCGCCCGGGCGGCGGTACGCCTGAGACGCGGGACATCCTGCGCAGCGGCAGTCCCGCGTCCTGTATCGACGTGGTGATCCTGTCCGAGGGTTATACGGCAGACGAGATGGATACTTTCTACCAGGATGCAGCCGTCGCCGTGGAGAGTTTCATGAACCACCGGGTCTTCCGGGAACTGCGCGACCGCTTCAATTTCGTCGCAGTAGCCCTGCCTTCCGCCGAGAGCGGCGTCAGCGTGCCCCGCGAAGGGCTGTGGAAGGATACGGCGCTGGGTTCGCACTTCGACACCTTCTATTCCGACCGCTATCTGACGACGCTGCACCTCAAGCGGATGCATGACCTGCTGACGGGGGTCCCGTACGAACATATCATCATCCTGGCGAATACCGATACCTACGGCGGGGGAGGCATTTTCAATTCCTATACCTTGACTACGGCGCATCATGCCGCTTTCCGCCCCGTGGTGGTCCACGAATTCGGACACAGTTTTGCCGGTCTCGCGGACGAGTACTTCTATGATGACCAGTATTCGAACCAGTATTTCCCGGATGTAGAACCCTGGGAGCAGAATATCACCACCCGTGCGGATTTCTCCTCCAAGTGGAAATCTCTGATGGGACGGGACGGTGTCGGTCTCTTTGAAGGTGGAGGGTACATGTCCAGGGGGGTCTGGCGCGGAAGTGACGATTGTCGGATGCGGACCAATACTTATCCTGATTTCTGCCCCGTCTGCAGTGAATCCATCCGCCGTTTAGTCTCCTTTTACACGGGAACCGCAACGCCGTAGATGTTAAAAAAAATTAAAAAAATGCTTGCATTTTCGGGTTTTATTCCTAAATTGCAATCGAAATTTTGGTTTTCGAAAATGAACCGCGATCTCTTATACGCATTTGAATGGAATTCCTTGAATTCCCAGAATTCCCAGAACCAGCAGGCTCCGGGGGATTTCTTGTGCGTATATCCGGCCGTACGGCAAGTTTAATACGAAATCCTTGGGTAAAAGATAAGAATGAACAGGCTGGTCCGATTGGATCGGCCTGTTTTGTTATATAGTTAGTTTTTTTAAAAATTGTATTATTATGGACAGATTTGACTTGGTGAGAGAGTCCTTCGAGAAGAAGGAAGTGCCGGCAGAGATTCCTGCCGGAAAAACCTCCGACTATTTCGGTGAATTGGTCTTCGACCGCAAAAAAATGTGCAAGTACCTTGATGCCGACAGTCTCCAGGCCATTCTGGCCTGCATCGAGGGTGGCAAACCCCTGGACCGCAAGGCTGCGGACGGCGTGGCCCGCGGCATGAAGGAATGGGCGATGGAGCACGGAGTGACCCATATCACCCACTGGTTCCAGCCGCTGACCGAAGGCACTGCCGAGAAGCACGACTCGCTGATCGACTACGACGGCAAGGGCGGCGTGATCGAGACCTTCGACGGCA
>JAILAO010000174.1 GCA_024681565.1 Bacteroidales bacterium
GCGGACTTCGCCCGCATCGCCGACTTCCGCGCCTACCTGCAGGACCTCTTCCCGGCACTGACGGATTTCCGCGAACTCTCCATCGGCATGTCGGGTGACTGGCGCATCGCCCTCGACTACGGCGCGACCATCGTCCGCATCGGCACCGCCATCTTCGGCGAACGCCAGTATTAGCCTTTCGTCGGCGAACCTCTTATAAAATCGCTGCCTCATGGAGATGGGGAAGCGATTTTATTTGTATATTTGAAGATATGAAGATTCTGATCACCAATGACGACGGCGTCCACGCGAAAGGCCTGCAGGCCCTGGTCCGCGTCATGAAGCAATACGGCGAACTGACGGTCGTCGCCCCCAAGCACGCCCAGAGCGGCATGTCCATGGCCGTGACCATGGGTTACAAACCCATCGCGGTCAAGCACCTCGAGGAGCGCAACCCGGGAGAAGACTGGTGGTACCTCGACGGCACCCCGGCCAGCTGCATCAAATACGGCATCGACAACGTCCTGTTCCCGGAACGGCCCGACCTGGTCGTCAGCGGGGTCAACCACGGCAGCAACGCCGCCACCGCCTCCATCTACTCCGGCACCATCGGCGCCGCCATGGAAGGCGCCGTCAACGGCATCCCCTCCATCGGCGTGAGCCTGGACACCTTCAGCCCCGACGCCGACTTCTCCTGCGTCGAAGTCCTGCTCCCGAAGATCCTGGACAGGCTGCTCCCGCAGCTGGAACGGCGCTACGGACTGTTCTACAACATCAACTTCCCGGACCGCCCCGCCGAACGCATCCACGGCATCCGGGTCGGGCGGATGGGCTACGCCCACTGGGAACGCGAATACCAGGACTACGGCGAATTCCTCGAATCCCGCGGCCACATCCCCACCGAGGAGGACTGCCGCTACGTCGCCCGCCTCAAGCCCGATGAGAAACTCTACGTGATGGCCGGCGATTTCACCGACAACGGCGGCAACCCCGCCGATGCCGACCACATCCTGCTCCAGCAGGGCTATGTGGTCATCACGCCGGAGAATATCGACAACACGGACCAAGCCGAACGCGAACGCCTATGCGCTATTTTCTGATTGCCGGCGAAGCCTCCGGCGACCTGCACGGCAGCAACCTCGTCAAAGGCCTGCGTGCCGAAGACCCCGCGGCCGAACTGCGCTGCTGGGGCGGCGACCTGATGCAGGCGGCCGGCGCCGAACTCCTGCACCATTATAAAGAAGGTGCCGTGATGGGCCTGACGGACGTGCTCGCCAGCGCGGGGAAACTGCTCCGCAACCTGCGGAACTGCAAGCAGGACATCCAGGACTGGCATCCCGACGTCGTGATCCTGATCGACTATCCGGGTTTCAACATGAAGATCGCCAAATGGTGCCACGCCCGCGGCATCCGCGTCTTCTGGTACATCGCTCCCAAGACCTGGGCCTCGCGTCCGGGCCGCAACCGCAAGCTCAAGGCCTGGGTGGACCGGCTCTTCATCGTCTTTCCCTTCGAGATCCCGTATTTCACGGAGCAGGGGATTCCCTTCATCTACAAGGGCAACCCGCTGCTCGATGCCGTGGACGCTCATCCCTATGAGCGCCTCGTCAGCGGCCGCTACATCGCCCTGCTCGCCGGTTCGCGCAAGGGAGAGATCGCCCGCATGATGCCGGTCTGCATGGAGGTCGCCGACCGCCTGTCCGCCCTGCCCGGCTGGGAGGAGGTGCGCTTCGTCGTGGCCGGGGCGCCGGCCCGCAGCGAAGCAGACTACGCCCCCTGGATCGCCGGCCGCACCCGGGTGGACCTGATCTTCGGCCGCACCTACGACGTGCTCCGCTACGCGGACGCGGCCATCATCAATTCCGGCACGGCCTCGCTCGAAGCCGCGCTGACCGGCACCCCGCAGGTGGTCTGCTGGAGCACCTCTCCGCTGTCCGCCTGGGCGGCCCGCCACATCCTGCACGTGATGGACCACATCAAATACATCTCTCTGGGCAACCTCTGCATCGACCGCCCGGCCTTCCGCGAACTCGTCCAGGAAGACTTCACGGCGGATGCCGTCACCGCGGAGGTCCGCCGTCTCGTCGGAGACGCGGATTACCGCGCCCGGATGCTTGCGGACTACGCCGACATCCGCCGGTCGCTGGGCGGGAGCGGGGCGTCCCGTTCCGTGGCCCGGGCCATGATCGAAGAACTCAACAAAAACAGATCGATATGATAGCACTCGTCACAGGCGCCTCGCGCGGCATCGGAAAAGTCATCGCGATGGAACTCGCCTCGCTGGGTTATGACCTTGCCCTCGTAGCGCGGGACGGCGCCGCGCTTGCCGAAACCATCGCCGCCCTGCCGGACAGCTGCGCCAATGCGGTGGCCCTTCCGGCAGACCTCACCCGGGAAGAATCCTACGGCGAGATCGTCGAAGAAACCGTCGCCCGGCTGGGCGGGCTCGACGTGCTGGTCAACTGCGCCGGACTTTCGCAGGCCGGTCCTTTCGACGAAGTGACGCCGGAGCAGTGGGACCGCATCTTCGCCGTCAACGCCAAGGCCCCCTTCTTCATCAGCAAGGCCGCCCTGCCGTACCTCAAGGAATCCGAAAAACCCATCGTCATCAACATCGCCTCGGTCGTGGGCTTCAAGGGTTATGTCAACCAGTCCGCCTACGCCTCCTCCAAGCACGCCCTGACCGGTTTCACCAAGGTGTTCGCCAAGGAAGTCCAGCCCTTCGGCATCCGCGTGCACCTGATCAGCCCCGGCGGCGTAGCCACCGAGATGGTCAGGCAGATGCGTCCCGACATCAATCCCGACGAGCTCATCCAACCGGAGGAAATCGCCGAGATCGTGCGTTTCCTCGTGACCCGGAAAGGGCAGGGGACCATCGACCAATTCTACATCCGCCGCTATACCGGACTGGCTTTCGACTAGCCCGCGGAGGCCGAGAATATTTTTTGTGAAAGAGTTGATTTTCATGAAGAAAAATACTAAATTTGCCACGCCTTTCGGGTTAGAAGGTAAATGAAAGTGTTTTTTAATAATTTATAGTTTTAAATCAAATGGTTAAACTTGGTATTAACGGCTTCGGCCGTATCGGCCGTATGGTCTTCCGCGCTGCG
>JAILAO010000014.1 GCA_024681565.1 Bacteroidales bacterium
CGTTAGCTCAGTTGGTAGAGCACAACACTTTTAATGTTGGGGTCTCGGGTTCGAGCCCCGAACGGGTCACAAAAGTGAACGAGCATTCGTTTGACATCATGCTTCCTTAGCTCAGTTGGTAGAGCACCTGACTCTTAATCAGGGTGTCTAGGGTTCGAGCCCCTAAGGGAGCACTTGAAAATCCGCTACTTGGTTAATATACAACCACTTAGCGGATTTCTTGTATTGTTTTTGGCGTGATTCTGGCGTGATAGCGTAAAATCGCCCTTCTTCAAAGCCGATACGGCCTTGTCCAGGTCCTTGCCCCGGAAGAATAGCGAAAGCAATCCCCGGATATTCCTATGGGAACACTCAATGATCCACTCGTCTGCCTCCGGGTTGAGCATCTGGTCTTCCAGGATGCCTTCCCATCTGCGGATCAAGTCCCGGGGTTCTTGAGGAACTTGGCAGAGCACATCAGATCGAGTCACTAAGACTTGTTTTACCGGGCCTCATGCCCGAAGGGAGCACCAGAAACGCCTTCTCAGATATGTGAGAGGGCGTTTTTATTTTCCGGGGGCTTTGCGGCCGTAGACTCTTGCCATGATGGCGCCGCTGATGTTGTGCCACACACTGAAGACGGCACCGGGAATGGCCGCAAGGGGTGCCGCCGAGAAGTGGAGCACCGCAAGGCTGGAAGCCAGGCCGGAATTCTGCATGCCGACCTCGATGCTGATGGCGACGCATTTCCCGTAAGGGAGCTTCAAGGCACGCCCGATGAGATATCCGACCCCGAGTCCGCCCAGATTGTGCAGGACCACGACCAGGATGACGATCAGTCCGCCGGCCAGCAGTTTGTCGGCATTGTGCGAAACCACGATCCCGACCACCATCATGATCATCAATGTCGAAAAGGCCGGCAGATAGTCCACGGCCTTTTTTGTGAATGCCGGAATCAGGCGCTGGCACAACAGGCCGCAGACAATGGGGCCGATGACCACGTAGAGGATGCTGAGCAGCATCCCGACCGTATCGACCTGGGTCATCGTCCCGGCCAGCAGCCAGACCAGCAGGGGTGTGACCAGCGGAGCCAGGATCGTGGACGCCGCCGTCATCCCGACCGAGAGGGCAAGGTCTCCTTTCGCCATATAGGTGATGACGTTCGACGCGGTCCCTCCCGGACAGCACCCGACGAGAAGGACCCCGATCGCCAGGTCCTGGGGAAGTGCGAAGATCCTGACGAGCAACCATGCCAGGGCCGGCATGATGGTGAACTGGGCCAGACAGCCCAGAAGGACATCTTTCGGCCGTTGGAGGATGATGCGGAAATCCTTGGCGGAAAGCGTGAGACCCATGCCGAACATGATCAGTCCGAGCAGAGGATTGATCGCCCGGGTGCCCAGGGCTTTCATCGGGCCCGGGACCAGCAGGGAGAACGTTGCCATCATCAGCACAAGGACGCCCATCCAGCGGGATATGAAATCGCAGATCCTTTTCATTTTCAAGCGACGAATTTACGGAAAATGCACGGAATATCCGATAGCCCGGCAAGCCGCTACAGGTCCGCCCGGCTGCGCCGGAATTCTTTCGGGGACAGTCCCGTCACCCGCTTGAAATATTTCCCGAAAAACGACTGGGACGGAAAGCCGAGGGAATCGCTGACCTCGAGGACGGTCTTTTTCGTCGACAGCAGCTGCGCCTCGGCATCGAGGATGACACAGCGGTCTATCCAGTCCGTCGCGTTCTGGCCGGTCTCCTCCTTGATGCGCCGGGACAGGTACTTGGGGCTGCGTCCCAGTTCCCCGGCATAGTAGTCCAGCTGCCTGTGCTCCCGGTACTGTTTTTCAACCAGCGCGAGGAAATCCTCCGTCAGCTTCCCGTATGTTTTGGTCGGGGACGTCCCCCCGCGCTTTTTGAGCAAGGGTCCGGCACCCAGGAAGAAGGCGCGGGCGAGCAGGCGCAGGACATCCCAGACGACCGGATTCCCTCCATTCAGCCGGATCATGGCTTCGCAGGAAGAAAGATAGGAAAAGACGACCCCGATGGTCTCTCCTTCGAACTGGTAATAGGGCCGCTGCTCGATACTGGCCGTAATCGTGAGCGTCCGCCCGATATCCAGGGAGTCGGAAAACCGCTTGGACATCAGGAGGATCTTCCCCCTGAAATCGTCGCTCAGGGCGCTCCGGACAATCACCTGCCCGGGCAGGATGATGATGAATCCGCCCGGCTCCACCCGGTATTCCCGCAGATTGATGATCCCGCTGGCCGATCCGGACACGCAGAGCGTGGCGATGAGCCAGTCGTTCTTGTATGGAAATCTCCCTGTAGAGATGAATTCCGGATTGTCCAGGATGAAGAAATCATCCCCGGCGGCGATGACGGAGCCCGGATCCCGGACATCCCGGTGGAGTATCTTCTTGAAATCGACCATCCGAAGCGGTTTTTAAACGAATAAATATACGCTAAAAATGACTATTTGCGAAAAAAGATGGGAAATCATCCAAATTAAGTTGAAATATGACCTTTTTTGTAGATACGGTCGGGACTACCTTTGCAAAAGAGGTTAAAAACTTTGCATATGAAAACGAAATTCTTCTGTCTGCTCATCGCCGGCGTTGCCGTGATGACGTCCTGCTCAAAGCTCAAGAGCGGAGAAAGTTTCAACCAGACCGTCGATGGCATTGAATACAACTTCGAAGTCATCGTCTCCCGGATGACCTTCGTCCGCCTGACGCCGGTATCCCCGGCCAACCTCGTCCAAGGTGATATCGTCCTGCCTACGACCGCCCAATATGATGGCGTCACCTATACCGTGACCCAGATCGGAGCACGGGCCTTCCGGGACTATACCGGCATCACCTCGGTCAAACTGCCCAAAACCCTGTCGCAAATAGAGAAGGAAGCCTTCGCCGGCTGTGTCGCCCTGCAGGAGATCGATACGCCCCGGCCGCTGTCGGTCATCGGCGATTATGCTTTCGACGGCTGCTCCGCGCTGAGCGCATTCTCCCTGGATGCCTCCATCTCCGAACTGGGCACCGGTGCTTTCCGGGGCTGCACCTCGCTCGCCAGGCTGGCGTTCACCCCGACTTTCACCGTAATCCCGGACGAGCTGTGCTGCGGTTGTACCAGCCTGTCGGATATTGAACTCCCGGCCACGGTCAATTCTGTCGGAAACAGTGCATTCGAGGGCTGCATCTCAGCCGCTTCGATTTCGATCGGCAGCTCGCTGCAGACCATCGGAGCTTCCGCGTTTGCGGGCTGCACCGCCGTCGGGTCCATCGCCAGCAAGACACCGACGCCGCCGGCTTGCCAGGCCGGCACCTTTGACGGAATCGACCCGCTGATTCCCGTGACGGTCCCGATGGCAAGCGTGGCGAGCTACCAGAGTACTCCCGGCTGGAACCACTTCTGCAATTTCGTCGGGAAGTATTAGGATTATCCCGCCGGAATGATGCGGTTTAGCGCGAAAAGTCTTATCTTTACAATAGTTTAATCAACAAAAGGGCATGAAGACTTTCCGCTATCTGGCCGCCGCGGCCGCCGCACTCCTGCTCCTCGCCGGCTGTACCGGACAAATGAAGACCGCCACGGTCTCCGATAACGGCACGGTCCTCCGCTACGAGGGATCTGAAGCCGCACTCAACTACGAATACGAAATGGAGTACATCACCGGAGGTATCGACGAGGCGGTGATGGACAGGATCAACAATTATATCATCCGCAAGAACGTCTTCGACGACGACAGCATGACCGATACCGATGTGCCCGCCGCCTGCCAGCGCTGGGCGGACGAACTCGTCGGGAGCTACGGCAGCGGAGCGGAAGGCCGCGAAGGCGAAGACGGAATGTTCAACTGGGATTCCACCAAAAAAGGCCGCTTCACGACCGCCTGCAAGGCCAGGAAACTGCAATCCTACTGCATGGACGAATACCAGGCCCTGGGCGGAGTCCACGGGGAGGAATCTTCTTTCTATACCGTATTCGACCTGAATACGGGCGAGCCCGTCACCGAAGAAGCCTTCATCATCGATGACTGCGGCCCGGAGATCGAAGAATTGCTCCGCAAAAAGGCCGGCTCCGGGGGGAAGGATGCCGGGAGCTCCGTGCCCGAAAACCCCGTCCTCAACGGCAATTTCTCGGTCAGCGATGACGGCGTGACCTGGCACTACAATCCCTACGAGACCGGCGTGCAGGCCGCGGGCGTGATCGATATCTTCCTCCGCTGGGATGAGCTGGAAGCTTTCCTGAAATAAAAACAGCCCCCGATGAAGCAATACATCGCAGATGCCTTTACAGACCGTCTATTCAGCGGGAATCCGGCGGCGGTCCTCCCCTGCCGCGAGATGCCGCCGTCCGCGCTGATGCAGTCGGTCGCCATCGAAAACAATTACTCGGAAACGGCTTTCGTCGTAAAAACGGGCCCCGGCCGATATGATCTCAAATGGTTCACCCCCGGCGGAGAGGTCGCGCTCTGCGGCCATGCGACGCTGGCGACCTCCTTCGTCCTGCATCGATTCGTCGATCCGGGGACCTGCGAAATGCATTTCAGCACGCTCAGCGGCGAGCTGATCGTGCATGCCTCGGACGATGGTTACACGATGGATTTCCCGCTCGGGAACTACAGACCCGTTCCGGTGACGGAGCGCATTCTTGCGGCGACCGGCGGACTTGCCCGCGAGGCCTACTATGACGGAGGCGACCTGATGGCGCTCGTGTCCTCGGAAGAGGAGCTGGAGCGTTTCGCGCCGGACTTCGATGCCATGACGAAGATCGAAGGCCGCGGGCTGATCATGACCGCCGCCTCCCGGGAGTACGATTTCGTGTCCCGCTGTTTCTACCCCAAGCTCAATGTCCCGGAGGATCCGGTCACGGGCAGCGCCCACACCTACCTCACGCCTTTCTGGGCGGAAAGGCTCGGCAAACGGGAAATGACCGCCCGGCAGATTTCCCGCCGCGGAGGGATCCTGCAGGTATCGACGGACGGGAAGCGGGTCTTCATCACCGGCCGGGCCGTCCTTTTCATGCAGGGAGACATCCCCCTGGACCTGTAACGCGCAGAATCCCGTCCCATCTTTCTTCAATTACATGAAAAGCCTTATCTTTGTGGTATGATGCAATATCGGTCTGACAAACACGGTGAAGGGCTTTCCATCCTGGGTTACGGATGCATGCGTTTCAGCAAGAAAGGCACCGGAATCGACATCGACAAGACAGAACAGGAACTGATGGCCGCCTACCGGGCGGGGGTCAACTATTTCGACACCGCTTATATCTATCCCGGAAGCGAAGCGGCGCTCGGGGAGATCGTGGAGCGCAACGGCATCCGGGACCGCATCCGGATCGCGACCAAGCTTCCGCAATATCTGATCAAGAACCGGGCGTCCATCGACCGGTATTTTGAAGAAGAACTCTCCCGCCTGCGCACGGACCGCATCGACTATTATCTGATGCACCACCTGACGGACATCCTGCAGTGGGAACGGCTCAAGTCCGCCGGCATCCTGGACTGGATCGCCGAAAAGAAGCAGAGCGGAGCCGTGCGCAACATCGGGTTCTCCTATCACGGCAACTCCGACAATTTCCTCAAGATCCTGGCCGACTACGACTGGGACTTCTGCCAGATCCAATACAACTATGTGGACGAGACCACCCAGGCCGGCGTGGCGGGCCTGAAGGCTGCGGCCGCCCGGGGCATCCCGGTCATCATCATGGAGCCGCTGCGCGGCGGCAAACTGGTCAACCGCCTGCCGGAGCAGGCAAAAAGGATCATCTCCGGGGATGCGCGGGGCTGGAGCCCGGCGGAATGGGGGCTGCGCTGGCTCTGGAACCAGCCGGAAGTCACGGTCGTGCTGTCCGGCATGAACTCCCTGGAAATGGTGGAAGAGAATGTCAGGACGGCTTCCGAAGCCAGCGCCGGAGCATTCACCGCCGAAGACGATGCCCTGCTGGAGCGGGTCAAACGAATCATCCGGGAAAAAGAGAAAGTAGGCTGTACCGGCTGCCGCTACTGCATGCCCTGTCCCAAAGGCGTGGACATCCCGGGCATCTTCAGCTGTTACAATACGATGTACACCGAATCCAAATCTTCGGGACGCAATCAATACCTGCAGACGGTCGCCCTGACGGCCCAACCGGCCTTCGCCACCCAATGCGTCCAATGCGGCAAATGCGAACTCCACTGTCCGCAGCAGATTCCGATCCGCGAGAAACTCAAAGAAGCCGACAAGGCGCTCCGGCCCCTTCCCTACAGGATCGGTGCGTACATCTTCAGAAAAATCATGCTCAGAAAAAACAACAAAACAAATACAGAATCATGAAACTCGGCCCCATCGCCACCCTCCTCGGGCTTTCGCTCGTCGTCTGCCCGCTCCTCTACATCTTTGTCGGGCCCACGCTGGATGCAGAGCAGCTTTCCGTCCTGAAGACCCTGCTGATCATCATGGGATGCAGCGCACTGTTCTGTTTCACCGTCGGTGAACTGACCGGCAACAACAGCCAGATGGACAAACTCTGGAGTCTGCTGCCCATCGCCTACGTCTGGATCATCGCCATCCGGGGCGGCATGAGCCCCCGGCTCGTCACCATGGCCATCTTGGCCACGCTCTGGGGTGTCCGCCTGACTTTCAATTTCGCCCGCAAGGGTGCCTACCGGCTCAAGTTCTGGGAGGGCGAAGAAGACTACCGCTGGGCCGTCCTCCGCGCCAAGAAGGAATTCCAACCCCGGTGGAAATGGATGCTGTTCAACTTCTTCTTCATCTCCCTGTACCAGAATGCGCTCGTGCTGATGATCACCTTCCCGGCCCTGGTTTCCATGCACTCGGACGCGCCCTTCGGCTGGATGGACATCCTGGCCGCCGTCCTGATGGCAGCCTTCGTCTTCTATGAGACCCTGGCCGACGAGCAGCAGTGGCGCTTCCAGTCCGAGAAATGGTCCATGATCAAATCCGGGAAGAAACTGGCCGGGCTGCCTGCCCCGTACAACAAAGGTTTCAACACCACGGGCCTGTGGAGCGTCAGCCGGCATCCCAATTATTTCGCCGAACAGGGCACCTGGATCTCCTTCTACCTGTTCTCCATCGGTGCCGGGATCGGCATCTTCAACTGGAGCGCCGTCGGCGCCCTGCTGCTGGTCGTGCTCTTCCTGGGCAGCTCCGCGTTCGCGGAGGAAATCAGCAGCGGCAAATACCCTGAATACGCCCGCTATTGCCAGCAGGTATCTAAATTTTTCCCCGGTAAAAAATACAGCGAATCAATATCATGAAAACCTCTGCGATTCTCTACGCAACGGCTGCGCTCCTGCTCCTCGCAGGATGTACGCAGGAAATCAAGACTTCCGCCGTCTCCGATGAAGGATCCGTCCCCCTGATGGAAGGGACCGAAGCCTGCCTCAGCTATGGTTATGACATAGAATACCTTACCGGCGGTGTACCGAAGGAAGTGAAGGACAAGATCAACAATCACATCATCCGGACACAGATCCTCAGCGGGGAAGACGAAACAGGCGCGGACGTACCAGCCGCCTGCAAGATCTGGGAGGAGTCCCTGGTCGACGGCTACAAGACGGATACGGATGATTTCATCGACGAATACGATGAGCAGCAGGCATGGATGTTCGACTGGGAATTCAAAATCACCGGCAAGTTCACCTCTGCCTGCAAGGCCCGCAAACTGCAGAGCTATTGTGCCGAAAGCTCGGATTACACCGGCGGGGCGCACGGGATGTACGGAATCTATTACACCGTGTTCGACCTCCGCACCGGTGATGCCGTCACAGAGAAAGAGCTCTTCCTCGACGGTTGCGAAGAAGAGCTCTCTGAACTGCTCGACGAGTCTATGCTCAACAGCCTTGGGGAAGAAGACCGGGAATATCTCTTCGCCGGCCCCACGCCCAATGGCAATTTCTACGTAGACGACGCAGGCGTGAACTGGGTGTACAACCCGTACGAGATCGCCCCTTATGCCATGGGAACCATCACGGTCTCCCTCACCTGGGACAAGCTCAAACCGTTCCTGCGGTAATCAGAATACCATACCGAAGGAGAGCGTCGCGCCGAAGCCTCCGTCATTACACCAATGCAAGCCGAGCCGGAGCGGACCGGCCACGGTCTTGCGGCCGTATTCCAGGCCGACGGCGTAAGCTTCTGCCGGATCTTTGAACAGCGTAGCGAAACCGCTGCTGTTCCGGAGGACACCGCCTTGCAAAGTCATGTAATTGACATGACTGAACTGGTAACGTATGTCAAGCTGCCCCGTCGCAATCAGTTTCTCCATCTGATGGAAACCCGTACTGAATCCGAAGAAAGGAATCTGGTTTTCCAGATAACGGCTGGCCTGCGTGCCTCCGGCCGCCATCCTGTGCATCAGATGCATCCGACCGGAGAAGTCGGAAGCATATCCGAGATACACGGATGGCTGGACGGTCAGTTTCGGACTCAGCGGAATGGCGGCAGTGACGTCGAAGCGCCCGGAGAAATACGGTGACACCGGACCTTCTTCGACTTCATGGACATCGTCCGGACTTTCCAGATAGGTGGAATAACCGGAGAAGACATAGCGGGCGTTGAGCCCGACCCGGAAACCCTTGTTCGGGAAATATCCGTCATCCAGGGTGTCATACTTGAAATTGGCGAAAGCCGACCACCAGTGGCTTCTGAAATCGGTTCCCTTCCAGGTGATAAGCTGGTCCAGATAATTCTCGAACGGTTCCATCTCATAAGAAACACCCAGGCGGAAACTGCCGTTGACCAGGTGGGAGTCTTCCAGATAGGCATCGAAGATGGAATTGATCGCCTTGATCTTCACATCGCCCCCGTCCTCCATGTACATGATGTTCAGATAACCGACCTTGCCCCTGATGCCGAACGACGGCAAGCGGTACATCGGCTTATAGGACAGGTCCAGATCGAGGGTAGCGGCGTTACCCAGCTTCGCTTCGGTGATAAAGCGCATGCCGCTAAGCCGGCGTGTGCCGATGCCCAGCCGGAAAGCGGCATATACCACCTCGTCATTGTCCACGTGTACGCCGACACCCAGTTCGTTGACCTGCCCGCGCTGGCAGTCGAAGACCAGGATATAGGGTTCTTCAGTACCTTCCAGCCGGTAAGTCACGGACTCGAAGGCCTTGGTCCCGTAAATCGTCCCCATAATCCGCTCGATATCGGCATTGGAGTACACGCCGTCATGCTCCAGATAACGCGGGTTGAGCAGGTATTTCTGTTCTTTGTCGGTGACACCGTCCACCCGGACTTCCCGGACCCGGACCTCGTGCTTGGAGAGATCGGTCGAGACCGGATGGTAGATGGGCTGTTTCACGGGAGCACCCACACGACGGGCAATCTCTTCGAAGCCCGCTTTGTTTTCCTGGGCCTTTTCATAGCCCTGCCGGATGATGTCAGCCACGCTCTCCGCATCAAAAGAAAGCATGTTATAGCCTTCCAGGGTATGTTGGAGCAGGATGTCCGCCAGTTTTCGGTTGGACTCCGCGGACTCGAAGGACATCATGGTGATGTTCTGCATGGCCAGATTGGCCAGGGTGTTCATGTCCGTCAGGTCCCGGGGAACCGGCATCTCGGAGCCGATGATGATGTCGGCGCCCATCGCCTTGGCGATATCCGCCGGGAAATTGTTGCGCGTACCGCCATCTACAAGCACCTCGTCATTGATACGTACCGGTCTGAAATACAAGGGGATCGCCATCGTCGAGCGCATGGCGTCCACCACGCTTCCGGAAGTCCAGTTCTTCTCCTTCATCGACACCATCTCCGACGCCACGCAGTAGAACGGGATCGGGAGCTGGTCAAAGGCAAGGGAGTCCTGGTATCCGACAGAGACGGAGGACAGCGTGTTGCGGACATTGAAGCCGAACAGGAAACCGTCCGGCAGGCCGAGTCCGATCTTGTTCATCGTCTCCTGTCCCATATCGGAGGAACGCGTCTGGATCCTCTTGTACGATTTGTTGAGGATGTTATACTGCTTGCGCATCCTGGCCTCCACCTCGCTGTCGTCGTAATGGAAAGGAAGGTTTAAGAAGAAACGTTCTTTATTTTTCCGGACCCGGTAAGTCAAGTATGTGTCCGGGACACGGTCGGACATCATCACGCTCCAGTCGATAGCACGGACCAGGGAATCCAGATAGCGTTCCCCGTAGCCAAAAGAATACAGACCGGCGATCAGGCCGCCCATGCTGGTACCGCCGATCAGGTCGACCGGGATACCCATTTCCTCCAAATAGTGGAGGACACCCAGGTGCGCCATGCCGCGGGCTCCGCCGCCGCCCAGCACGACCGCTACGGTCGGGCGGTACTGACGGATGGAATCCATGCGGGCACGGACTCTCGCAAATGCAATGGAATCCCCGACAGGATCCGTGCTGGCCATAAACGGCTTATATTGCCCGAATGCCGCAGTCGAACAGCAAACGAGCAATAACAACAAAAAGCGTTTCATGGATCAGGCCTCGCTGAATTCGTCTTTGCCGACTCCGCACAACGGGCACACCCAATCTGCAGGAAGGTCCTCGAAAGCCGTTCCGGGAGCGATGCCGTTGTCCGGATCGCCGACTGCGGGATCATACTCATACCCGCACACATTGCACACATATTTACTCATAGAATCTGGAATTAAAGATTTTCGTGGTTAACAGCACAAATATAATAAAAATCATTCATAATCATTTCAAGCGGATTCTTCCCCCGGACTTTCCCGTTTTTTTCTTTTATTTTTACTCCTGCATCAACTTATTGCCCGATATGAAAACCCGATTCCTTGCCGGGATGGCCGCCCTGCTGCTGCTTCCCGCCGGCCTTGGGGCCGCACCGCAACACTACGAACTCAGCTCCCCCGACGGACGCCTGGTCCTCGGTGTGGACACCGCCCCGCAGATCCGCTATAGCCTTCATTGCGAAGGCATCCCCGTGCTCTCCCCTTCCACGTTGTCGCTCAGTCTGGGAGACGGGACGGCCTATGACGGCAGCGTCCACTTCGAGAAAGCCCTCCGCCGCTCCGTGGACGGCAGTTTCCCGGCAATGGTCTACAAACGCGCCAGCGTCCGTGAGCAATATAACGAGCTGACGCTCCGCTACAAGACTTTCGAGCTGGTCTTCCGCGCCTATGACGCCGGCGTCGCCTGGCGCTTTGTGTCCCGGTCCAAAACGGACTTCACCGTCCGGGACGAGCAGGCGGAATTCCGTTTCGCCGAAGACGCCGAGGCCATCGTCCCCTATGTCAAACCCGATTCCCCGCGCGACCCCTTCCTCAACGGATTCGAGGCCTATTATGATATCCATCCGCTCAGCGGATGGAAAGCGGACCAGAAGGCTTTCCTGCCCGTCTGTTTCGGCCTGCACAACGGCTGGAAGGTCAACATCACCGAATCCGACCTGCTGGACTATCCCGGAATGTATCTGAAGCATCTGGGCGGGACGGCCGTCGGCGGGCTCTTCCCCCCTTATCCCAAACGGATAGAACAAGATGGTTACAACAAGCTGCAGGGTATCGTACGGACGACGGAGGATTACATCGCCAGGCAGCCGGCCGGCGCCGCCCTCCCCTGGCGCATCGTCGCCGTGGCGGAAGAGGACCGGCAGCTTCTGGACAGCGACCTGGTCTATGCCCTGAGCCGCCCGGCGGCCGACACCGACTGGAGCTGGGTCAGGCCCGGCAAGGTCGCCTGGGACTGGTGGAACGGTTGGAACCTCTACGGCGTGGATTTCGAAGCCGGCATCAATACCCGGACTTACCAATACTATATCGACTTCGCCGCTGAACACGGGATCGGATACGTGATCCTGGACGAGGGTTGGGCGGTCAATCTCCAGGCCGACCTTTTCCAGGTCGTTCCGGAAATCGACCTGCCGGAAATCGTCCGCTATGCCGATACAAAAGGCGTCGGAATCATCCTGTGGGCCGGGTACTGGGCGATGGACCGGGACGTGGAAGGCATCTGCCGGCACTTTTCGCAGATGGGCGTCAAAGGTTTCAAGATCGATTTCATGAACCGCGACGACCAGCTGATGGTGGACTTTTATACCCGCGTGGCGGAGACCGCCGCCCGATACCACCTGCTGGTAGACTTCCACGGCGCCTTCAAGCCCAGCGGGCTGCAGCGTCCCTATCCCAATGTCGTCAACCACGAAGGCGTGGCGGGACTGGAGCAGATGAAATGGGCCCAGCCCACCGTGGACCAGGTGACCTATGACGTGCAGATTCCTTTTATCCGGATGTTCGCCGGGCCGCTGGATTACACGCAGGGAGCCATGCGCAATGCCTCCCGCCGCAACTACCGCCCCGTCAGCACCGAACCGATGAGCCAGGGCACGCGCTGCCGGCAGCTGGCCGAATACGTCCTCTTCGAGGCGCCGCTGACAATGCTCTGCGACTCCCCGTCCAACTATCTGGCGGAGCCGGAATGCCTGCAGTGGATGGCTGCCGTGCCGACGGTGTGGGACGAGACCGTGGCCCTGGCGGGCAAGATCGGCGACTACGCCGCCATCGCACGGCGCAAAGGAAACGCCTGGTATGTGGGAGCGATGACAGACTGGGACGCACGCGACCTGACACTGGACCTGTCTGCTTTTCTTTCTGAAGGAAACTGGCGCGTGGAGATCTTCCGCGACGGGATCAATGCCGACCGCGCCGCCCGGGATTTCGTCCATGAG
>JAILAO010000047.1 GCA_024681565.1 Bacteroidales bacterium
CAAACAGGGTAGGAATATATCAATGAAGAGGAAGGTAAGCGATCGGATGTATAATCAGAGTATAATCAGAGTGTATCTTTTCTGCCTAAAAGAAAAAGATAAATTCTTTTTCTAATAAATGAAGGAGAGAGAAAAAGTGTCCTAAGAGCAAAAAAAAGTGTTCTAAAAAGGTGGTAAAATAGAGAAGGTATTGATTCAAATAATTAGAAAAACCTTAATTTTATGTTTTCTGGTCGGACTGGCCGACGTGGCCGTCAAGGAAAGCCTCCTGCGCACCACGACCGCGCTGGAGGCCCTGGGATTCCGCATTCCCGGCAAGAAAATCGTCATCAACCTGGCGCCGGCGGACCTGCGCAAAAACGGCAGCGGGTACGACCTGCCCATCGCCGTGGGGATCATCGCCGCTTCCGGACAGCGGGAACTTCCCCGCGCCGGGCGTTTCATCCTGATGGGCGAACTCGGCCTGGACGGCAGCGTCCGCCCCATCCCGGGGGCGCTGCCTTTTGCCGAAATGGCGCGGCAGGCCGGATACGACGGTGTCATCCTGCCGGCAGAATCCGCGCTGGAAGCCGCTGAATTCAGGGAAATGCAGGTCTATGGCATCCATGGACTCGCCGATGCGGTCCGGATCCTGGAAGGTCAGGAGGACTGCCAGGACCTGCTGGTCTGGAACACGCAGCGCTACCGCAAAGCCCACCGGGCGCGCCTGGCGGCGGGACCGGCGGAAGCGGCGGTGGATTTCGCCGACATCATCGGTCAGGAAGGAGCCAAACGCGGCATCGAGATCGCTGCCGCGGGCGGCCACAATATCATCCTCATCGGCGCCCCCGGATCCGGGAAAAGCTCGCTCGCCAAAGCCATGGCGGGCATCCTGCCCCCGATGACGACGGAAGAGGCCCTGGTCACGAGCAAGATCTATTCCGTGGCCGGAAAGACCAACGCCCAGGACGGGCTGATCCGGAGCCGGCCGTTCCGCGCGCCGCACTACTCGGCGTCGATGGCCGCGGTCATCGGGGGCGGAGGTGGAGAGAACATCCTCCCGGGCGAGGTGTCCCTCGCCCACAACGGCGTATTGTTTCTGGATGAGGTGGGACAAATGCCCAAATCGGTCCTGGAGGCCCTCCGGGGTCCGGTCGAAGACCGTTGCGTGAGCATCTCCCGGCTGAAGGCGAAAATCGAGTTTCCCGCCTCCTTCATGCTGGTGGCCGCTTCCAATCCCTGCCCCTGCGGCTACTACGGAGAAGGGGACCGCTGTACCTGCACGCCAACCCAGCGGCAGAACTACCTGACGCGCCTGTCAGGCCCGATGATGGACAGGATCGACCTGCATCTGTGGATGCGGCCTGTGCCCGCAGAACGAATCGTACGGGCACAGAAAGCGGAGGCGAGCGAAACCGTGGCGGCCCGGATCCTGAAAGCCCGCATCGCGCAGAAGCACCGCTTCGCCAAGGAGAACGTAAGCGTCAATGCGGAGATGTCCCTCAAGCAGATCGAGCGCCACTGCCCGCTCTCGGAAGCCTGCAGGACGACCATGGAGAACCTGATGGCCAAGATGGGTTTTTCGATGCGGGCATACTTCCGCATCATCAAAGTCGCCCGGACCATCGCCGACCTGGAAGGCACAGAGGACATCCGGCCCGCACATCTGCTGGAGGCGGCATCCTACCGCTTCCTGGACCGGCAGAACCGGCTGGATCTGTGAGAACGCTGCGCGCGTCAGCGCTTGCGGATGCTCTTCAGGTTGTCCTGCAGCTGCCGGACACTGCTGGCACCGATAATCACGGAAGTGACTTCCGGACGGCGGAGGATCCAGCGCAGGGCATATTGGGCGAGGGAAAGGCCTTCGGCGCGGGCTTCGTCGTTCCAGGCACGGAGCTGCGCGAGCAGTTCCGGCGTCAGGACGCTCTCGTTGAGGAACTTGCTGTGCCGCATCCGGGAATCCTCCGGAATACCGTTGAGGTAACGGTCCGTGAGCAGGCCCTGGGCCAGCGGCGAGAAGGCTACATAGCCTGCACCTTCGGCTGCGGCCTGAGGGAGGATCTCCTCCTCGGGCGTACGTTCCAGCATGTTGTAGCGTCCCTGATAGACCAGGCAGGGGACATGCGCTTCGCGCAGGTAGGCATAGGCGCGCGCAGCCATCTCGGGCGGATATTTGGAAATGCCGACATAGAGGGCCTTGCCCTGACGGACGATGTCCACGAGCGTCTGCATCGTCTCTTCCAGCGGAGTCTCGGGATCGGGGCGGTGCGAATAGAAGATGTCCACGTAGTCCAGCTGCATCCGGCGGAGGCTCTGGTCCAGCGAGGCCATCAGGTTCTTGCGGGAGCCCCATTCGCCGTAGGGGCCGGGCCACATGTCATGACCGGCCTTGGTGGCGACGAGGATCTCGTCGCGGTGGGACTTGAGGGACTGCTTGAAGATCCGACCGAACATCGTCTCGGCGGAACCGTAGGGCGGGCCGTAGTTGTTGGCCAGGTCGAAATAGGTAATCCCGTTGTCGAAAGCGGCTTCGACGATGGCGCGGCAGGTGTCCGGGTCGGCGGCTTCGCCGAAATTGTGCCAGAAGCCCAGGGAAATCTCGGGCAGCAGCAGGCCGCTGCGACCGCAGCGGCGGTAGTTCATGGCCTCGTAGCGGGGCTCGGTCAGTTTGTAGTTCTCCATTTGGTCTGTATTGAATCATGGTCTGCCGGAAAGGGTTCCGGCGGACGAGAACAAAGATACGGAAAAATAATCTGAAAAAACTTCAAAAAAATTTGGTGCTTTCAAAAAAGTGGTTTACCTTTGCAGTCCCTTTCCGAGAGGTCTGGGAAAGATCATTGAAAATACTGGAAG
>JAILAO010000113.1 GCA_024681565.1 Bacteroidales bacterium
CAAGGGCGTCCTGGGTGACGCCGAGGCCCCTTCTCCCAAGGCTCCCGAGAAAGAACTCGTGGCCCTGTTCCAAAAGGCCATCCCGAATTACGATGCCGACCGCTTCTATGTCTCGCACATGCGCAAGGTGGTCGACTGGTACAACCAGATTGCCAAGTACGCCTCGTTCGATTTCGTCAAGGAAGAAGAGCAGCAGGGCGATGCGCAGGAGGCTTAGGGTCATCACCCTCGGCTGTTCGAAGAACACCGTAGATACCGAGCATCTGCTGGCGCAATTGCCGGCGGATGCTTTTACCATTGTGGATGGGGACGGACCCGTCGACTGCCTGCTGCTCAACACCTGCGGCTTCATCGGTGACGCCAAGGAAGAGTCGGTCAACGCCATCCTGGAGGCCGTAGAGGCCAAAAAGCGGGGTGAGGCAGGGGAGCTCATCGTGTTCGGCTGCCTGTCGCAGCGCTATGCTGCGGAGCTGCCGGCGGAGATTCCCGAAGTGGATGCCTGGTTCGGGGCCCGGGACCTCGCGCCGGTCCTCCGTCACCTGGGCGTGGAACCCGGTCCGCTGGTGACCCGCCGCCTGCAGGAAGCGAAGGGCTACGCCTATCTCAAGATCTCCGAAGGCTGCGACCGGCGCTGCTCCTACTGTGCCATTCCCTTCATCCGCGGGGCGCACCGCTCCGTCCCGATGGAGGACGTGGTGGCGGAGGCGGAGCCCCTGGCTGGGCGCGGTATCAAGGAACTGATCCTGATCGCCGAGGACACGACCTATTACGGGCTGGACCTGTACCATCGGCGTGCGCTGGGAGAGCTGCTGGAACGGCTCTCTGCGGTGCCCGGCATCGAGTGGCTCCGGATCCATTATTCCTATCCGGCCGATTTCCCGGAAGACGTCCTGAAAGCCATGGCGGACAATCCCAAGGTCTGCCGCTACCTGGATATCCCGCTCCAGCATATCTCGGATGCGGTCCTGGACCGCATGCACCGCCACGTGGACGGCGCATGGACCCGGGCCCTGATCGCCCGGCTGCGCCGGGAAGTACCCGGGGTCGCCCTGCGCACGACCATGATCGTCGGGCATCCCGGAGAGACGGAGGAAGCCTTCGGCGAATTGCTGGACTTCGTCCGCGAAGCGCGTTTCGAGCGCCTGGGCGCCTTCACCTATTCGGAAGAAGAGGGGACCTACGGTGCGGAACATTTTCCCGACGACATCCCGGAGGAAGTCAAGCAGGAGCGTCTGGACCGCCTGATGGAACTGCAGCGCGACATTTCACTCGACTGCAACCGCCGCCGCGTGGGTACGGAGGTCCGCGTGCTGGTGGACGACATCGTAGGGGATACGCTGGTGTGCCGCAGCGAATTCGAAAGTCCGGAAGTGGACGGGGAGATCCTGGTCCGCGGGGCGGCCGCACCGGTCCGTGCCGGGGATTTCATCCGGGTGCGCATCGTCGCCGCGGAGGATTACGACCTCATCGGCGAACAGATTCTTTAAATCTTCCGGAAATTTAATATATTTGTGTGTACTGCAACCGACCACAGATGACAAACGAAGATTTCGAAGGCAAACTGGACCTTGACCGCATTGTCGCGGCCAAATTCAAGGGCAAGAAGGTCCCCGGGTTTATCGTCCGCTGGCTGAAGCGTCTCATCCACCAGGACTGGCTGAATGAGATCCTTTCCAGGGGATATCAGGGGGCTGATTTCTGCGACGACACCCTGGCCTATATGGACGTCAAGATCGAGGTGGAGGGCCTGGAAAACGTCCCGAAGGACGGGACGCTCTACACCTTTGCCTCCAACCATCCGCTGGGCGGCGTGGACGGGCTGGCTCTCTGCAGCCTGATCACCCGTCAGTTCGGCCCGATGCGGATGCTGGTCAACGATTTCCTCCTGTACATCCGCCCGATCGCCCCGCTCTGCGTGCCGATCAACAAGGTCGGGGACCAGGCCCGGAACCTCCCGCAGATGATCGACGGGGCGTTCCGTTCGGAGAACCATCTGCTGATGTTCCCCGCGGGGAGCGCGTCGCGCAAGGTGGACGGCCGGGTCCAGGATCTTCCCTGGACCAAGACCTTCATCAAAAAGAGCGTCGAGACCGGCCGGTCCATCGTCCCGGTCCATTTCATCGGGCAGAACTCCCCCCGTTTCTACCGGGTGGATGCGATCTTCCGCAAGTTCTTGAAGCTCAAGGTCAATATCCCGATGCTTTTCCTGCCGGACGAGTTCTACCGGGCGCAGCACAAAACCTTCAGGATCATCATAGGCAAGCCCCTGCCTGCCGCAACCTTCGATGCTTCCCGTTCCCCGCTGGAATGGGCCGCCTGGGTCAGAGAAAAAGTTTACCAATTATAATCGTTATGGAAAAGATCATCGATCCGGTCAGCGTGGACCTGCTCAAATCCGAGCTTACGCCCGACAGGAAGCTTTGTGACACCAACAAAGCCGGTAACGAGATTTACGTCATCGACGGCAAGAACGCTCCCCATGTCCTCCAGGAGATCGGACGGCTCCGCGAGATCGCCTTCCGCGACTCCGGCGGCGGTACGGGCATGGCGCTCGACCTGGATGATTTCGACACGATGGAAGACCATCCCTATCAGCAGATGATCATCTGGGACCCGGATGCTTCCGCCATCATCGGAGGTTACCGTTTCATCCTGGGTACGGACGTCCGGATGCAGGAGGACGGACAGCCGTACATCACGTCCGCCCACATGTTCCGCTACTCCGAAAAATTCATCGAGGAGTACCTCCCGCATACGATCGAGCTCGGCCGTTCCTTCGTGACGCCCGAATATCAGAGCTCCAAGGCGGGCGCCAAGGCGATTTTTGCACTGGACAATCTCTGGGACGGTCTGGCCGCCATCGCGCTGCAGCATCCCGGGATGATGTACTACCTGGGCAAGATGACCATCTATCCGAGCTACGACCAGTCGTGTCGCGAACTAATCCAGCGTTTCCTGTGGAAACATTTCCCCGATACGGATGAACTGGCCCGGCCCAAGCACCCGGTGGAGATCAGCGTGGACGACCGGCTGCTCGACCTGATCCTGCGGGACGACGACTACAAGGCGGATTACCGCAACCTCAAGGACGCCGTCCGCCGGCTCGGTTTCAACATCCCGCCGCTGGTCAATTCCTACATGAATGCCTCCCCGACGATGAAGATGCTGGGGACCGGCGTCAATGACGAATTCTTCAATGCCTTCGATACCGGCATCATGATCTGCTTCGACGAGATGTACGCCGACAAACTCGACCGGCACAAGGTACCTTATCTGCGGCACCTGGCCGAGAAGATCCGGCACCGTTTCCCCGGCATCAGCCAGGGAGTGGAAGAGCTGGCCGAGCGTCTGACCGTCAAGAAGAACAGCGAACGCTTGGGACGCATGGACGCTTTCCTGCTTCGCCAGCGCGAGCAGAAGACTAAGAAGGTCCGCAGGAGATTCGGCCGCAAGAAAAAAGAAAAGGTGGAGCCGTAAGCCGGTTTCTGTTCACGGATTTTCTGTCATTTATCTTCGCAACCTACCCCCTGGCATCGGACGGGCCGTCCTCATCTGCCAGTATATTTGGTCTTGCAGGTCCCGGTGTCGTACCCGCACGGCATCGCTGTCATGCGTCGTGGGCTCTTGCCCCGCGTTTTCACCCTTGCCGGTGTCCCGGCGGTTGTTTTCTGTTACGACGGGCGTAAGGTTACCCCTACCTGCGCTTTCCGCAGCGGGATGCCCTGTCCTGTCCGGACTTTCCTCCCTTTCGGGCGACAGATCGCTCCACCTGTTCTAAAAAAACTGCCGCAAAGATAGAATCTTTACGGCAATTTTTCAAAATAACCTGTTGGGGATTACTCTTCTGCAGCGAGGGGCGTGATCACCACGGGGCCCAGCAGGCCGGATTCGCGGATGTCCCATCCGGCGGCCGTGAAGTTGCCGCGGGCATCGCGGCTGACCGGCAGCCGGGGAGCGATGTTCGCATTGTAGAGCACCTTCCAGGGCTTGCCCTTGCGGTCCATGTCGATGATACGGTTGGCCATCAGGTTGGAGACCTTGACCACGAGTTCGCCGCCGCGGGAGGCCTGCTCCTGGGTGAGCCGGACCGTCCAGGGCGCCTCGAAGAGCGTACCCAGGCAGTGGCCGTCCAGCCAGACGCTGGCGCTTTCCCGGACGTCTCCCAGGTCGATTTCCCAGGCTTCGGCCGTCCCCTCGACGGGGGCGAGACGGTATTTGTATTCCGCCGTGCCGGAGAACACCTCATAGTCCTGGCCGAAGAGGGTCCAGGAGCTGAGCTGGCTGACCGTGCGTGCTGCCGGCAGCGAAGGGCCGCCTTCGGTGAAGCGGACCGTCCAGTCCCCGTCCAGCGTGCGGCTTTCCCCGCTGTGCTTGTAGAAGGGGAAGGCCTGGCCCTCGTAGCTTCCGGAGAAGGTTTCCAGGAGCAGGGACTGGTCCGGCTCGAGGCGGAGCCGGATCTCGGCCTTGCCGTCCCCGTCGGTACGGACGCTGCCGAAGCCGTAGCTGCCGTCCATCGGATCGTAGATGCCGATGCTGCCGCAGTAGGCGTCCACCGGGATCCAGTCCTCGATGGCCTGCGCCGTCGGATTCTTGATGAAATAGTAGCGGCCGCCATCTTCCTTGACGCGGCTGATGCACTGCAGGCCGCGGTCATACATCTTCTCGCGGCTGATACCGGCCTTTGCGAGCATCTTGTCCAGGTTGCTGGAGATGCAAATGCGGCCCTTGCCCACCTGGGCGCTGCGGATGCCGTCTTCCTGGGTGAAGTGCAGTCCCGTCTGGAGGTGCTCCATCCGCTCGCGGTTCGCTTCCAGGTTGCTCAGGCCGGGTACATCCTCGGGCATGTCGTTCTCGATGAGGATGGTCGCGCCGCGGCGGGCGAGTTCCAGGAGCTTCTCGAAGGTGGACAGGTACATCTTCTCGCACTCGGGGACGATCAGCGTCTTGTAGCGGGTACCGGCCTTGGTCACGATCTCGCCGTGCTCGGTGCGGATGTTGTCAAGGACCATCTTGTCCGTGATGTAGTCCCAGGAGTACCCCTTGTTATAGAGATATTCGGCGGATTTGCCGATTGCGCTCTGGGCGGGCGTGTTCTGGCCCATGTGGAACAGCAGCGGCTCCCGGCCCCGCTCGGAGAGCAGGTCCGTGGCGTCGAAGAAGAGCAGGATGTCGTTGTCCGGATGTCCGGCCTGCAGGAAACTCTGGCAGCGGGCGACATAGGCGTTGAAGGCCCCGAAGTCCTTCCAGAACGGGTTGGTCGGCTGGAAATGGACGGCGGCATAGAACAGCCAGCCCGGCCAGGGGGCGTCGTTGGGGGAGAGGCAGGTGCCGTGGTAGAAGATATGGTTGACACCCGACAGGAGGTAGGTGTCGACCGAGGTCTTGACATCCCCGAGGGTGGACTGGAAATGCTCGTTCAGCCAGGTGCAGGCCTCGGCGGAGGTGAGCGGCTTGTCGGTCACGTGGGCGGCCGAGGAAGCGGTCTTCATCCCGATGATGGAGCGGCCTTCGGTCTCGGGCACGTCGCTGATGCCGTAGAGGTCCATGATATTGGCGGGGGAGCCGTGGGCCTGGTTGCGGATGCCCTTGCCCTGCCGGGCCGCCCATTGCTGCCACATGGCGGAATATTTCTCCCGCAGCAGCTCGCCGATGGTCTCGCGGTAGTCGAAGACCACGCGGTCCTGGGTCTCGATGTCGCCGGCGACGCCGAGCAGTTCGGCCATATGCGGCTTGAGGTCGTAGCCGCGGCGGGCCTTGAACTCCTCGAAGAATGCCGGCGTCCAGTCGGAATTGCCCTGGGCGTCGTCCACCTCATAGGAGTCATTGAAATAGTAACGGATCTTGCTCACGTCGTAGCGCTCGAAGGCTTCGTCGAACTTCCACAGGTAGCGCTCGATGGCCCTGCCGGCGAAATGGTCGATCACATCGCCCTCGCCGCCGGGACCGGCACGCTCCACGAGCTTGCCGTGCCAGCCTAGGAACAGGGCGCAGACGGTCCAGTCTCCCTCCGGGGCCGTCCAGTCCAGACTGCCGTCGGGCTGGACCCTGCTGGTCAGGTCATAGTATTCGCCATCTGTGCTGTTGGCCGTCACGGCGATGAGCGGGAGGTCCTGCGGATAACGGACCTGCTCGTAGGCATGCTGCTGGAGATTGTCGTTTTTCGCGATGGGATACTCCATGTTCTCGATCTTGTCCGGGGTGCCGATGGTACGGACCATCGCCTTCTCGGCGTACTGGATCTTATCCTCGACCCGTTCGCCGCTATGCAGTTTCCAGGTCTTCGAAGCGAGGTAGCGGCAGGCGTCCTCGGGTTCCACCCAGGGGCCGCCGAACGGCCAGCCGGAGGCGTTGGCCAGGTCGATGCCGAGGTCGCGCTTGTCCGCCTCTTCCAGGGTATAGGTGAACAGGTCCATCCAGGCGGGCGTCAGGTAGTCCAGGAACTTGTCCTCGTAGCCCCGTACGCCGTAGATCGTGGTCACTTCCATGCCGCCCAGACCGGCGGCGGCATACTGGTCGAGCATCGTGTCGATATCGACCTTGCCGACGGCGCTGGCGGGCCACCACCAGCGGGTCCACGGTTTGGTCTCCCGGGTGATCTCGGGCCAGCCGAGTTCCCCGGTCTCGGGTACCGTGGGCGCGGTCGGCGTGGGCCGGCAGGAGAAAAGTACAAGCAGCAGGGTGCTGAAAGCCAGCATTCTGCGGAGTAGATTGGTTGATTGGGTCATAAAAGCTGTGTGTTACTGTGTTATTTCGTAGGGACGAGCTTGATCTCGTACAGGCGCGGCCAGTACTTGCCGGTCAGGTAGATCTTGCCCGTGTCGGGGTTGCGGGCGATGCCGTTGAGCACGTCCGTATCCGGCGAGCGGAGGATGCGGGGCAGCAGGCCGGAGCAGTCGATGCTGGCTTCCACCTTGCCGTCCGAGGGGTTGATGATGACGATCATGTCGGTCGTATAGACATTGGCCCAGACCTTGCCGTCGATATATTCCAGTTCGTTGAGGTTGCGCACGGGCCGTCCGTCCATCGTGACGTTGACCACGCGCTCCTGCTTGAACTCTTTCGTCAGGAAATAGAGCCGCGCGGAACCGTCGGAGGCGATCAGCGACTTGCCGTCGGTGGTCAGGCCCCAGCCCTCGCGCGGATAGGAATAGGTCTGCAGGTACTCCAGCGTCGCCGCGTCATAGACGAAGGCGACCTTGTTGAGCCAGGTCAGGATGAAGAGCCTGCCGTCCAGCATGACGGAGCCTTCGGCGAAATACTTCCGCTGGAAATCCATCTTGCTCAGCACCTTGCCGGTTTCGAGCTCCACCTCCCGGAAGGAAGACTCGCCGAACTGTCCGGTACTTTCATAGAAACGCCCTCCCTCGAAGAAGAGCCCCTGGGTATAGGCGCCGGTGTCGTGGGTGTATTCCTTCACGACTTCGATCTTGTATTGTTTCACACGTGCGGAGCAGGCGCTGCAAAAGCAGACCAGCATCAGCGGCAGGGCCATCCGCAAGGCAGGGGAGAACTTCATCTGGACGCTTGTTTGATTCCGAATGCAAATATAGTGAATAATACGACAAAAGGTCGCTGTCGCAGCGACCTTTTACGGTTAGTTAGTAGTGTATTACCTTATAGAAGGTTAATTATTGTTGGTTAGAAGTCTCCG